>NZ_JPJG01000088.1 GCF_000765235.1 Oscillibacter sp. ER4 | reverse complement strand
TCTCCTTAGTCGGTAAGGCAGATTGTCTCGCACACTGCCGTGTGCGGCAGTACCTTAGACTGCTTTGCACAGCGCCCTATCTGGGCGCACCTTGACATTCTGCGTGATTCCGGTCGGAATGCCGCCCCACTTTCTGAAACGCTTCCAGATTTCCACGCTGTATGCGGCGGTCTGTTCCTCCTTCAAGAGCAGATGGAACTCGTCCATGTAGTAGCGAGTTGCCTTATGCTGGGCGCGGTTGATGGTAACTCTGTTCCACACCTGATCCTGCACAATCAGCATACCGAGCTTTTTGAGCTGCTTGCCCAGCTCCTTGATGTCATAGCAGACGAAGCGGTTGTTGACATCCACGTTCGTTCTGTGATTGAAGACGTTCAGAGAGCCGTGAACATAGATTTCAAGGGCAGTTGCGATGCGCTGTGCCTCCGGCTCCTTCTGATTTCTCAGAATGTTGTAGAGGTCTTCGAGGATCGGCATTTTCTCCGGCTTGGGGTCTGCAAGAAACTCCTGATAGACCATGCGGACACTGCGGTCAATGATGGTCTTCTCAACCGGCTGCAAGCCGTCCTTGCCGCCGACAATCAGCTCACACATGGAGAGGATGAAGTCGGATTTCAGCGTCAGCGGGTTTTCCTCTTCGGAGTAGTTCGTGTTGATGTCCAGCGGATTGATGTAATCCGTGCTGACCGGCGAGATGCGGATGACCTGACCGCCGAGCTTCTGCACGAGGGGGAAATACTCGGCTTCGGGGTCGCAGACGATGATGTCATCCTCCGTGATGAGGAAGGCGTTCGTCATTTCACGCTTGGCGGAGAAGGACTTACCGGAACCGGGCGTACCCAAGATCAGCCCGTTGGGGTTCTTGAGCTGCTTGCGGTCAACCATGATCATGTTGTTGGACAGTGCGTTCAGCCCGTAGTAGAGAGCTTCGCCGCCCTGAAAAAGCTCCTGTGTGGTGAACGGCACGAAAACCGCTGTGCTGGAAGTGGTCAGTCCGCGTTCGATCTCCACCTGATTGACGCCGATAGGCAGAGAGGACATCAGCCCTTCCTCCTGCTGGAAGTCAAGACGCTTGAGCGCACAGTTATACTTCTGGGCAATGGCGGCGGTCTGGAACACAGCATTTTCGAGCTTCTGGCGGCTGGTTGCCGTGTTCATGATGAGGATGGTCACAAGGAACAGTCTCTCATTGCGGGTCTGGAGATCCTGCAACAGACGCTTTGCCTCACCGCCGAAGGTGGCGAGATCGGACGGGATGATGTCCATATCGTAGCCGGAGCGGACAGCCTTTTTCTGCTCTTCAATCTTCATCTTGTCGAGGTCGGTGATCTTCGACTTGATGCTCTTGATTGCCTTCGCCTGGTCAATCGTCCGGATATGAAAATTGACCGTGATGTTGCTGTCCATCTCAAGGAAGTCGGCAAGCATACGGTCATTGAGTTCCGGCGCGAGGATTTGCAGGAAACTCGCCGCGCCGACGGTTTTGCCCATCTTGAAGCACTTGCCTTCACGGAAGTCAAAGGAAGTGGGCGCGATGAAGTCCTTCGTGCTGAGTCCCGTCCGGGCAACCATATCGAAGGAAAAGCGGAACGGCTCATTGGTGTCCATGTTGAACACATCATGAAGCACTTTCAGCCGCTCATAGCCGGACAGCGGTTCCGTCCTCACACCGAGGGTTTTGAAGTTATTGAGAATGTCGGTTTCAATGCGTTCGAGCTTCGGCTTTGCCGTGCGGAGGGAGTCCGCCTCAATGCCGAAGGTGATGTACTTTTTCTTGACCAGTCCGTTGTTGCCTTTGGTGAGCTGGCTTTGCAGCATACCGGAATACTCGGAGCGGATGTCGTTGAAGTCGTCCTCCTGTGCCGGAATATTGATGCGCTTGCGGAACTCATTGAGGCTTGCCTTCTGATTGATGAAGGAGAGCTGAACGAAAATCGAGCTGTCGAAGTAGTTCAGAAAGTCGCACCATGCTTCAAAGATGGCAGTTTTGTCCTCGTTCTGCGCAAGCTGGTAGTTGATGTCCTCAAAGGCGATGGACTTCGTGTAGAGGCGGCTGTTTACCTTGCAGATACCGTCGCGGCACATCTCCACATAGGGGATGGTCTGCTGGGCGGATTTGCGGACTTTCTTTGCCTTTCTGTCCTTTTTCTTCTGCATGACGATCCGCTTCTTTTCCTGAGCGGAAAGGGCGTCGCCGTAAACGACGCCGTTTTTGACCGTCATCTTAGGCTTTGCCTTTGCTGTGCTGTTGTTCAAGCTGCAATTCCTCCTGTTCTTTGATTTTCTGCTGAATTTCAGCGTAGAGATTGTTTGTGCGATAGGGACGCACCTTATCCCTGATAAACATGGACTGTACAATGTGGTACAGATACTTTTCGGCGGGCTGACCGTCCTTCTCGTAAAGCGCGAAGAAGATGAACGGGAGCATGATCACCACCATCAACATTGCCGCCGTAGACAGGTCGAGATGTGCCTTCGCCAGAAAGAAGATCGGGACGCCGACCGCCGCAGCGATGGAAAAACAAATAAGCTGCCGCTTGGTCAGGTTGAACATGACCTTCGTTTTGACGCGGTTAAGATCCTTCGGGACCGGAACAAATGCCATTGACTGTTTCCTCCTTTCTAAGCTGCTTTTCATAACGCAGCTTCATTTGTGCGGGATATTGATCCTCCTTCGGTTGACGCTTGCCCGTCCAGCGAAGCCCACCCGCTTTGCCTTGACAGTTCCAGCCGGAAGCCCGAAGGCTTGCACCGTTTTCGCTTTCCAGCGTGTAGGTGATGATGCGCTTATAGCCCATAGCCGCAGCAGCTCTTGCCGCCGCACCGTAGAGAAAGCTGCAAGCGTTCTTCTCTCCGTTGGTGCATAGCCTTGTAACCTCCAATGTGAAGCCGTCATCCAGATACCGGCTGACGGGACGCCCGGCGATGATCACGCCGACCAGCTCACCGTCTGCTTCACAGCCGATGGAGAACTTGTGACCGGCAACCGGCTTGTGATGCCGGTGATGCTGCCGGACGTACTCGTTGGCGTCACGAAGAGAGATGGGTTTTAGCCGCAGCATGGTGTTTCCTCCGTCGGAAGATGCGCTGTGCATTCGACCTCGTTGCCCCAAACATCCCAGCCTTCGGGAGACTGACGGGCAAAAAGCTCCACGCGGGGAAGGTCTCCCATGAGCCGAACAATGCGCTCCCGCGCTTCATCCGGCTTTTTGGAATGCTCTTCGATGTGGCTGAGGATGACCTGACGCACACCGGCGTCAACACGCTTCGGATGTCCCTTTGTGGCAAGGATGCAGATTTCGGCGTTCGCCCTTGTCCAATACCCCATGCCGGTGAAGAGGTCATCGTTCTTGCGGTTTTGCTTCACCCATACAAAAGCCACGGTCTTATAAGAAAATCCCCATGCCGTCAGCACTTCGAGTGCTTCACAGAGGCACGGGAACGTGATCCAGAGGAACAGAGCGCAGTCCTTGGCGGCAAGCTCACCGACCGGAAGTGCCTTGATGTCCTCAATGCACATTGTCGGGTAGTGGCTTTCCGCAGACCGTCCCTGTCCCTTCTTGGAGTAAGTCCGATACGCCCAAGGGGGATCGGCGTAGATGATGCTGTACTTCTTCATGCTGCCGACCTCCTTAGTGCGCATGGAAGATGGATTTTGCAAGGCTTCCGGTCTTGAACAGCGAGAAGCACAGAATAACCGTGTATGCTGCCACAGAGAACAGAGCCGAATGAATGTTGTCTGCGATGATCATGCCGTTGATCAGCACCGCATAGATGCCGACGCAGACCATGATGAGAAAGCCCTGAAATGCCAGAGCGAACAGACCTTTCAGATAGTTCGTGCCGATGCTGCCCCATTCGCGGTTGCTCATGGTTGCAATGGGAATGGGCGCAATGCTCACGGTGCAGTAAATCTCAATCATGCGCCCGTAGAGAATGACCGTAATGAGGATCGCCATGATTTTGAGGCACAAGCTGATCAGAAGCGTTTCTATCGACAGTCCGAGCAGTTCTCCGACGCCCATGTTCTCCATGCCGGTACGCATCTGCGCAATCGTCGCGTCAATGTCAATGCTCGTGTTGCCGTGGATTACTCCTGCTGCACCGGAAACTACGTTCTGCCCGATGTCGAATACTGCCATCACGATGTCAAAGGTGTGCGTCACGAGATAGATCGCCACAGCCGCCTTGAAAAACCACTTGAAGAACATCCAAGTGTCCATGTCGTGAAGGTTGTTTTTCTCGGTGATCATGGAAATCAGCTCGTAGCACAAAACAAAGGTGATGATGATACCAGCGATGGGGACTATCACGTTTTCGGATAGTCCCCGGATCATCTGGTACACGCCGCCGTTCCAGCCGGACGGTGTTTGCCCGACCTCGGCGGCAATCGTTCCTACCTTCTCGTTGACATCAGTGAACATATTGGTCAGGTTGCTCTCGATCCATCCGATCAGCATATCCTTGAGAGCCTGCTCAAGCTTTTCTAAAATGCTGCCCAATATTTCACCACCCTTCGGTTAAGCTGGGCTTGCCGTGGATTAGCCGAACAAACCGGAGAGCAGAGGGATGAGGGTCGTGCCGATCAGCACCACACCGCCGCCAGCCATGAGCTGCTTGATGCCCTGAGACTTTGTTTATGTGCGATAAAGAAGTAATAGAAGTGTAAAAAATTTTGCCGTTCCTATCCGGCACTT
>NZ_JPJG01000087.1 GCF_000765235.1 Oscillibacter sp. ER4 | reverse complement strand
AGTTCCGCTCCATGGAACACTTCAAACTGGAACTGATCGAATATCTAGATTACTACAACAACCGCAGGATCAAGGCAAAGCTAAAGGGCTTGAACAATTTTTACTTCAGAATATTGTCTAACTTTTTGGGGTGCAGTTCACTTCTCGGCAGGGCTTTTTTAACACGGTGTTTCCAGTCCGTAGCACCCGCTCACGGGGTCTAAAAAGAGCGGCAGGTGCAGCGGGCGGTACGTGAACCAGACGAACGCGAACAGCAGCGCCCACAGAAGTACAAAGCCGATGAGCTGCATCGCGCCCCCGCGCAGCGCGCCATCGGTCAGCAGGCGGTAACTCACAAAGTACAGCAGCGCGTCGGCGAGGAAGAAGATCGTGATGTTCACCCAGTCAGGGAGCTTGCCGAACATTCCCGTCAGCGTGTAGAAAAGTGCCGGAATCGAGACAAGGCCCAGCAAGATGCTCGCCGCCTTGACGGCGAAGAAGTTCCGGAACGCCTCGGAAAACACAATAAACTCCACCACCGTGAACACGAGAAACGGGATAAACAACAGCTTCATGTGCTCCCAGGTCGACTCGTTGACCGCTGAAAACACCGCGATCACGCGATTCCCGCCCGTCCATTCGTACACAAAGTGCAGCAGCGTCCCGAAAAGGCCAGTTGCGATAAAGCCGACAATCTCCCATCGGCGCAGCTCCCGTTTCATGCTCCGTCCTCCCTTTCCGCCCCGGTCAAGCCGGGCAAGCACTATAGTCTACGCGGGAAAGAAGGGGTTTATACAGCAAAAGCCGCCCTAAACGGGCGGCTCTTGCATTTCTTCTCTTATTCGGCAAATCGCGGCACGATGACACCCGCAGGTGCGTTCTTCGTCAGCTCGAAAGAGTTCCCATCAAGTTTGTGGATCTTCTTTGCCTCATACAGCGCCAGAAATTCATCGAGTGTGCCGATCTCAGGGTAGCCGTGCACGCCGAAGCGGTAGTGCATCGGCACGAGCACGCGCGGCGCGATCGCGTCCGCGACCTTTTTCGCCGTCTTCGCGTCGATCGTGTAATACCCGCCGACGGGGATCAGCAGCGCGTCGCAGCCCTTGGCCGCCGCGAGCTGCTTCTCGCTCAGCTCATGGCCAAGGTCGCCGCAGTGCACGAGCGTCATCCCCTCTGCGCGCAGGATATGGATGGCGTTCTCGCCGCGAAGTGAACCTTTCTTGTCATCGTGGAACGTTGAAACCGTCTCGACCGTAAACGGGCTTTCCGATTTGTCGCAGCCCGAGAGCGTCACCGCCTCCAGAAAGGCGTGGTCGCGGTGGCCGTGCGAGCACAGCGCCTCGTCCGCCTCGATGTGCAGCGCAGGATACGTCTCTACATAGTAGGGGTCGAGCACGATGCGCCAGCCCGCGCTCTCGACCGCAAAGCAGGAATGGCCCAGCCAAGTGATGTTCATGGTGTTTTCCTCCTTAATTCCGCGTCATTCAAGCTCATCGAGCGTCATGGAGAAGCTCTCCATGCAGTTGACCATGAAATAGTCGAGCTCGGGCATGTGCATCTCATTCAGCGCGCGGTGCGTCTGCTCCGCAGCCTTTTTGAATTCCATGTTGCCCGCCTTGAGCTCTTCGACGCACTTGATGTAGGCCGAGAGCTTGTCCGCCGCTTTGACGAGCTTTTTCGTCGTCTCGTCCTCGATCTTGATGATGGGCTCATAGTCCGCGCGCAGTTCGTCCGGCAGCATGGAGAGCAGCTTGTCGCTTGCCACGGCCTCGACCTTGCGGTAGGCGTCGCGGATCTCGGGGTTATAGTACTTGATGGGCGTCGGCATATCGCCGGTCAGGATCTCTGTTGCGTCGTGGTAGAGCGCGGCGACCGCCACGGCGTTCGCGTCCGTGGGCAGACCGAAGACACGCGTGCGGATGAGCGCGAGCGCGTGCGCCAGCACCGCGACCATGTGGCTGTGCTCCTGAATGTTCTCCTCTTCGGTGTTGCGCATGAGCGCCCAGCGCTTGACACAGCGCATGCGGGAGATATAGGCATAAAAATGGTTGGCCATGCGTTATTCCTCCAACTCGCCGCGAAGACTGCCGCCGTCGACCGCCGTGATCTTCACGTTTTTCACCTGATTGTGCAGGCCTTCCTGCGCGACGGATACCTCCATATAGTTCGGCGCGTGGCCCGCGCTGCCGCCCTTGCGGTCGCGTTCGAAGAGCACGGGAAAGGTCTTGCCCACGCAGCACGCAAGATACGCTTCGTGCATCGTCTTGGCGACAGCCGAGGCGCGCGCAGCGCGCTCTTCGCGCACGGGCATGTCGATCTGGCGCATCTCCGCAGCCTTCGTGCCTGGGCGGATGGAATAAGGGAAGACGTGCATGTCGGCAAAGCCGACGCGCGCGATGAAGTCAAGCGTCTGCGCGAATTCCTCCTCCGTCTCCTCGGGAAAGCCCGTGATGAGGTCCGTCGTGATGGCAGGGTCGTCAAAATACTGACGCAGCAGGTCGCAGGATTCCATATAGCGCGCCGTATCATATTTGCGGTTCATACGCTTTAAGGTCGCGTCGCAGCCCGACTGCATCGAGAGGTGGAAATGTGGGCAGAGGTAAGGAAGCTTCGACGCCCGCTTGCAGAATTCCTCCGTGATGGTCCGCGGTTCGAGCGAGCCGAGGCGGATGCGCATGTCGCCGCCCTCGCGCGCGATGAGCTCCAAAAGGTCGATGAGTGAGGCCCCGTCCTTGAAGTCCGAGCCGTAGGACGAAATTTCGATGCCCGTGACCACGATCTCACGGTAGCCCTCCTCACGCAGCGCTTTCACCTGCTTTGCAGCTTCGTCCATCGGCAGCGAGCGCACGCGCCCGCGCGCGTAAGGAATGAGGCAGTAGGTGCAGAAGTTCACGCACCCGTCCTCGACCTTGAGCATCGCGCGTGTGCGATTCACCATACCGCCCGCGGGCAGCACCTCAAAATCGCGCCGCTCCCAGACGTCGTCGACATCGACAATAGGCGTTTTGTCCTGTGCCGCGCGCTCCAAAAGGTCGATGAACTTCGCACGGTCATTCGTGCCGGCGATGACGTCGAGTCCGAGCTTTTTGACGTCCTCGGGATGCGTCTGGGCGTAGCAGCCGCAGGCGGCGATGACCGCGCTCGGGTTGCGGCGCTGCGCCTGACGGAGCATCTGGCGCGACTTTTTGTCGCTCACCGCCGTGACCGAGCAGGTGTTGACAACGTAGGCGTCCGCCGTCTCCTCAAAATCCACCAGTGTATGTCCGCGGTGCAAAAGCTCCTGCTCGAGTGCCTGCGTTTCATATTGGTTCACCTTGCACCCGAGGGTGCAGATCGCAACTTTCATGTATGTTTGTATCCTTTTCCGCGATTTGGGCGGTAAAGTCCCGCTTTTTTTCTGCCGTATCCGACGCAAAGCGTCCGCCGCCCTTGCTTTTTTATTTTTATATTGTATAATCATTTGAGCATTCTGACAAGTCCAAAGAAAGGATTTTCCCGATATGATCTATCTCGATCACGCGGCCACCACCCCCGTTCCCGAAGAGGTGGCGCACGCCGTTTACGATACGCTGGTTTCTGGCTGGGGCAACCCCAGCTCGCAGTACCCCATTGGAAAGCAGGCGCGCAACGCTGTCGCCGCGGCGCGCGAGACGATTGCCGCCGCGCTCGGCTGCAAGAGTGAACAGTTCGTCTTCACCTCCTGCGGGTCGGAGAGCGACAACTGGGCCGTCCGCCTTGCCCTGCACCAGAACCGCCACCTCGGCAAGCACATCATCACGACCGCCGTGGAACACAGCGCGATTCTCGAGACCTGCAAGACCCTCGAGCAGGAGGGCTGCTCCGTCACGTACTTAAAGCCCGACAAGAACGGCGACATCACCGCCTCTCAGGTCGAAAGTGCACTGCGCGACGACACCGCGCTCGTCACGATGATGCTCGTCAACAACGAGACGGGCTGCATCTTCCCCGTGGCCGAGGTCGCGCAGCTTCTGAAAGCGAAAAAGTCCCGTGCCCTGCTGCACACCGACGCGGTGCAGGCCTTTTTGAAAATTCCGTTCCGCACCGACACGCTGGGCGCGGACCTCATCTCCGTCAGCGCGCACAAGCTCGGCGCGCCCAAGGGTATCGGCGGCCTGTATTTGGGCGAGCGCATCCGCGCGCCCAAACCGCTGATCTTTGGCGGCGGGCAGGAGAGCGGCCTGCGCTCCGGCACAGAGGCCACGGGCCAGATCGCAGGCTTTGCCAAGGCGGTCGAGCTGCGCGCCGACCATCTCGATGAAAAGCTCGCCCACGTCGCCGCCATCAAGGCCTACGCCGAGGAAAAGCTCCTCGCGCTCGACGGCGTCGTCCGCATCGGCGACGGGACCGCGCCGCACATCCTGTCGATCTCGCTCGTCGGCTACCCGTCGGCGAATGTCGTTACGGAACTTGGCGCACAGGGCATCTGCATCTCGGCAGGCTCCGCCTGCCATCGCGGGCAGCTGAGCCACGTCTACCGCGCGATGGGCCTTGACAAAAAGACCGCCGCGGGCGTGCTGCGTGTCAGCTTCGGCCCCGAGACGACGAAAGAAGAGATCGACGCACTCGTCTCCGCCCTCAAAACCCACCGCGACACGCGCTTCCCCATGCTGTAATTCCAACATTCGAGGTTTTTATGTTCTCCTATCTTCACCAGCCCAAGGGCTTTTACAAGCATCTTTTTCTGCTGGCGCTGCCGGTCATCGTGCAGAATTTGATCACCACGTCGCTCGGCTTTCTCGATACGTTCATGGTGGGACTTCTCGGCAGCGATCAGATGTCCGCCGTCACGGTGGCGAACGTGCCAGTCTTCATCATCCAGCTCGTCGTCTTCGGCCTGCAAAGCGGCTCAAGCGTGCTCATCAGCCAATACTGGGGCCGCGGCGACCGCGAGAGCATCAACCGCGTCATGGGCATCGGCTTTATGATTGCGGGCGGAGTGAGCGTGCTGTTTGCCGCCATTCTGTGCGCGTTTCCCGCGCAGGTGCTCTACCTCATCACCGACAATCTGACACTCGTGGAGCTGGCCGAGCCGTACCTGCGCATCGTCGGCTTCTCCTACATTTTCAACTCGCTTTCCTCCATCTACATCGGCATGCAGCGCAGCATCGAAAATCCGCGCTTCGGCATGATCGTCTTCGCAATCTCGATGCTCTGCAACACGCTCGGCAACTATGTGCTGATCTTCGGCAAGCTCGGTCTGCCCGCACTCGGCATCACGGGTGCGGCGGTAGCGACGCTTCTGTCCCGCGTGGTGGAGTTCGTCGTCGCGTTCTCCTACGCGTTCCGCTGCCGCACGATGCCGCTCATGAAGCACGCCATCCTCCGCCCCGGCATGGACATGCTGCGTAAATTCCTGCGCTACAGCGCGCCGGTGCTCATCAACGAGACGCTCTGGGGCACGGGCTTTTCGATGATCACGGTCATCATGGGCCACATGGAAAATAGCAGCGATCTCATCGCCGCCTACACGCTTGCGGGCAATATCGACAAACTGATGACCTCCGGCGTGTTCGGCATCGCGGCGGCGGTGTCCGTCATCGTCGGCAAGGAGATCGGCACGGGCAACTTAAAGGGCGTTTACAACATCGGCCGCGCGCTGTGCTTCACGGCGTTCGCGTTCGGCATTGTGCTCGGCGTCGCCGAATACACGATGTTCGTGACGCTGATGCGCCCGTTCGTCATGCCGCTCTTCTCGCTCTCGGCGGTCGCCGAGCGGCTTTGCAGTGTGATGCTCATGTGCTATGCCTGCGCCATCCCGCTGCACAGCTTTTCAACCACGATGGTCGTCGGCGTGCTGCGCGGCGGCGGCGACGTGCACGCCTCGCTCTTTATCGACAATTTCCCCCTCTGGTGCGGCACGCTGCCGATGATGTGTCTGCTCGGCCTTGTGCTCAAGGTGCCGAACGAGGTCTTCTGCCTCTGCCTGATGATCGAATATATCATCAAATCCCCCCTCGGCCTTTACCGCCTGCACTCCGGCAAGTGGATCCACGACATCACCCGCATCGACGAATAACAAAAAAGCGGAAGGGCGCTGCCCTTCCGCTTTTCCATTCTCATTGTCAAGTTTTTACCGCGCGCTCCCGCCGCATTTCTCTCAGCACCGGCACGCTGACACACAGCGACGCCGCCACAAAGAACGCGATGCCGACCATGCGGTTCACGCTGATATGCTCGTGGTACACGACGACCGCCAGCGCCGTTGCCAGAACGGGCTTGACGAGATAAACGAACGACGCCTCCGTCGCGGAGGTGTACTCCGTGATCTTCGCCGTAAGCAGAAAGCCGATGGCCGCGCAGCCGATGCCGACATGGCACAAAAGCAGCGTCGTTTTGAGCGTAAAGCTCGTGAAAAACGGAATGCCCGCAAATATCTCCAGCCCCAGGCCGCTGTAAAGCGCACCGACCGCCGGAATCTCACCGAGCAGCAGCAGGAAAAGAAGCTCCAGACCGCCGATGAGCATGTTGAAAGTCGTGATCACGAGCGCGCCGAGCCGCGGCAGACGCAGCTTACAGAGCGTACCGTAAGTGGCAAACAGCAGCGTGGCGGTGATGATCTCCAAAAAGCCGCGCAGGCTGATCTCAAGGTGCGCGGGATTGAGGATGAAGAGAATGCCGACAAGTTCCACGCCGATGGCCAGCAGATGGTTCTTTTTCAGCGGCTCATGCAGGATGAAGTGCGCCAGCGCCACCGCGAACACAGGATTGCCCGAGTAGATAATCGATGTAGCTGAGGCGTCCATGTGCAGCACCGCCATCTGCAAAAGTGACATGTGCAGCGTCACCGTCAGAAAACCGAGCAGTGTGAAATAGCCCCAGTCCGCCTTTGTAAGCTGGATATCCCGCTTTTTGAGGTCGTTCAGTGCAAAGGGCATCAGCGCAGCCGCGCCGAGCAGCACACGCTCGACTGTCACCTGCATGGGTGCAAACGCGCCGCCGAGCGCCTTGAGCGCGACCTCCGTCGTGGAATAGAGCATCGCGGCAAGCAGGATATAGAGATATCCCCGTTTCCGATCAGTCGTCATCTTCTTCCTCCTGTGCCTCGCCTTTGGCGAAGCAGCATCATTGTATGCCCCGCTGTGTTAAAATGCAATCCCAATCCGCTTTGTTCGGACGAAAAATGCCGCCCCGAATCGGGGCGGCATTTTGATTGCGGAACAGAAAATTACTTGGCAGCCTTGGCAGCCTTCTTGTTCTCCCACTTGGTAACGCACAGCGCGCAGGAGACGTCGCCCGTGATGTTCAGGCAGGTACGGCCCATGTCGAAAAGACGGTCGATGCCGTAGATGATCATGATCATATCGACGGGAATGTTCATCGCCTCGAGCACCATGGCAAGCATGATCATGCCTGCGCCCGGCGTACCGGCTGTGCCGATGGAGGCAAGCGTTGCGGTGACGACGATCGTGACCATCTGGCCAAGGGTCAGCGTCATGCCGCAGCAGGTGGCAAGAAAGATGGTGGCGACGCACTGATAGATGGCGGTGCCGTCCATGTTGATCGTCGCGCCGAGGGGGATAACAAAGGAGGAAACGTCGCTCTCCGCGCCCAGCTCATCCGCGCACTCCTTGCTCAGAGGGATCGTGGCGGCAGAGGAGGTGGAGGTAAAGGCGAAAATCATCGCGGGGGATGCCTTCTTGAAGAAGGTGAAGGGGTTGATGCCCGCAAACGCCTTAGCGGAGAAGGAATAGCAGAGGATCGCGTGGACAATGTATCCGAGGTAAGCGCAGCCAAGCACGATACCGAGAGACGTCAGGATCTCGGGGCCCTGCGTGGCGACGACCCACGCCATCATCGTGAACACACCGATGGGGCTGAGGGAGATGATGAAGGACATCACGCGCTCGATGACTGCATAGAGCGTGGAGACCAGGTCCTTGGCAAGCTTGCCCTTTTCGCCCGCGGCAAGGATGCCGCCGCCGAACATCAGGGCGATCACGATGACCTGCAGCATGTTGGCTTCCGTGAAAGACTTCCACATATTGCTCGGGAAGATGGCAACCAGCGTATCCATGAAGTTGGCGCTCGTCGCTTTATCCCACACAGCGCCCTCTTCCAGCGCGAGCGTGGGAAACAGGCCGGCATTGTTGAAGATGTTCGCAAAGAGAAGGCCGATGACGCAGGCGATTGCCGTGGTGACGAGGAAGTAGGCAACCGTCTTCCAGCCGACGGAGCCGACTTTCTTCATATCGCCCATGGAGATGATACCGTCGATCATCGACAGCAGCACGACGGGCACAACGATGAACTTGAGAAGATTGACGAAGATCGTGCCGAAGGGCTTTAAGTAGTTGGTGGTAAATTCGGGCTTACCGACAAAGTAGAAGATAAGACCGACCGCGATACCCAGGATCAGGGCAAGTACGATCTGCTTTGGCAGACTCATTTTTTTCTTTTCCATACAACACACACTCTCTTTTTAAAAAGTCCTCCATTTATAGGTGTTATCAATAGGAGGTATGGGTATTTTACATCATCAAAGCAGTCTTGGCAAGTCCTTTGCAGGAAAAATTTCGTTTTGCTGCCCGCATTTTTGCACAAAAATGATGGATATCTTTCATGTAAATTGGTCAAAATTCCGGCTTGCAATCTTGCCTGCTTTCGGGTATTCTTGGTCAGACGACAACAAACGAACAGGAGGAACGACCCATGATGCTCTGCACCGCGCCGAAAAAGAAAAACCCCTCCATTGGTATTGCTGTTTCCGTTTTTATTGATATTGTTTCTTTTGACCGGTAAGTTTTCTTACCGGTCTTATTTTTTGCCCACGCGGGGCCCAACCATGTTTATTCAAATGAGAATAAAAATAAGAAGAAAGCAAAGAGGGAAAATCACATGAAGAAAGATCTCGGACACGAAGCCATCTACGACGCCCGACAGCTGGGCACCCCCAGAATGCTGATCCTGGGCCTGCAGCACATGTTCGCCATGTTCGGCGCGACGGTGCTCGTCCCCATTTTGGTCCAGGGCTACGGCCTGCCGCTCTCCATCCAGACGACGCTGCTGTTCGCCGGTCTCGGCACGCTGCTGTTCCACGTGTGCACCAAGTTCAAGGTCCCCGCGTTCCTCGGCTCCTCGTTCGCCTACCTCGGCGGCTTCTCCACGGTCGCGACGATGCCCGCCTACGAAGGTCTCGATCCCGAAACGAAGCTCGCCTACGCGCTCGGCGGCATCGTGATCGCAGGTCTCCTCTACCTCGTGCTCGCACTCCTCTTCAAGGTGCTCGGCGTGAAAAAGGTCATGCGTTACTTCCCTCCCATCGTCACGGGCCCGATGATCATCATGATCGGCCTGAACCTCTCCGGCTCCGCCATCAATAACGCCTCCACCTGCTGGTGGCTCGCCCTCGTCGCTATGGCCATCATCGTGGTCGCCAACATCTGGGGCAAGGGCATGGTCAAGATCATCCCCATCCTGCTCGGCGTCGTCGGCTCCTACATCGTCGCGGTCATCGCCGGTCAGGTCGACTTCTCCGGTGTGAGTGAAGCAAGCTTCCTTGGTCTCCAGCAGTTCGTCATCGCCAAATTTGACGTCTCCGCCATCCTGGTCATGGCCCCTATCGCCATCGCGGCTATGATGGAGCACATCGGTGATATCTCCGCCATCTCCTCCACCACCGGCAAGAACTTCATCGAAGACCCGGGCCTGCACCGCACGCTCGTCGGCGACGGTCTCGCCACCGCGTTCGCCGGTTTCTTCGGCGGCCCTGCCAACACCACCTACGGTGAGAACACCGGTGTGCTCGCCCTCTCCAAGGTCTACGACCCCCGCGTCGTCCGCCTCGCGGCCATCTACGCCATCATCCTGAGCTTCTCCCCCAAGTTTGACGCGCTCGTCAACTCCATCCCCGCGGCCATCGTCGGCGGCGTCAGCTTCATCCTCTACGGTATGATCTCCGCGGTCGGTGTGCGCAATATCGTGGAAAACCAGGTCGACCTCACCAAGTCCCGCAACCTGATCATCGCAGCGGTCATGTTCGTCAGCGGCCTCGGCTTCAGCTCGGTCGGCGGCATCACCTTCACTGTCGGCGGCGCGGCCGTCACCCTCTCTGGCCTCGCCATCGCGGCCCTGTGCGGCGTCATCCTGAACGCCATCCTCCCCGGCAACGACTACGAGTTCGGCGTCAGCGTCGTGGGCGACAAGTCCGCCGACCTCGGCAGCTACTAAGAAGCAAATTTCAAAATCAAATCAAAAAGGAAGCGGCGCACGCCGCTTCCTTTTTTCGCTTCTTCGTGCTATACTCTATCCAAATCCTTTGCAGGAGGCATCATTCATGGAAAGCATCAAGCCCGGGCGCTACCGCCACTTCAAGGGCAAAGAATATGAGGTTCTCGGCATTGCGCGCCACTCGGAAACCGAGGAGGAGCTCGTCGTCTATCGCGCGCTGTACGGCGACTTTAGCCTCTGGGTGCGGCCCGTGAGCATGTGGAACGAGACTGTCGAGCGCGACGGCAAGACGTTCCGCCGCTTCACCTATATTGGCGAATGACGGACTATACGCTGATTCGCGCCAAGCGCCGTACGATGTCCCTGCAATTGGACCGCGACGGAAATGCCGTCGTCCGCGCGCCCTACGGCGTCAAAAAAGAGTTCATCGACCGCTTTGTCGCCGAGCACGAGGACTGGCTTACCCGCGCCCGCGAAAAGCAGCAGGCGCGCCGCCTTGCCCATCCCGAGCCGACGGACGAGGAGCGCAAAGCGCTCATCGCGCGTGCGAAGGAATACCTCCCGATGCGCGTCGATTACTGGAGCGGCATCATGGGCCTCACGCCGACGGGCCTCAAGATTACGTCCGCGCGCACGCGCTTTGGCTCGTGCAGCGGGAAAAACAGCCTTTGCTTTTCCTGGCGGCTGATGCAGTATCCGCGCGAAGCCATCGACTATGTCGTCGTCCACGAGCTCGCGCACATCCGCCACCACGACCACTCCCCCGCGTTCTACGCGCTCATCGAGCGCTACATGCCCGACTGGCGCGAGCGGATGAAGCTGCTGAAAGAATAAAAAGAGACGCTCTGCGGGCGTCTCTTTTCATCATAATATGGTAGTCCGACCTTCTCTTACTTGTTGAGCTTCAGCCAGAAGTCCTCGCCTTCGGCGGCATACTCCACTTTATAACCCTGCTTTTCGGCAAAGCGGGTGGCGATCCGGCGCGCGCCTTGAACTCCTTGCTCGCAACGCTCATGATGAACGCGCCGAGCACGAGGCCAATGATCTCAGGGCGGACATACTGCACCTTTGCCGCGCTGTGCAGGCCCACCGCGCCGGAAATATCGCGCAGAAAGCACGCGATGCAGAAGCCCATGTTCGTGGGGTTGCCGAGCGCCGTTAAGATGAGCGCCGCAAGGCCCACTGCGGCGCCCGCAATAATGACGCCCAGATGTACTTTTTTCATTTTCTCCAATTCTCCTTTTTTGATCGTTGACAAAATCAACACTTTTTGTCGAAAACCAGTATATCGGTTTATCTTTTGAAAAACAAACGGTATTCATAGATGAAAGAGGGGGAACCATCGTTTTTTCGATGGTTCCCCCTCTTTTCTTCAAATCATCAGCTCGTAAAAGCCGTCGACCTCCAACCCCTCCGCCTCGGTCAGCGCGGCGAGCGCGGCGCGGTCCTGGACCTCCGCGCGCCACGACATACCGCAGTCCGCCGTCAGCTCACGCGGGACGGGGATGAGCCGCCCGGGCAGGCCCTTCGCCCGGCAGAGCTTTTCCATCGCGATGGCCGCGGCCGTCGTGTGGAAGGTGATGACGAGCCATAGCTTTTTCTCTCTCATGTTGCGATCTCGCGGAGCGCGGTGACCGCGGCGTCCGCCTCCTCTTCCGTATTGTACCAGCCGAAGCTGAAGCGCACCGCGCCCTGCTCCTCAGTTCCGAGTGCCTCGTGCAGGCGCGGCGCGCAGTGCGCGCCCGGGCGGGTCGCGATGCCGTACTCCTCGGACAGGATGTCCGATACCTCGCCAGAGTCCATATCGCCGATGTTCAGCGCGGCGACCGCCGTGCGCTCATGGTCAAAATCGCCGTAGAGCGTCACGCCCGGAATTTTCTTGACGCCCGCGACAAAGCGGCGCAGCAGCGCCATTTCATGCGCGTGGATGGCCTCAACGCCGGTCTCCTGCAAAAAGTCGAGCGCGGCGCTCAGCCCCGCGAT
>NZ_JPJG01000086.1 GCF_000765235.1 Oscillibacter sp. ER4 | reverse complement strand
CCTACGATACGCTTGAGGAGGTCATCGGTCTTCGCGAAAGCCCATGCTCGCTCAAGGAGTACGGCGTCAGCTATGCGCAGGTCGACCTGCGCGAAGACGGCAGCTTTGACTTCCCCGCCATCGAGCGCGCGCTGAACGATAAGACGAAGCTCATCCACATCCAGCGCTCCAAGGGCTACTGCCCGCGCCCGACGATCTCGGTCGACGCCATCGGCGAGGCCATCGCGTTCTGCAAAAAGCTGCGCCCCGACGTCGTCGTCATGGTCGACAACTGCTACGGCGAATTTGTCGAGGCGAACGAGCCGAGCGACTTCGGCGCAGATATGATCGTCGGCAGCCTTATCAAAAACCCCGGCGGCGGCCTTGCCCCGATCGGCGGTTACATCTGCGGCACGCAGAAGTGTGTCGACCGCTGCGCCTACCGTCTCTCTGCGCCTGGACTTGGACAGGAGGTCGGCGCGAACCTCGGATTGATGCCTGCGCTGTATCAGGGCTTCTTCCTCGCCCCCAGCGTCGTCTCCGGCGCGGTCAAGGGCGCGGTGTTCGTCGCTGCGTGCTATGAAAAACTCGGTTTCACCGTCGTTCCGTCGTCGAAAGAGGCGCGCCACGATATCATCCAGTGCGTCGAGCTCGGCTCTCCCGAGGGCATGGCCGCCTTCTGCAAGGGCATCCAGTCCGCCGCCGCGGTCGACAGCTATGTCGACCCCGTCCCCGCGCCGATGCCCGGCTACGACTCCGACGTCATCATGGCGGCGGGCGCGTTCGTGCAGGGCAGCTCCATCGAGCTCTCGGCCGACGGCCCCGTGCGCGAACCCTACGCCGTCTATTATCAGGGCGGCCTGACGTGGTACCATGCCAAGCTCGGCGTGCTGCTCTCACTCCAGAAGATGCTCGACGCCGGTCTCATTACGCTTTGATCCTTGCTTTTCGAATCCGTTAGAAAGAATATTCATTCATGCTCATTCGCCGAACACCCGCAATCAATCGGCACTTTCGCCGCCGTCCGCCCCCGCGTACCGCTGTTTTTACCATCTAAAAAATAACAGTACAAAGGAGTTTAACAATTTTATATGTGGTTCTGGCTTTCTCTGATCGCGCTGCTCTGCTGGAGCGGCAGCGACCTGTTTTCCAAGATCGGCTGTCAGGGAGAGGACGATCATCTCGCCCACCTCAAGATGGTCATTGCCGTCGGTACCGTGATGGGTCTTCACGCCGCGTTCGAAATTTTCATCGGCGGCACGGAGATCAGCTGGTCTATTATCTGGACCTATCTGCCCGTGTCGCTGCTGTACATCGGCTCGATGACGCTCGGCTATCTCGGCCTCCGCTACATTGAGCTGTCCGTCTCGTCGCCGATCTGCAATTCGTCTGGCGCGCTCGTCGCCGTGATGACACTGCTATTTGTCGGCGGCGAGGACTATTCCCCGCTCGCCCTCGGCGCGATCGTCCTCGTCTGCGTGGGCGCAATCGGCCTCGGTGTGGTGGATGCCACGGAGGACCCCGAGCTGCGCGCCGCCCGTCAGGCGGAGGGCAACCGCAAGTATTCCAAGAGCTTCCTGGCCCTCGCCCTGCCCGCGGCCTACTGCCTGCTCGACGCCGCCGGCACCTTTGCCGACAACCGCGTGCTCGAAACGCTGGACGAGGGCAGCGCAAACTGCGCCTACGAGCTGACGTTCCTGTTTGCCGCGGTGCTGTGCTTCATCTACGTGGTCTTCATCAAAAAGGATCGCCTGCTGCCCAAGCGAGAAGCGCCGAAGTACATCGGCGCCATCTGCGAAACGGCCGGTCAGTTTGCCTATATCTATGCCATCGCGGACACATCGCACCTTGCGATGTCCGCGCCGATCATCAGCTCCTACTGCGCAGCTAGCGTGCTGTGGAGCCGCCTCTTCCTGAAGGAAAAGCTCTCGTGGAAGCATTACGCGATGATCCTGCTCGTCGTCATCGGCATCGCCGTGATGGGCGTGTTCGATATTTGATCTTTATGCATAAAAAAGAGTGTTCCCGCCAAGGCGGGAGCACTCTTTTTCTTTTTTCAAGCCTTTTTGATGGGGTGGCGGAGAACGGTCTTCCGCTTTTCCGCCGCGACGCGGCGCGGGTCGGAGAGATAGATCTCGTGGTGCAGGCGGACGTCGTTCAGGTCGTTTTCATATCCGTTTTCACGCAGAAACGCATTCATCTTCGCAGCGGACTCCGGCTCATCATCGAACGAACCCACGTGCATGATCTGCACGCAGAGGCCCTCGTCTACGGTCAGAAATTCTGCTGCCGAACAGTCGAGCTTTTTCTTCTTTGCCGCCGCCTCGACCGCCCAGTCGAAGTCCGCTTTCGTGACGAAATCCGGCAGGCGCAGGACAGAGATCCAGCGAAAATCCGATTTTCGCCCATAGTCGACCGTCTCCGTGTCCGGCATCTGCCAGAAGCCCTCGAGCGGCGGCACGACATAGTCGAAAAAGCTGTCGATCTCGTGTCCCGCGCGCTTGCTCATCTTGAGCGTGTAGGCCACGGCGTAAAGTACACCGATGGCGCGCTGATACGCGCCGCCCTCCTCATTTGGGTCACCCTGCCCTCGCACGGCGATATAATTCGCACGCGGCACGACGACGATCTCCGGCTTTGCCTTCGGCAGGTAAAATCCCTTGTATTCTTTCTTGAAGTCAAAGGACATGGTCCTCTCCTTTTTCAGTCCAGCGGGATATCCAGCACGTTCACACCGCGCTTGAAGGCGTATTCGATCGTCGAACGCGTCCCGCCGCGCGCGCCGTCGTTCACGGCGATCAGCAGGCTCGCGTGGTCGACCATGTAGCGGTTGCGCCGCTGCATGCAACCAGGCGTGTAGCTCTGCTGCACCATGGTCTCGTAGTCGCAGCGAGATAAAATGTCGCGGTAGCGCGCCTGCTGCCGCTCGCTCCACCCGTCCGCCTGCGAGGGACACGGGATGGCCGCCTCGAGCGTGATGTGCGGATATGTGCTTTTCAGCGCCATCACGGTTTCGGCAAAGTAGAGGTCACAGCCCTCGGCCATACCGCAGATGAAATGTTGCATCCCCTCGTGGATGGCGCTCTCCACCGCGGCGCGCAGCTTAGCCTTGAGGGCGATACAGCGAAGGTCGCTTTCATCTTCTCCCCACGGCAGCTTCCCCGGCCGGTGGCCGGTGAAGGCGCAGGAACAGGGTCTTCCCCGCATGGACATCGCCTCCTTTTTCCGCCATTATAGAACATTCGTTCGTCTTTGTAAAGCATTTTTCCTCTTGACAAACCGAAAATTTGTCGTATACTCAAGCTATCAACTGAATCACTTGTCTTCGAGGCGGGGTGAAACTCCCCACCGGCGGTTACAGTCCGCAAGCGGTATTTTTTTATCGCACGAACCGGTGAAATTCCGGTACCGACGGTCACAGTCCGGATGAGAGAAGATGTGCTGCGCGCGATCTACCACGCAATTTTCACGCTCTTTTGCGTCATGCACCTTGGAAGACTTGTTCTTTCAGGGGAAATGACAAAAAGGAGTGTATTTTTATGTCCGAATCCAATGCCAGCGCCATCTCCAAACCCCGCGCAGTCAGCCGCACCCACAAGCTCACGGTGACCGCCATGCTCTCGACCGTCGCATTTTTGCTGATGTTCATCGAGTTCCCGATCCCCGCGCTCATCCCCGCGTTCGTCAAGCTCGATATCTCCGACCTTCCAGAGCTTCTGGCGGCGTTCTCGCTCGGCCCCATCTACGGCGTCGTCGTAACGCTGCTCAAGAACGTGCTGTTCTCCGTGCTGCATGGCACGTCTTCCGCCTACGTCGGCGAGCTCTTCAACTTCATCATGGGCAGCGTCTTCTCCTTCTCCGCAGGCTTCATCTATCAGCGCAAGAAGTCCCGCAAGAGTGCCCTCACCGGTGCTCTCGTCGGCGCGCTGCTGATGGCGGTGCTGTCTGTGCCCCTCAACTACTTTGTGGTCTACCCCGCCTACGTTGTGTGCTATCACCTGCCGCTTGAAGCCATCATCGGCATGTATCAGGCCATCCGTCCCTCGACCAACGGCCTTCTTGAGTGCCTGATGGTCTTCAATATGCCGTTCACCTTTGTCAAAGGCATGATCGACGTGGCGCTGTGCTTCCTCATCTACAAGCCGCTCTCCCCGCTGCTGCACAAGTAATATCAGAAAGGATCTGCTCGTCCATGGCGCTCGACTGGGGCATTCTCCACTGGATTCAGAACAACATCACCTGCCCGTTTCTAGACGCCGTGGTCCCCAAGCTCACGATGCTCGGCAACGCCGGCATCATCTGGATCCTCGCAGGCGTTCTCCTGCTGTGCACAAAAAAATACCGCCGTCAGGGCGCGCTCGTGCTGATGGGACTCCTTGCGGGACTGCTCGTCGGAAATGTTGCGCTCAAGCATCTCGTCGCGCGCTCGCGGCCCTGCTGGCTCGATCCCTCCGTGCAGCTTTTGATCTCCACGCCGACGGACTACTCGTTCCCCTCGGGACACACGCTGTCCTCGACGATTGCCGCAACGATCCTGACGAAGACCGACCGGCGCTTCGGCTATGCCGCCATTTCTCTCGCGGTGCTCATCGCCCTGTCGCGGCTGTATCTGTACGTCCACTTCCCGAGCGACGTGTTTGCCGCCGCGCTGCTGGGTCTTCTGATCGGCGAGCTGACGTTCCGCTATGGCGGAAAGCTGCTCGACAAATTTTCCCGCAGGCAAAAGCAATAAAGAAACCCCACACACCGTTTCTGAAGTGACCCCGAAAAGTTAGACAAATATTTATAGAGAAAATTGTTCAAGCAGCTGAAAGGGCTTGCTGTCTGTGAATTGCAGGCGGCAA
>NZ_JPJG01000085.1 GCF_000765235.1 Oscillibacter sp. ER4 | reverse complement strand
GTCTCCGAAGTGAAAGTGCCTCGTGCGCGGCGTTGCCGCATTAGTGTTGCTATACGATTTGACCTACTCCTACTATCCGCTGCCGCTCTGCCAGTCTTGTGGCAGTGCGGCCTAATCACCGTCTACCGGTGCACCGATCAATGCGGCGAGCGCAGCAATGCCGCATTCGGCAGGCAGTCTGCCGCCGTGCTACCGTCACTCGCGCCTCACGGTAGTAAGGCGCGGTTGATAGTAGTAACAACTCGCAGGGATTCATGGCGAAGCCATGTACACCGCACTTACACTGCGCAGCGTGTGCAGTTATTCGAGCTACAAACTGCCAATGTCGGGGGGCGAGGGGCCCTCCCCTCGTCCTTTCTCTTGGGGGTGTAAGGGGGATATTCTCTTTCTGAGAAAGAGAATATCCCCCTTTGCCGCGTCCCCACATGGTGTGGGGCCAGAAGCAGCGCTGCCGCGCTGCACCCCCTGTGCCCTACGGGCGCAAAAAGAAACAGCCCTCGCGGGCTGCTTTCCTCCCGCGCCCGAGGCGCGAAAGTTGTCCAAATTGTCAATATGGGATACTTATCCCCATTTTCCCTCTTTTTTCTTTGGATAATATGCGGTATTGACTTCTGGCGTTTTAGAGGCTAAAATAAGCCCATCAAACATGAGAGATACATGAAAGGATCTAATGCTATGTTCCGTTTTGCTTATGCAAATCAGAATAATGCCGCCGCTTCTGCTATGTGCGCAGAGGCCGCTTCCTCCTGCACCTCTCAGTCCTCCCGCTTCAACTGCATCGCTCTGGGCGCCATTATTATGGCGTCCATTATTATTTCCCGCCTGATTAGCATTATCGGCATTTCCCTGCTGGTACTGGTACTTCTGGTCGTCCTGATGGGCGTTCCCGGGATGAAACGCGATTGCTGAGCGAGTAAAAAACGCGATACAGCAAAGCGGTTCCGCCGGGAATGGCGGACCCGCTTTTTTGTATGATAAATCTGTTCATTATTTAATCAAAGGAGATTTGAAACGATGAAAAAGAAGTTTATGTGCATGCTCATGGCTGCGGCCATGACGCTCTCGATGGCCGCCTGCGGCTCCAAGAGCGATGACACCAACACCGATGCCAACACCGACGGCACCGATAGCGCTGAGGTCCAGACCTTCAAGCTCGGTTCCTCCGGCCCTCTGACCGGTGACGCCGCGATCTACGGCATGGCCGTCGTTCAGGGTGCCGAGCTGGCCGTCAATGAAATCAACGCCAGCGACAGCAAGATCAAGTTCGAGTTCCAGAAGCAGGACGATGAGGCCGACGGCGAAAAGGCTGTCAACGCCTACAACACCATGATGGACTGGGGCATGCAGGTCCTCGTTGGCCCCACCACCACTGGCGCTTCCATCGCGGTTGCCGATGCCTGCTACAATGACCGCACCTTTATGCTGACCCCGTCCGCTTCCTCCACCGACGTCACCGCGGGCAAGGACAATGTCTTCCAGGTCTGCTTCACCGACCCCAACCAGGGCGTTGGCGCTGCCGACTACATGGCTGAAAACTACGCTGGTGCCAAAGTCGCCGTCATCTACCGTAACGACGACGCTTACTCCCAGGGCATCCGCGACACCTTCGTGAAGGAAGCCACTGATAAGGGCGCTTTCGAGGTCGTCTATGAGGGCACTTTCACCAACGATACCGCTTCCGACTTCTCCGTCCAGCTGGCCGGTGCGCAGAATGCCGGTGCTGACCTCGTCTTCCTCCCCATCTACTATCAGCCCGCTTCCATCATCTTCTCCCAGGCTAAGGCCATGGGCTATGCTCCCACTTTCTTCGGCGTGGACGGCATGGATGGCATCCTGACCATGCCCGGCTTCGACGCTTCCCTTGCTGAGGGTCTGATGCTCATGACCCCGTTCTCCGCCACCGATGAAGCCAACCAGGCGTTCGTTGACGCTTACACTGCCGCTTATGGCACCGAGCCCAACCAGTTCGCCGCTGACGCTTACGACGGCGTGTACATCGTGAAGGCCGCTCTCGAGGCCGCCGGCTGCACCGCCGATATGAGCAACGAAGAGATCTGCGACGCGCTCGTCAGCGCCATGACCTCCCTCAAGTTCACCGGTCTCACCGGTACTGACATGACCTGGAATGCCGAGGGTCAGGTCTCCAAGGCTCCGACCGCTTACGTCGTCAAGGACGGCCAGTACGTCAAGGGCTAAATTCCGAAAGCGCAAAAAGCTGCGACCTTTCTCAAAGGCGGGCTGCCGGGAGCGAAAGCTCCCGGCGGCCTATGCCCTGTTTCTATGGCGGAAACGAAGGCAGGTGTTTTCCCGCCTCTGCCCTTGTTTCTGCCACAGACGAACCATAATTCCGAAAGAGAAAAGAGAGGTGCCATCCTAATGGAATTTTTATCCTATCTCATCAGCGGCATCAGCCTCGGCAGTGTGTACGCCATCATCGCCCTCGGCTATACGATGGTTTACGGCATTGCCAAGATGCTGAACTTTGCCCACGGCGACATCATCATGATCGGCGGCTACGTATCGTTCTGCGCGATGTTCTATCTGGGACTGCCCAACATCGTGGCGGTGCTGCTGGCCGTCATCGTCTGCACGGTGCTTGGCGTCGTCATCGAGCGGCTTGCCTATAAGCCCCTGCGCTCGGCGCCCAGCCTCGCGGTCCTGATCACCGCCATCGGCGTGAGCTATTTCCTCCAGAACTCCGCGCTTCTCATCTGGAAGGCAGCCGCGCGTGTCTATCCTCCGGTGGTCGAGGGTTCGATGCAGCTGTTCGGCGGCAAGCTGACCGTCTCCTATGTGTCTCTTCTCACGATTGCGGCCTGTGTCGTCATCATGATTGGCCTCACCACGTTCGTCAACAAGAGCAAGATGGGCAAGGCCATGCGTGCCTGCTCGGAGGATAAGGCGGCGGCCCAGCTCATGGGCATCAACGTCAACGCCACCATTTCCGCAACGTTCGCCATCGGCTCGGCGCTCGCCGCCATCGCCGGCGTGCTGCTCTGCTCGTTCAATACGTCGCTCATGCCGACGACCGGCTCCATGCCCGGCATCAAGGCTTTCACCGCGGCGGTGTTCGGCGGCATCGGCTCCATCCCCGGCGCATTCCTCGGCGGCCTGCTCCTCGGCATCATCGAGGCCATGGCCAAGGCGTACATCTCGACGAACCTTGCCAACTCCATCGTGTTCGCCGTGCTGATCGTCGTGCTGCTCGTCAAGCCTGCCGGACTTCTCGGCAAGTCCGTGACGGAGAAAGTGTGAGGTGGCCGGAATGACACAGAAAATGAACAAATTCAACTCTCTCAAGAAGACCACAAAGGTCGACTTTGCGACCTATCTCGGCGTGATCGTCGTCTTTATCATCACGACGATCCTGCAGAACAACGGTTCGCTCAAGCGCTCCGCCATCGGTCTGCTCGTCCCCATCTGCTGCTACATGTCCATGGCCGTGTCGCTGAACCTGACGGTCGGTATCCTCGGTGAGCTGAGCCTCGGCCACGCGGGCTTTATGAGTGTCGGCGCATTTTCCGGCATCGTCGCCTCGCAGAGCCTGATGGGCGCGATCCCGAACGCTCCCGTGCGTCTCGCCATCTCGATGGTCGTCGGCGCGATCTTCGCCGCCATCGTTGGCCTTCTCATCGGCACGCCGGTGCTCCGCTTACAGGGCGACTACCTCGCCATCGTCACACTGGCCTTCGGCGAGATCATTAAAGAGCTCATCAACTGCCTCATCATCGGTTACGATGAAAACGGCCTGCACTTCATCTTCAACCCCGCCGGCAACAAGACGGTCGACGACCTCGGCCTGAGTGCCTCGGGCACCGCTATCATCAAGGGCGCGCAGGGTGCGACCGGCACTGCCACGATCGCAACGTTCACCGCGGGCTTCATCCTCGTGATGATCACGCTCATCGTCGTGCTGAACCTGACTCGTTCGCGTGCGGGCCGCGCGATTATGGCCATTCGTGATAACCGCATCGCCGCGCAGGCCATCGGTCTGAACCTGACGAAGTACAAGCTCATGGCATTCGTCACCTCCGCCGCCCTCGCGGGCGCGGCAGGCGCGCTCTACGGTTTGAACTATTCCTCCCTCCAGGCGACGAAGTTCAACTTCAACCTCTCGATCCTCATTCTCGTGTTCGTGGTGCTCGGCGGCCTCGGCAATATCTGGGGCTCGCTCATCGCCGCCGCGGCGCTGACGATCCTGCCCGAGGCGCTGCGTCAGTTTGCCGACTTCCGTATGCTCATCTACGCGATCGTGCTGATCTTCGTCATGCTCGCGACCAACAATCCGCAGGTCAAGGCGTTCTTCCAGAAACTTCTGCCCCATCACCGCGCCAGTGCTGAAAAGGAGGATTGACCATGACACAGAAAGAAAAAGCCAAGCTCGTTCCCGTCTCCCGTGAACCGGCGCTGCTCACCGAGCGCGACGCGGACAAGTCCCCTGTGCTCGAGTGCATCGACCTCGGCATCACGTTCGGCGGTCTGAAAGCGGTCGACAACTTCAATGTGACCATCGGTCGCACCGAGATCACCGGCCTCATCGGCCCGAACGGTGCCGGTAAGACGACGGTCTTCAACCTGCTCACCAAGGTCTATCAGCCCACCCACGGCACGATTCTCTTAAACGGCAAAGACATCCATGACCTCAACACCGCGCAGGTCAACCGCGCGGGCATCGCACGTACGTTCCAGAACATCCGCCTGTTCGGCGATATGACCGTCGAGCAGAACATCACCGTCGCGATGGACACGCAGATGCACTACACGATGCCCGAGGGCATCCTGCGTCTGCCCCGCTTCTGGAAGGAAGAGCACGTCATGCATGAGCGCGCGATGGAGCTTCTGTCCATCTTCCACATGGAAGACCTTGCAAACGCCAAGGCGAACTCCCTGCCTTACGGCGCGCAGCGCAGACTGGAAATTCTCCGTGCGCTGGCCACGAACCCGAGTCTGCTGCTTCTTGACGAGCCCGCCGCCGGCATGAACCCGAGCGAGACGGCTGAGCTGATGGAAAACATCCGCTCCATCCGCGATACGTTCAAGATCGCGGTGCTGCTCATCGAGCACGACATGAACCTCGTCATGAACATCTGCGAGGGCATTGCCGTTTTGAACTTCGGTCATGTCATCGCCAAGGGCACACCCGAAGACATTCAGAACAATCCCGAGGTCATTGAAGCCTACCTCGGCAAGCAGAAGGAGGCCTAACGATGGGACAGATCTTACAGGTGAACGATCTTCACGTTTACTACGGTAGCATCCACGCCGTCAAGGGCGTTTCCTTCGAGGTCAACGAGGGTGAGGTCGTCACGCTGATCGGTGCGAACGGCGCGGGTAAGTCGACCGTTCTGAACACGGTCTCCGGTCTTCTGCATCCCAAGCACGGCAGCGTTGTTTTTGAAGGCAAGGACTTAAAGGGCGTCCCCGCGCACAAGATCGTCGAGCACGGTCTTGCGCAGGTTCCGGAAGGCCGCCACGTCTTTTTGCAGATGACGGTCGAGGATAACCTCGAAATGGGCGCTTACACCCAGCCGAACTCCACCATTGAAGCGGGCATTGCGGACGTCTACGAGCGCTTCCCGCGCCTCAAAGAGCGCCGCAAGCAGATCGCCGGTACGCTCTCTGGCGGCGAGCAGCAGATGCTCGCCATGGGCAGAGCGCTCATGTCGAAGCCGAAGCTTCTGATGCTCGACGAGCCGTCTATGGGCCTCGCTCCGATCCTCGTTGAGCAGATCTTTGACATCATCCGCGAGCTGCACGCTGCGGGCACGACGATCCTGCTCGTCGAGCAGAACGCGCAGGCCGCGCTCTCCGTCGCCGACCGCGCGTACGTGCTTGAAACGGGCCGCATCACGCTCTCCGGCACCGGTAAGGAACTTATGGCGAGCGACGCCGTCCGCAAAGCCTACCTCGGCGGTTAAATTTTCTCCAAACAAAAAGAGTCGTCCGAAAGGGCGACTCTTTTTTTGTGCAGTTTTGCCGCCGTGCAAAATTTCCGCGCAACCTGCTGCACATTTGCCAAAGATATGGTATACTGACGGAACAAGCGCCGCGAAAACGCGGCGCGCCGACACAGGATCGGAGGGATCGGATTGTTCAAAATTCTCATTGCGGAGGACGACCGCGAGCTGCGCCAGCTCTTCGCCCACGTGCTCACCAAAAACGGTTACACTGTCCTCGGTGTCTCCAACGGCGAAGAGGCGCTTGCCGCACTCGAGCAGAGCTATTACGATCTCATCATCTCCGACATCATGATGCCGAAGATGGACGGCTATGAGCTCGTGCGCTCGATCCGCGAGAGCGGCTCGTCCATCCCCATTATGATGATCACCGCCAAGGACGCCTTTGACGACATGCGCCTCGGCTTCCTCTCCGGCAGCGACGACTATATGGTCAAGCCCATCAACATCGGGGAAATGGTACTGCGCGTGAGCGCGCTGCTGCGCCGCGCCCAGATGGCGAGCGAGCGCCGTCAGGTCATCGGCGGCACGGTGATGGAGTGCGACTCGCTCAGCGTCACCGTCGACGGCGAGAGCATGGTGCTGCCGCAGAAGGAATTCATGCTGCTCTACAAGATGGCGTCGTTTCCCGGCCGCATCTTCACGCGCCAGCAGCTCATGGACGACATCTGGGGCTATGATTCCAGCACCGACACCCACACCGTCGATGTCCACATCGCGCGCCTGCGCGAGCGCTTCCGCGACAATCCCGACTTCAAGATCGTCACGATGCGCGGCGTGGGGTACAAGGTGGTGCGCACATGAAAAAACGGCGCAATAAGTTTCTCGATATCCGCGTGCAGTTTTTCTTCATCTGCATGGCGGGCTTTATCGGCGTGGCGCTGCTCGCCGCGCTCGCGGCCTGGGGACTTGAGCATCTCGGCGTCAATGTGCCGATGTTCGTGTGGCTGCTCATCTTCACGCTGCTGCTCGGCAGCGCGACGGCAGCGGGCTTTTCCATCGCGTTCTTCGCGCCCATCTCGCGCCTGTCGCGCGCGATGAAGGAGGTCGCGGGCGGCAACTTCCGCGTACATGTGGAGACGAAGAGCGTTTTTCGCGATATCCGCGACAGCTTTGACAGCTTCAACCTTATGGTCAGCGAGCTGAACGCGACCGAGACCTTGCAGACCGACTTCATCTCGAACGTCTCGCACGAGTTCAAAACGCCCATCAGCGCGATCGAGGGCTACGCCTCACTTTTGCAGGAGCACCAGCAATCCCCCGAGGAGCAGGCGGAGTACATCGACAAGATTCTCTTCAATACGCGCAGGCTTTCCGCCCTCGCGGGCAACATTCTGCTGCTCTCTAAGCTCGACAGCCAGTCCATTCACCCCCAGCGCTCGCGCTTCCGCCTCGACGAGCAGGTGAGGCAGTGCATTCTGGCGCTTGAGCGCAAGTGGACGGAAAAGGACGTCGACTTCGACGTCGACCTCGACTCCGTCGACTTCACGGGCTATGAAGGACTACTCCAGCACGTGTGGACGAATCTCATCGACAACGCCGTCAAGTTCGGCCCGCGCGGCGGCCTGATCCGCATGCGACTCATCGAGGAAGACGGCAGTATGCTCTTCACCATCGACAACGAGGGCAAAAGCATTCCCGATGAGGATAAGTCCCGCATTTTTAACAAATTCTATCAGGGGGACAGCTCGCACGAATCCGAGGGCAACGGCCTCGGCCTTGCGCTTGTGCGCAAGATCGTCGCCATCCACGGCGGCGAGGTCTGGGTCGAAGACCCGGTGAACGGCAGCTGCCGCTTCGCCGTGCGCCTGCCGGTAGAGAAGTGACCACCATTTTTCAACAAAAATTGAGATTCTCTTCATCATTTGTTCGAAACTCTATGCTATATTAAATCTTAACGGCCGCAGAGGCGGCTTTTCCCCGGCGCAGTGTCCCTGCGTCGGGCTTTTATCACGGGATAAGGAGAGGTGACGATGGGCTTTCTGCGCTGCTGCGTTTATTACGGAATTTTAGCCGTCGTGTCGTTTTTCATCGGGCGGCTACTGCCAAAATCCTGGTTCCACGGCGACAAATTCCCCTACCGCTGCGCGAGCTGGGAAGCAAAGCTCTTCCGCTTTCTGCGCGTGCACGAGTGGCAGGACAAGGTGCCCGACATGAGCAAGATCGTCCCCAAGCTCATCCCCGCCAAAAAGCTGGACACGGACTTTCGCGCGCAGCTTCCGCGCATGATCGAAGAGACCTGCGTCGCCGAGTTCACGCACTTTGTGCTCATCCTGCTCGGCTTTTACGCACTGCGCCTCTGGCCCGGAACGGGCGGCGCGGTCGTCACCGCCATCTATATTCTATTCGGCAACCTGCCGTTTCTCATCATTCAGCGCTACAACCGGCCGCGGCTGCAAAAGCTTCTCGCCGCGCAGCAGCGCCGGAGCAGACGCAACCAAGAAGAACAACAGTAAAGGATCGGATCTTTTCATGAAAGTTTTGATTTTAAGCTGCAACACCGGCGAGGGGCACAACTCCTGCGCCGCGGCGCTCGAGGAGGAGTGCCGCAACCAGAACATCCCCTGCGACACCGAGGACGCGCTGCGCTTCATCTCACCCGAGGTCTCGCGCTTTATCTCCAACTGGCACGTGCGCATCTACCGCCACGCGCCGGGTCTTTTCCGCGTGGGCTACCGCGCGGCGGAGGATCATCCCGCGCAGTTTCACGAGGGCTCTGCGCTCTACCGCTACCTGACGCAGGGTGCGGAAAAGCTCTGCGGCTTCATTGCCGGCGGCGGGTACGACACGGTCATCTGCACCCACACGTTCGCGGCGCTGATGGTCAGCGAGGTCGTGAAGACGCACCTGCCGAACCTCAAGACCTGCTTCATCGCCACGGACTACACCTGCTCGCCCAGCGTGAAGGACAGCTCGCTCGACCGCTATTTTATCCCTGCCTCATCGCTCTCGGGCGATTTTCTCGGCGGCGGCGTGACGAGCGAGCGCCTGCGTGCCTGCGGCATCCCCGTGCGCCAGATGTTCCGCTCCAGCGTACGCAAAGAGGACGCCAAGCGCGCCTTCGGCATCCCCGAGGGTCACAAGCACCTTGTGATGATGTGCGGCAGCATGGGCTGCGGCCCCATCATGAGCATTGCTCGCCGCATCGGGCGCGACCTGCCGGACGATCAGGACTTAACGATCGTCTGCGGCACGAACAAGCAGCTCTACCGCCGGCTCCAGCGCCGCTTCTATGATGCGAAAAACGTCCACGTCCGTTCGTATGTGAAGGACATGGCGCTTTTGATGGACTCCGCCGACCTCTACCTCACAAAGCCCGGCGGCATCAGCGTGACCGAGGCGGCCTCGATGCGCCTGCCGATGGTGTTCATCGACGCGGTCGCGGGCTGCGAGGAGTACAACAAGGATTTCTTCCTGCGCACGGGCGGCGCGGTCACAGGGCAGACGCCCAAGGAGATCGCGCGCACGAGCCTTCGCCTTCTCAGCGACAAGGACGCGCTTGAAAAGATGGGCGACGCGCTCGACGCCGCCGTGCCGCACAACGCCGCGGCCAACATCCTCTCCGAGATGAGTGAAGCCGAGGAGGAGAAGGAGGAAGACCTCGCATGATCAAGCCCAGCGTTGACTACCGCCAGTTCCGCTTCAGCAGACTGAACACGCCGGAGTTCTCCCACGTGTGGCTGCTGCTCTACTGGCCGCTTTTTGGCCTCGGCTTTTCGTATGTCGAGCGCTTCTACCCCGTGGCGCACTACATCAACATGCACTGCGCGCTCGACGATCTGATTCCTTTTAATGAATGGTTTCTGATCCCCTACCTGTTCTGGTTTGTGTACCTCATCGGCGCGGTGGCCTACACGTTCTTTTTCGACGTGGCGGGCTTTCGCCGCATGATGCGCTTCGTGATGATCACCTACTCGGTGACGCTCATCATCTATTTCCTCTTTCCCACCTGTCAGATGCTCCGGCCTGAGGTCTTCCCGCGCGACAACGTCTTCACACGCTTTATCGCGGGGTTCTACGTGTTTGACACGAACACGAACGTCTGCCCGTCGCTGCATGTCATCGGCTCGATGGCGGCATTTTTCGCTTTCTGGTATGCGCCCATCTTCTCCAAGCGCGGCTGGCGCATTGCATCGACCGTTGCAGCATTTTTTATCAGCATTTCCACCGTCTTTATGAAGCAGCACTCCATTCTGGATGTCGCCGCAGCCATCCCGCTGTGCGCGATCGGCTATTATTTTGCCTACGTCAGAACGCCGAAAAAATCCCGCAGCGCCGTGCCGGATGTCACCCGATAAGAAACTTCATCCGCAGAAGCTCCGATCGCTTCTGCGGATGCTTCTTTTATACGGCTCTTTCCCCCTTTTCTTTTGCATATATTCGCGCATAATTGCATACTTTTGTGAATTTTCGGCTTTTCGCATGCATATTTGTGCATCTTACATAGAAATGCGTCGAAAGTTCTGGCATTTTTTGAGTTTTTAATCGTTGACAATGAATAAGTAAACATTTATACTAACGCTATCGTTTCTGAAGCGTATGAAAATTCGTTCAACGATCAAACATTATACAAGATGGAAAGAAATTGAAAAAGGAGCTATCAACCATGAAAAAGTTTACTGCACTGATGCTGGCTCTGATGATGAGCCTTTCGCTGGTCGCCTGCGGCAATAAGGCCGACGACAGCAACAACGCCGATGATGCCAACACCGACAACAACACCGAGCAGACCGGCGGCACGCTGGTACTCGGCACCTCCGCTGACTACGCCCCGTACGAATTCATGTATGCCGATGACAGCGGCACGATGCAGTACGCCGGTATCGACATTTCCGCCGGCCAGTACATCGCCGATGAGCTTGGCATGGAGCTTCAGGTCGAAAACATGAGCTTCGACTACCTGCTCACCTCCCTTGCCAAGGGCGATTTTGATATCGTCATGGCAGCCATCGAGGTCACGCCCGAGCGTCTCCAGTCCGCTGACTTCTCCGATCCCTACTACACCGACCTGCCGGCCATGATCCTTGTCAAGGCTGACGCCGCCGATCAGTACAACACCCTCGCAGACTTCGCCGGCAAGAGCGTCGGCGCACAGACCGCCACCACCAAGGAGGCCGTCGTCACCGATCAGATGGAAGGTGCGAATCTCGTCTCTCTGTCCCTCGTGACTGACCTTGTCAACGAGCTTGTCTACGGCAAGGTCGACGCGATCGTCGTCGACGGCGCTGTCGCCGAGCAGTACGCCGAAGCCAACCCCGATTTGGCCATTGCTCCCGCCTCTTCCGAGCTCGGTGAAGCGATGCCCTACTGCATCGCTGTTGCCAAGGGCGACCCCAAGGGCCTGCTGCCCGGCATCAACGAGGCCATCGCCAAGATGACTTCCGAGAACAAGATGGAAGAGTTCATCGCCGCTGCCGATGAGCTGAGCGGCAAGGCCGTCGAGGTCACCGCGGATGCTCCTGCGGCCTAAGTTCTCCCCTTTAACTACGCTCTCTTCTCACTATCTCTCATAGCCAATGAGCAAAGCCCCAAATGGCTTTGCTCATTGGCGTCTCTTAATGAAAAGAGGCGAGCCTCTTTTCATTAAATTCTCACTCCACTCTGTGCCTCGCCCCCGCAAGCGGGTGCTTCGACACTCGCTCCGCGCAAAGTGTTTTTTGCCACGCACATGTCGTGGCAAAAAACGAGCAAGATTTTTTCGCGCTGGCAGCGCGAAACTCTGCGAGGCTTATCCCAACTAAATCACACATCTGAAAGGAGATCTCTCCCATGGATCTTGCCACGCGGTGGAGCAACCTCTTTGTCGGCATGTCGCCGGCGTCGTTCTTTAACTTTTCCTTTTTGCCGAAATACGGCGTCTACTTTTTGCAGGCGCTCGGCTACACGCTGCTGCTGGCCGTCATCTCAGTCCTGCTGGCGGTCATTCCGGCGTTGCTGCTCGCGTTCATGCGCCTGAGCAAGAATAAGTTTGTGCGCGGCATTTCCGGCGCGTACATCGCGATCTTCCGCTCTACGCCGCTGCTCGTGCAGCTCTCGATCATTTACTTCGGCTTTTTTGGCGCGATCTCCATCCCGCGCCTGTACATCTTCGGCTTTATCGACATTTCCCGCTTCATCCCCGGCGTTGTGGCCCTCGCGCTCAACAGCTCGGCCTACGTTGCCGAGATCTTCCGTGCGGGCATCCTTGCCGTCGACGCGGGCCAGACTGAGGCCGCGCGCTCGCTGGGTCTTTCCGCCACGCAGGCGATGAAGCTCGTCGTGCTGCCGCAGGCCATCAAGAATGTCCTGCCCGCGCTCGGCAACGAGGTCGTCACCATGGTCAAGGAATCGTCCATCTGCTCCACGCTCGGCATGGTCGAGCTGATGTTCGCCGCGAAGACCGTGGCGACCTCTACCTACATTTCCCTCGCGCCTTACGTGCTGGCGGCGTTGATGTATTTCTGCATCACCTACCCCGCCGGCAAGGCGATCGAAGCGCTCGAAAGGAGGATGCGTCGTGGCGACAAGCACTAATTCTCTCATTCGCGTGACGGACGTCTGCAAGGAGTACAACGGCGGCAGCGTCCACGCGCTCTCCCACTGCAATTTAAGTGTGAAAAAGGGCGAGGTCGTGGCCATCATCGGCCCCTCCGGCAGCGGCAAATCGACACTGCTGCGCTGCCTGAACCTCCTCGAGCAGCCGACCTCCGGCACCATTTACTTCAAGGACGTCGCCCTCAACGGCAAGAAGGTCAACTTGGACCTCCACCGCCGCGAGATGGGCATGGTGTTCCAGCACTTCAACCTCTTCCCGCATATGACGGTCAAGAAGAACATCACCCTCGCGCCCGTCAAACTGGGCCTCAAGTCCCAGGCGGAGGCCGACGCACAGGCCATGGCGCTGCTTGAGCGCATCGGCCTTGCCGACAAAGCGAATGAGTATCCCGCGATGCTCTCCGGCGGCCAGAAGCAGCGTATCGCCATCGTGCGCGCGCTCGCCATGGCGCCCGAGGTCATGCTCTTCGACGAGCCGACCTCCGCGCTCGACCCCGAGATGGTCGGCGAGGTGCTCGATTTGATGCGCGACCTTGCGAAAGACGGCATGACGATGGTCGTCGTCACGCATGAGATGGGCTTCGCCCGCGAGGTCGCCGACCGCGTCGTCTTCATGTCCGAAGGCGCGATCATCGAAGAGGGCCCCCCCGCCGATCTCTTCGACCACCCGCAGAGCGAAAGACTGCAATCGTTCCTCGCAAAGGTCCTGTAAACCGCATAGCAAAACAGGCGTCCGGCCATTGGCCGGACGCCTGTTTGTTGTCGGTATACTGTTTTACATCTTCTCCGGTGCGGAGCAGCCGATGACCTTGAGGCCGTTGGCGAGCACCTGACGGGTCGCGCTCGCGAGCTTGAGGCGCGCGTCGATGACGGCCTCGTCCTCGCCCTTGATGCGGCAGGCATTGTAGAACTTGTGGAACGCCGCGGCAAGACGCATGAGGTAGCGGTTGATGTAGCTTGGGTCGTAGTCGCGCGCTGCCATGCGAATCTCCTCGGCAAAGGAGGAGAGTTCCTTGATGAGCGCGTGCTCAGCATCGCTCGAAAGGATGGACAGGTCGACCGCGCCGGGCTTGACGCTGTGGCCCTCCTCTTCCAGCGCCTTTAAGAGGCTGCAAATGCGCGCGTGTGCGTACTGGATGTAGTAGATGGGGTTCTCGCTGTCCTCGCGCACGGCGAGGCCTAGGTCGAATTCCATCTGCGTGTCGGGCTTGGCGTTGAAGAAGTAACGGCAGGCGTCGACGGGAATTTCGTCGAGCAGGTCAGAGAGTGAAATGGTCTTACCCGTGCGCTTGGACATACGCACGACCTCGCCATCGCGCACAAGCTTAACGAGCTGCATCAGCACGATATCGAGACGGTTGGTCCCGTCGAGGCCCAGTGCGTCCATCGCGCCCTTCATACGGGCCACGTGGCCGTGGTGGTCAGCGCCCCAGATGTTAATGACCTTGTCGAAATGACGCACGGCGAACTTGTTGCGGTGATAGGCAATGTCGCCGGCAAAGTAGGTGTAGAAGCCGTTGGCGCGGCGCAGAACGTCATCCTTTAAGTCGAGCTTGTCGATGTCCTCGTCCTTCTTGCCCTGCTTGCGGTACTGCTCGCGCATGATGTCGGCGGTCTTGAGCCAGAGCGCGCCTTCCTTTTCATACGTCCAGCCGAGCTTATGAAGCTCCTCGACGGTGTCTTTGACATAGCCGCTGTTGTGCAGCGAGGACTCGAAGAACCATTCGTCGAACTTGATGCCGTAGCGCTCGAGGTCGCTCTTCATTTTCGGAATGTTGCGCTCCAGGCCAAAGCGCGCCATATCGGCGTGGCGCTCCTCGACGGACTTTTCCAGATAGCTGTCGCCGTGGACATCGTAGAATGCCTTGGCGAGCTCGCGGATGTCGTCGCCGTGGTAGCCGTCCTCGGGGAACTCAACGGCGTCCTCGCCCTTGATGAGCTGGATGTAGCGTGCTTCGATGCTCTTGGCGAACTTTTCGATCTGGTTGCCAAAGTCGTTGACGTAGAACTCGCGCCACACGTCCGCGCCCGACCAGTCGAGCACCTCGGCGAGCGTATCGCCCAGCACGCCGCCGCGGGCGTTGCCCATGTGCATGGGGCCCGTGGGGTTCGCGGAGACGAACTCGACCATGTACTTCTTGCCGCCCAGCCAGTTGTCGCGGCCGTAGTCGCCCTTCTCCTCCTCAACGGCGGTTAGGACGTCGGCATACCACTTGTCGCCGAGGCGGAAGTTCAGAAAGCCGGGGCCCGCGATCTCGACGCTCGTAAAGTACGTGTCGCTCAGGTCCATGTGCTCGGTCAGAATTTTCGCGACCTCGCGGGGATTCTTGCGCATGGCCTTGGATGCGGCCAGGCAGAACGTCGTCGTATAGTCGCCGTTGGCGGTATCCTTGGGGATCTCCACGGCGGGGACGGTCTGCACGCCCTCGGGCAGCAACCCCTCCTGCACAGCCGCGCGATAAGCCGCCGCCGTCAGCTCGGCGATCTGGTTCTTTGCGCTGCGGATCATATTCATAGCAATTTCTCCTCTATCCTTTGCGGTTTTACCCAAACGGCGCGGCACATTCGCCCGAAATCGCCCCATGGGGATACTTTTTTGCAATTATACTATATTTAATGGCAGAAAACAAGGGAATCCGGTAAGAAATCTGCCGCGCCTCCATCACGGGCAAACGCAGGCGCGGCAAGGCCTTTTCCGCGATAAAAATCGCTGGTCCAGAAAGAGAATATTTTCGTGTCCAGTTGGGCGCGGCAGAGGCGTTTTGACGGCGCGGTGCGCCCGTCTTGCACGGCCACTGTGCCGCCTGTCAGCGTTTTATCGCAGACCAGTATGCATTTCTCTCCGTGTGCCAGTGTGCGCCGCAAAATCGCGCCTCTCTTGCTTTTTTAACCAAAAATAATATAATGGCGATAGCATTATTTAGATGCTTTTGAGAGATTTTGAGAGTAAAACGATAAAAGGAGGACTATCCCATGCCCGTTAATCTGAAAGGCCGTTCGTTCCTGACGCTGAAGGACTTCACCCCCGACGAGATCCGCTATATGCTCAACCTCGCCGCTGACCTGAAGGCGAAGAAGCGCGCCGGCATCCGCGGCAACCTGCTCGCCGGCAAGAACATTGTGCTGCTGTTCGAAAAGACCTCTACCCGCACCCGCTGCGCGTTCGAAGTCGCCGCTTACGACGAGGGCGCGAACGTCACCTTCCTCGATTCCAAGTCCTCCCAGATGGGCAAGAAGGAAACGATGGTCGACACCGCCAAGGTCCTGGGCCGTTTCTACGACGGCATCGAGTACCGCGGCTACGACCAGAAGGTCGTCGAGGGTCTCGCCGCCAACGCGGGCGTGCCCGTGTGGAACGGCCTGACCGACGTCGACCACCCGACGCAGGCGCTTGCCGATATCCTGACGCTGATGGAGAACACCAAAAAGCCTCTGAGCAAGTGCAAGCTCGTCTTCTGCGGCGACACGCGCAACAATGTCGCCTACTGCCTGATGTACATCTGCGCCAAGCTCGGCATCCACTATGTCGGCTGGGGTCCGAAGGAGCTCGCGCCCGCCGCTGACGTCGTCGAATACTGCCGCGAGGTCGGCAAGGAGACCGGCGCCGTCGTGCAGTACGGCGAGGACAAGGAACTGCTCAAGGGCGCCGACGCGCTCTACACCGACATCTGGGCCTCCATGGGTGAAAAGGACAAAATTCCCGAGCGCGTCAAGCTGCTCACGCCTTACAGGGTCACGGGCGAGGTGCTCAAGGCCACGGAGAATCCCGACTGCATCTTCCTGCACTGCCTGCCCTCCTTCCACGACTTCGACACCACCATGGCCGCTTCGCAGAAGGAGCTCGGCTACGATATCCGCGAGGTCACGGACGAGGTCTTCCTCTCCCCGAACTCCAAGGTCTTCGATGAGGCGGAGAACCGCATGCACACGATCAAGGCCGTCATGGTCGCGACGATCGGCAACGTGTAATTGCTGCAAAAACAATAAAAAGAATGGGAACGCTCGGCGTTCCCATTCTTTTTCATTTTTTACTTTTCAAGCTGCGTCCAGTCGCGGGTCTCGCGCAGCTCGGTCCACTTTTCATACTGGGAGTTCGTCTTGAACTCGTAGTAGTGGCTGTTCGTCGCTTCCTGAACGGCGAGGTAGTACCAGGCCTTCGGGTTTGCGTTGTCCGTCCAGACCGTCATGTTCGGGAGAAGATCGTCCTCGGTCTCGGGCTGGCGGTTGAGGACGCGGTTGACGAGCGTCATGGTCTCGGCACGGGTGATGTCGCGCTGGGGACCAAACGTGCCGTCGGGATAGCCCGTGATCCAGCCGTTGTTGTAGGCGATGCTGATCTCGTCCTTGGCCCAGTGGTTCGCGATGTCGCTGAACTTCGCAGTCGTTTTGTCGCCGTTCGAGTCAAAGCGGGCGGCGATGGCGGCGAACTCAGCGCGGGTGATGGCGGCGTTCGGGCGGAACGTGCCGTCGGGATAACCCGTGATAATGCCCATGGAGCTGAGGGTCGAGACCGCGGTGTTGTACCAGGAGGTGGCGGCCACGTCGGAGTAGCGGTTGGTCTTGGTCAGGTTCTCGTC
>NZ_JPJG01000084.1 GCF_000765235.1 Oscillibacter sp. ER4 | reverse complement strand
GCCATGAGCTGCTTGATGCCCTGAGACTTTGTTTATGTGCGATAAAGAAGTAATAGAAGTGTAAAAAATTTTGCCGTTCCTATCCGGCACTTGGCCATTGTGTCGGATAGGTCGGGCAGTTATTCTGGCAAGTCAATCTTGCCGACAAAGCTGTAATAAATCTCAATGTCCTGCCTGCGGGTGCCGTTCTCGTCATAGCTGCACTCATGCACGACGATTTTCTCAATCATTTCCCGCAAGAGGGTGGGGGTAAGTTCCTCAAAGGCAAGGTGCTTTCGGACAATCCCCATAAACTTTTCCGCGTTGACGGTGGCGGCCTGCGACTTGTCCAGTTCGGCCTGCAAAGCGGCGGCGCGGTCTTTCAGTTCCCGCTGCTCCTGCTCATAGTCTGCCGACAGTTCCATGAAACGCTCGTCGCTGATTTTGCCGTTTACATTGTCCTCATACAGCCGCTTGATAATGCGGCTCACTTCGGCAATACGCTCCTGCGCCTGTTCAAGCTGCTTGGTGGCTACGGCGGTCTTTCTCTTGCCGCCGATCTCGTTCTGCTGGATAAGCAGCTTCACAAAGCGGCTCTCATGCTTGGCGGCGTATTCCGTCACTTGCCGGAGATTGGAGAGGACACCGGCGGTCAACAGGTCGGTGCGGATAAAGTGTGCCGTACAGTTGCGGGTGCGCTTCTTGTAGCTGCCGCAGATGTAACAGTCCTGCTTACGGTTCTTGTTCTGATACCGCTGCTGGTACATCACATGGCCGCAGTCGGCGCAGAACAGCATACCGGAGAACAGCCCCACTTCATCATAGCGGTTCGGGCGTTTGCGCTGCTTGCGTAACTCCTGCACACGCTCCCATGTTTCCGTGTCGATAATCGGCTCATGGTGGTTCTCAAAAACAGCCTGTTTCTCCACGGGGTTCTCTACACTGTGCTTGACCTTGTAAGAGGGCTTCTCCGTCTTGAAGTTTACCAGACAGCCGGTGTACTCCCGGTTTTCGAGGATATGAACGACGGTGTTCGTCGCCCACTTGCACTCATAGCCGGGGTGGTATCGGCGGGTGCTGCCCGTCCTGCGGTATTCCAGCGTCCCCGGCGTGGGGATTTGCTGCTCCGTAAGCATACGGGCAATCTTGGTCGGGCCATTCCCGGCAAGGCAAAGCTGGTATATCTGCTGGACTACCGGCGCGGTTTCCTCGTCAACGATATAGTTCTCGTCCTCGTCCATGAGGTAGCCATATACCGGCTTGCTGGTAACAGGCTTTCCACTCATGCCTTTTGCTCGTTTTACTGCCTTGATTTTCTTGCTCGTATCTCTCACCAGCCATTCGTTGAACAGATTTCGCAGAGGGGTAAAATCGTTGTCCATGCCGCCGTTTGCGCTATCCACATTGTCGTTGACAGCGATAAACCGCACTCCCTTTTGAGGGAACAGCATTTCCGTGTAAAACCCTACCTGCAAGTAGTTTCGCCCTAACCGGCTCATGTCCTTGACGATGACCGTACCCACTTTCCCGGCTTCAATGTCTGCAAGCATGGCTTGAAAACCGGGTCTTTGAAAGTTCGCGCCGGAGAAGCCGTCGTCGGTGTACCAGCGCAGATTGGTAAAGCCATTTTGTTTTGCAAAGGTTTCGAGTATCCTTTTTTGGTTCGATATGGAATTACTCTCGCCTTGCAATTCGTCCTCATGGGACAATCTCGGATAAAGGGCGGTAATGAGGTTTTGGGTGGCTTGTCTTAACATAAAATCCTCCGTTTCCGACAGCCAGCCCCACTATTCCGTGGTTTCATTGTACCACGGAACAGGGCTGGTTGTATAGCGGCAAAAGTGTCAAATCTGCTTCTTTACAGCTTGTCAAATCGCCGGTTTTTGTGTAGCAGCGGCTTCCGCTTCCAGTACCCGCGCCATTTTGTCGGCGGCGGTGGTGGTAGTGTCTTTTTTGAAATAGCCGGACACGACAAGGACGGAATTGCCCATGCGGATTTCCGTCACGCAGTCGGGGCGGCGGGCGGTGCGGGTGTCGTGCTGCTTGTTATCTGCCATAGGCAATACTCCTTTCACTCGTTCATCAGTTCTTTCAAAAGCCCCAGCTTGTCCTGCGCGGCCTTTTTGCGGAAATTGCCGCCGGTACAGCACACCGGGGGACACATTTCCAGCACCCGGTCATAAATCCGGGAATGGGCGGTGTCTTTTGGGTGCTGCAACTCTGAAAGCGTGAGGTTGGTCGTGACGATCAGCGGCTTGCGGCTGCGGTAACGGCTGTCAATCACATTGAAAACCTGTTCCAGCCCGTATTCTGTCCCGCGCTCCATGCCGAAGTCGTCAAGGATAAGCAGCGGATAGCGGCAAAGGCGGGAAATATATTCATTCCTGCCCTCAAAGCTGGCGGCAAGGTCATTGAGGATAAGGGCAAAATTCGTCATATAGACGGGGATTTCTTTCTCCATGAGGGCGTTTGCGATACAGCCCGCAAGGTAACTCTTGCCGGTGCCGACGCTCCCCCAGAACAGGCAGCCCACATTCCCGGCGTATGCCCGTTCCCAGTTCTTCACATAGTTGCGCGCCCGGATTGCCTGCGGGTTCTGGCCGTTGTCGTTCTCAAAAGTCCAGTCCCGCATGGCGGGGTCGGTAAAGCCCCGGCGTTTCAAGTCCTCTACGGTGTCAAGGTGCTTTTGTCGTTTCTCGGCGGCTTCCCGTTCCTCACGGGCGGCTCTCTGGCAGTCGCACTCTGCCGGGTGGCGGTCACGGCCAAAGACAGCGGCCTTGTCCGGCGCAAAATAGGCTTCTTTCGGCTTATGGCACTTGCCGCAGTACAGTAAACCGTCCTCGCCGGTGTAGTCCTCCGGCTCCGGGGTGGTGGCGGTCAATCTGTCAATCATTTCTGAAAATGTGGTGTTCATAGGCTCTCTCCCTCCTTGAATGAGTAATCGGGGACGCCCTGTTTTGCGGCTCCCTTTCTGTCCCGGTCTGCCCACATACGGACAGCGGCGGCATAGTTGCGGTAATCTTTCCCGGTGGCGGCGATATACTGGCTCAATTCCTCAATGAACCGTTCCAGCCTGTCGGGGTAGTCCTCTTTCAGTTCTGCGTATTCTGTTTCTGACAGGAAAATATTCTGGTATCTGCCAAAAGCTGCGGGCGGCTCCCCACTCGCTCCCATTGTTTGGTTCTCTGTAAGGTTGTTTATAGTAGTTTGGTTAGGGGACGGTTTTCCGACCATCATAAGGTCGGTTTTCTGACCATCAGTAGGTCGGTTTTCCGGCTCTGTGAGGGTCGGTTTTCCGGCCATCAGTTGGTCGGAAAACTGTACCTGTGGCACACGTGGCACTTTCACATATAGCCGGTTCGGTGCGGAGAAGCCGCCCCGTTCCCGTTCCAAAAGCCCCGCCATGTCCAGTTCGTTAAGCGCCCCCTTTATGGTGGTGCTGCCTTTATCCAGTATTTCGGCTATCTCCGCGATGGGATAGATAATATAAATCCTGCCCTTGTCGTCCTGCCACTTGTTTTTCTGTGAGAGGGTTGAGCGGTCTAACAGAAGCGAATACAGCAGCTTGGCGGTCTGGGAAATCTCCATTTTCAGCAGGAAACGGGGATAAGGCAGAAAGAGAGGCAGCGGCGTGTCTGCCATGATATAATCAGCGATAGTATCACCTCCCTGTGTTCGGGTTGATTTTGGCAGTTTGTCACGCATTAGGACGGCGTTTCCGGTGGAAAAGGATAAATGTATCGCGCACCCTTTGACACCCACGAAAAAAGCCTTGATTTATGCGGGTTTGAAAGGCTCTAAAGCGTGACATTTATGCCTTTGTTTCCGCTTTCGCTCGGCGGCTTTGATTTTCTTCATGCGTCCGGCGCAGTCCGGGCAGTATTTTCCCCGGTTTGACTTGGGGACAAAGGCCGCGCCGCAGACGGCACATCGTTTCCGGCTCCCCCGATACAAGAGGGCGGCGGCCAGTTCCTCGTCAAGGGGCAGGACAGCCACACGGAACCACCGGCACATGAGAGAAAGGGAAATGCTCTGGACACACACGCAAGGCTCCCCGTCATCTAACAGCAGGCAGTTCCCCCCGTCGTAGTTACAGCACTCATGCACCAGCCGCCGCGCCCGCCGGTGCTGGCGGTAGTCCATGCGGGGCAGCTTATCGCTCATGGCTCTGCTCCTTTCTGCGGTGCGGCTCGCTCCGGCGCAAAATCTGGTCGATGTTCCGCTTGACGGTCTGCAACTCCGTGTACCGCTGCTTCTGTTCGTGGTAGGTGTTATACAGGCTGGATTTCTTGGAAACAAGCTGCTCGATCTCGTCCTGCAACGCTTTCCGGGCGGGCAGCTTGGTAATGCCATGCGCCTTGAAATACCGGGCGGAGGCTTCAGCTATGATAAAATCGCTCTCATGTGCCTGCCGGTATGCGGCGCGGGCTTTCTCGGATTTCTGCGCTTTCAGCCCGTCGCGGGCGGGCTTGGTCTTGGCGTAGGCAAGTACCTGCCGCTGCAACTCCTTTTTCCCTTGCAGCTTCGTTTCCAGTGCTTTCAGCTTGCCGCTGGTCTGGCGCATTTCCTGATAGGCGGTATCAACGGCGGCTTCCAACTGCTCCGGGGAAGTGAAGCCGTATTCCTGATACACATTCAGCGTCGCGGCCATTTGTTTGAGGTTGTGCATGATCGCCCAGCGTTCATAGCCCCGGCCTTTGCCCTCGGCTTTCTTCTGCTCAATGTCCACAAGCCGCTGCACACCGTCCTGTTTCGGGGCGGTTTGAGGGGCTTTTGTGGGCTGTATGCCGGTTTTCCCACGCCGGGGGTATTCGAGTATGGCCGCGGCCTTTTCTGTGGCTCTGGCGGCGTTCTGCTCCAAAACGGCAAGGACAGCGGCGCGGTCAAAGTCGTCACCCAGCTTCCGGGCGGTAATGGGCTTTGTCCTGTCCGGCGTAAGGTAGGAAAGCCGCCCCCGGCTCTCCTTGACGGCCACGCCCTCCCGCAGCAGCAGAGAGGAAAAGTCCTCGAATGAGGCCGCTGTAGACAGCGCGGCGCGTATGGTCTGCCGCAGCTTCTCCTTGTTCGTTTCAAACTTGGTCTGCCGGGGCGTGATACCGCCTGCAATCATGGGGGCGTTCTGCCTGTCCAGTGCGGCCTGTCCCTTTTTCTGCGCCCAATACTCCCGGTCTGTGACGCGGTTCTTGCTGCCGTTCAAGAGGTCGATTTGGTAAAGCCCCTCCCGGTGGCACATCTCCATGACTTCGGACTTGAAGTAGCGCAAGGCCGCGTCGGTACAGCGGTGCTTGCAACCGGCTTTCGTGTCGGCTGGCCTGTCCATGTAGGGCAGGAACGGCACTTCCTCAATCCGCAGGCTGTTAATGACGATATGCACATGGATATTTCCGCTGTGGTTATGCCCGTCCGGGTGGGTGCATACAAGGGCTTGGTGGCCGGGGAAATGCTCGGCGCAAAACTTCTCGCCCAATGCCTGCGCCCGGTCTACGGTCAAGCCGTTGTCCGGGCCGTCCCGTGGGTCAAAGCTGATGATATAGTGGTGGCTTTTCACATCTTCCCGCCGCTGGTTCTTCTCATAGCGGAGATTTGCCCGCATACAGGCAACGGCAAAATCCTCCCCGCCGCAGTTCAGCGTGGACAGCCGGTAGTCCTCGCGGGGGATAAGCCTGCCGGTTTCATCAAGGACAGGCTTCATGGTAAACTCGTCATGCTCAAACAGCAGGTATTGTTCGGCGGCTCCGTAGTCGGCGTTTTTAGAGTTGATATGCTTGAGTGTTGCCAACTGCGTCACCTACTTTCTTGAGGACTTCATACTTGAGGGCGGCAAGGTCGGCTATGGCGGCGCGTACCTCGCCGGACAGCGCGTTATAGGGTACGCCGTACTCGTTCAGATACCGGGCAATCTGGTTGAGGTTGCCGCCAATCTTGCCATACTCGGCGGCCAGCTTTCCAACAGCGGAGAGCAGTTCATCATTGACCGCCGAGACATGGATTACGGGGCGTATAGTCGCCCGCCGTATCGCCTGCCGGAGAAATTCGGACTGGCTGATACCATAGGGCGCAAGCCGCGCTGTGAAGTCGGCGTATTCTTCTTCGGACAGCCGGGTTTTCACAACGCGGCTGCGGTGGGGTGTGTTGTATCGCTTCGGCATAGGCTGTAAACCTCCTTTCACTTATCACAAAAAATAGGCTGGTCTGTTAGGTATTTCCGGGGCAGTTCTCGCAAAAAAATGGCCTGCCGGACGGAAATATTTTTGCGGCGCAAGCCGCCATAGCAGGGTTTGGGGAAGGCACTCCCCAACAAGTTTCCCGCGAGGGGCAAAACCGCAGAATTGCGGATTTTGGCACCGTGGTAGAAACTTGCTCTAAGAAACTGCCGGACTGCCGCTCACTTCCTACTGCCGCTTTTCCGGAAAATCGCAACCAGCTTTTTCTTTCGCAAATAGAGCGTTAGGCTGGCTGCGTTTTGCCCGCTGTATGAAAAAATCAGCGGCTTTTTTCCGGCTTCATTTCTTAATACGGAACATTTTGAAATTTGCCAAACGGACAACAAAAAAGCAGCAAATCTTTTTCAGACTTACTGCTCATGTGCCGCTGCGGGGCGGCGGTTATTCAGTTATAAGCGGACTTTTTATAATAAATTTTTCCCTATCCATATTTGAATTAAATATAGGATAAAGATGTGTGCTGGATAAAAAACATAGAAAAAGTATTTGAGCTTTAGCTTACCACGCTTGCCGTTATATAATAGAATAAGTAGGCAAGCAAGAATCGTAAATAAAGGTGGTTGATTTCCAGTTGCACCCATGTACGCCAAAAGGAATAGTAACACTTGATAAATTCGATGATTTCGACAAATATAAAATGCTACTATGAACAAGATCCCCTGCATACCGTAGTCACAGCGTATCAGTTCAGCAACCAGAGCTAAAGTTGCGACACAGATAACTTGCAAAATAGCTGATTTGATTTTATCAGTTCGTACCTCTGATTTACACGAAAGTCTTTCAAGACATACTAATGTCAATAAGCCTAAAAACAAAGTGAAAAATACATTTTGATATTTCAAATAAAACGGAAAAGTGCCTTCCATTTGTGAATATTGACTAAAGAAACCTATGTCGAATGGAATTTCGGAAATAAGAGCAAATATAAACATTAACCCAACATAGCGTTTTTTATTTTTTGTATGTTGGAACCCCTCCGCCAATAGAAAACAGAATAATGGAAATGCGATTGTCCCAATGCTCTGTAAATCAAACCGTATGAAATTATCTATTTTTTGAAACTGCTCCCATGACATTTGCCCATTATCTACCATAACACCCCAATGGTTTGATAAAAGCCATTGGAATATAATTTTGCACAAATGGTCAACAACCATTGAAAGAACTGCAATAACCTTTAATGAATTTCCCGTGAGAAATTGAATATGACTGATTCGTTCATCAATATTCAAGATACAATGATTTGCTCTTTTTAATAACCCATTAGTCAAACTGTGTTAACCTCCTCTGAATGAAATTCAATGCAATAATTCTACCATATTTTCATATTGAAATCTATATTTGCTCCTCTATATTTAGAAAAAGTACGCCGACTTGTTTATGGGAAATTTTCCCTTTTATATTGCGTTTGTTACAAAAATATTATATAATAACTGCGTAAACAGTAAATAATACACAAAATTTATTGTTTTCTAATTATCTTTGAAATTGTTTTTCAAGAAAGAGAGGTTGTATTATGTTCAAAAAATCAATCGGTACACTCGCCATTGCGGCAGCATTATTTGGAACCACATGTATGCCTGCTTTTGCAGCTACACCAGAAATAATTCAGCAAGATATTCCAACAGGATATACGGAAGTTCAGCCTCGTATCAACTGGTCTGGAACCGCAAAGTTAAATACTACTTCATATCAGAATATCACAAGCTCAAACAATATTTTCCCGGATTCTCCAACAGTCACAAGTGATGCGAATAATCCAGGAAAAGTTACACTTAGAGTAGTTGATGATAAAGGGAAACAGATTGGTAGCACCAAAAGCGTTTTGCCGGGAGAAGATGTAGTCTTAGATCAGATTCCAGCATTTAGTGGTACATACACCATTCAGGGGAAAGCAAGTGTGGATGGCACATATACTTTTAATGTTGACTAAGTAACTTCAAATCGGCAATTATCCACATTGAAAAATAATTTTTGTAATTGTGGGCAGGGGCGACAGCAAAATATGCTGTCGCCCCTTAGTTATTCACCAGCAAGGACAGACGGGGTTGTCAACGGTGGGCGAAGCCCATTTACTTGCCGTTGACTGGCTCGGCTGGGTTTGCTATTTAGCAAAAATCAGAGATTGTTATGCAACTCAATGTGTGTTGTTTTACCGTACATGAGCATTCTGCCGAAACACCATCAACCAATGAAACCTATGTAAGAAACAAACCATAATATTAACAAATGGGCTGGATAAAAAATGTAAAAAAGATATTTATAATCTTTTCCTTTCTTTCCGTTATATACTTCAAGCAAAATAAGTGCGACTGCTGCAAATAGTTGTATCCACATAAATTGTAATGACATAACGCATAAAGATAAAACACACCCTATCCAATAGCAAGTTTTCTTTTTATGAAATAGATACATAGATGCAATAAGCAATATTCCTCCTATTCCTCCATCTGAAAATATTGCAAATAGAGCAGAAATACTTATCACGATAATTGTTAAAAGAATATATTTTACATTGCTTTCAATTTTTGTGCGTATTCTTTCTAAAGTCCACATCATAATAATAGCAATAATAAATGTCCACAACACATTTTGCTTAGAAATTTCAAGTACAGTTCCTGTATTCGCAAGATCATACGGGATTTCAGATATAATTGCAAATAGAAATAATCTACATAGATATTTTCTCAAATTATGTGTATGGAGAAATCCTTCTACAATCATAAATGAAAAAATCGGAAAAGCCAGTCGCCCAATAATGCGGCAGACCATATAAATCAGATATATTATTCTTGCATTATTCGGAACTAACTCACCCATCATTTCAACGCCATTCACCATACATGCGTTTACATACATTGGATAAATTATAAATGCACCTATATGATCTAATAACATTGACAGTAATGCAATTATTTTTATTTTATCTCTACTTAGTAATTGCCCATTAAAATTTGATTGTATTTGTTCCATTTTTCCCCCTCAAAAATTCCGATTCGTCGATTTTTTCATAATCATATTTTATCATACAGACTTTAAGAAATCTATTCATTTTTACTTAATTTTCGGAATAGTGGGGACTGCTGTCTATCAAATCCTTGTGTGTTACTTTACCGCACATGATCGTTTTTCCCGGCTTCATTCCCTAATACGGAGCATTTTGAAATTTGCCAAACAGACAACAAAAAAAGCAGCAAATCTTTTTCAGACTTACTGCTCATGTGCTGCTGCGGGGCGGCGGTTATTTAGTTGTAAATAATCTATTTCTACTCAAACATCTTCGGTATTGAGGTTGAAAAATTCATATATTTGCCGTATAATTTAATTGAGATATTATGATTAGTATCTGATTAAATCAAAGGAGGATTATTCATGAAAAAGATTAGTTATTTATTTTTCGGTCTTGCAATTTTGTTGTCCGATGTAATGTGTGCAGTTGTTGCTTTTAATTATGGAAAAATGCTTTGGGGTACTAAAAATGCTGGATACAGCGCACCCGCCAGTACAGCTTTTTTGTGGGCAATTCCCTTTTTGATTGGTATAATTGTATGTATCATTATTGCATTGGTAGCAAAAAAGAAAAGATAGTTAAAAGAGCGTATCAATGTTGATACGCTCTTTTTCTATTAACGCCGTATTATTTAAGACAAGAAAAGAATAAGTTTTAATTCGTAGTATAGCTATATGGATTCATGTCAATAGGTGTAATGAATTCAGCATTGCCAATAGTGGTATTCACGATTGATACAGCATCAGTTTTAGAAGCATTCGCTTTATTCATTGTCACAGTTACAAATGATCCATTGCTTACATATCCGATAGGTGTTGTGTTACCAATAGAGCGACCTGTTTGATAGCCACTTTTCGACTTAATACTTGACATTAGCGAAGTTGGTGTATTTGGAATACCCGCACTTAAAGTCTTTGAAGAAACACTATTCCAAACTTTTACTGCAAACGAGGAACAATTATTTGTGAGTGACCACTTATCGTTTTTGCTAATGATGTCGTTGATCGTATCTATATTGCTCTGCGTTACAGACATTGAGAGTGATACACGATTTCCATAAGCGCTTGCATTATTAGCAAAATATGATTCAAGATTATACCAAATCCCTGTATGTTGAGATTTGTTTCCCCATGTTCCAAATGTAATTTCATGTCCAGCCCCTACATTTAATCCGCCAACTCTTATTGAAGAAGATGACGAATTTTTGAATGCAATAAATGCATGACCAGATGTATCCCAAGAAGAACTTCCGCCGTCATTTGAAGAAAAAATGGTTAAAGTCCCTACTGTGGTAGCCGCTGGTTGTACTTCAGCTGCAAAAGTGGTTACAGACATTCCCACAACCATGATAAGCGAAAGTACCAAACTAACAAGTTTCTTAAAGTGCTTTTTCATCATAAGCAATACCTCCTTTCAGAAAAAGGTTAATCATTTACAGGAAAATTATACCATAATCAAGTTTATATGTCACTATATTTTGGATATTATTGAAAATTATTAGTCATTTCAACTCGGTCTACGCTATATGTGTAGTAAACAAGTTTGTCTAAGTCAAACTGTAGATTCAAAACCTTAGCTATAAATAGACACGGAATAGTCAGCTGATTGTCTTTCAATTTCTTGTGTGTTACTTTACCACACATGAGCATTGGC
>NZ_JPJG01000083.1 GCF_000765235.1 Oscillibacter sp. ER4 | reverse complement strand
CGGCAACGCCGCGCTATGGGCAGTGCAATCGGCAAGCATTGCAGCTCTTCGAGCTGCTCGCTTGCAATGGGAAACGCCTTTCTTTTGGACGGGCGACGCCCGTTTTCTTTCTCGGGAAAGAAAATGGGGGTCGCATCACGCGGCACATGTGCCGCAAAGCCTTTCGCACCTGTGCGAAAAAGCATCCGCGCCCTCACGGGCGCAAAAAGTGAGGAACATTTTCATGATTTTCAAAAAATCCGGCCCGCCGGAATGGCTGCTCGTCTGTTTGGGCAACTACGGCAAGCAGTATGAAAACACCCGCCACAACATCGGCTTCATGGCCGCGGAGCGCCTGATCGACAAGCGCGATCTGCGCTGCAACCGCCTGCGCTTCCGCGCGCTGACGGAAGTCATCGAATTTGGCGGGGTGAATGTGCTTTTGATGATGCCGCAGACCTACATGAACCTCTCCGGCGAGGCTGTGGGCGAGGCGGCGCGGTTCTATAAAATTCCCGCCGACCACGTCATCGTCATCTCCGACGATATTTCGCTCCCGCTCGGCAAGCTCCGCGTGCGCGGCAGCGGCAGCGCGGGCGGACACAACGGCCTCAAGAACATCATCGCGCACCTCGGCACCGACGCTTTCCCGCGCGTCAAGGTCGGCGTCGGCGCGCCGGAGCACGACATTGTCGACTGGGTCATCGGCCCGTTCACGGCCAATGAGCGCAAGGTCATCGACGGTGTGCTCGACCGCGCGCTCGGCGCGGCGGAGTGCATCATCACCGACGGCGTGCTCACCGCGCAGAACCGCTTCAACGGCTGAGCGTTTTTTGCCGCCAAAATTTATAAAATCGACATAGACTTTTGGGCAAAAGCCTATATAATAAAATGACTGACGACCACGGGCATGACCCGCCGCGGCTGCGGCGGATCTGCCCTTTTGCGCGCTGCGGGAGGAGGGATACGGCATGGCGCAGGGGATGAACAAACTCAACGAAGCGCTCGTTTCTCTTCCCGAGGTGCGCGAGCTGCTGCTCTCGCTCGACGCGGGCACATCGCCCATCGCCGTGTCGGGCCTTTCGGGTGTGCACCGCGCGCAGCTTGCCGCTGCCGTGCGGCACAAGACACAGCGCCCGCTTTTGATCGTCTGCGCGGATGAAAACGAGGCAAACCGCATGGCGGGCGACCTGCACGAGCTGCTCGGCGAGGACGTGAGCCTGCTGTTCGCGCGCGAATGGCAGCTGCGCGACCGCGTGTTCGCCTCCCACGGCTGGGAGCAGCAGCGCATCGGCTCGCTGTGCAGCCTTGCCGCCGAAAAAGCGCCGATCCTGGTCGCGACGGTCGACGGCCTGATGCAGCGAACGCTCCCGCCCGACGCGCTGCGCGGCGCGGTGACGGACATTTCGCTCGGCGACCGCTTTGACCTGAACGCGCTCTCGAAAAAGCTTGTCGAAAGCGGCTACACGCGCGCGGAAACGGTCGAGGGCGTCGGCCAGTTCGCGCTGCGCGGCGGCATTCTCGACGTCTGGTCGCCGCTGAGCGCGCCCGTGCGCGTCGAATTCTTCGACGACGAGGTCGACGCGATGGGCGAATTCGACGTGACGACCCAGCGCCGCACGCAGAACGTCAAATCCCTGACCGTCCTGCCCGCGGCAGAGGTGCTGCCCGCCCTCTCGGACGGCGGGCGCGAAAAAATGCTCGAGCGCCTTGGGCGCGCCGCGCAGAAGATCGCGAAAAAGGCCGAAGACAGCCCCATCGTCCAAACGCTGCGCAGCGACATCGAGCGCCTTCGTAACGACCTGCCGCTCGGCGGCATGGACCGGTATCTCGCCGCGTGCTACCCCGACGAAGTCTGCGCGCTCGACTATCTTTCACCCGACACGCTGATTGCCGTCAGCGACGGCATGCGCGTTTTGGAACGCAGCAAGAACTACCACTGGGAGCTCTCCGAGGACGTAAAGCCCCTGATCGAAGAGGGCGTTTTGTGCGGCGAATTTGCCGCGCTCGCGCTGAGTCAGGAGGCATTGAGCCATCGCATGGGCGCGTTCCCCGTGCTGCTGCTCGATTCGCTCCCCACGTCGCGCAATCTGCTGCCGCCGAGGGCCATCCTCAGCATGAACGCGCGATCGCTGCCGTCGTATGGCGGCAGCCTCGAGACTGCCGCGGGCGACATGGAGCGGTATCTTGGCGCAGGCTGCGGCGTGCTCGTTCTCTGCGGCAACGAAACGCGCGCGAAAAACTTCCGGCGCCTTTTGGAAGAGCGGAACATCCGCGCGCAGCTCAACTTGAAAAACGACCGCCTCCCCGCCCCGCACGAGACCGTCATCGGCCTCGGCGCGCTGAGCGCGGGCAGCGAATATCCACAATTAAAGCTCGTCATCCTGACCGAGGGCCAGCTGACCGCTCCCATCTCCGGCAAGCGCGCAAAGGCGCGGCCGAAGAAGGAGACGTCGGCCCGCGCCGCGCTGCGCTCCTATGAAGACCTCTCCCCCGGCGATCTCGTCGTGCATGTCCACCACGGCATCGGCCGCTTTGCGGGCATCGAGCGCATGCGCGTCGACGGCGTGGACAAGGACTATATTAAGATCTGCTACGCGGGCAACGACAGCTTATACGTCCCCGCGACGCAGCTCGACATGGTGTCGAAATACATCGGCGGCCATGGCGAGGACGAGGACGGCCAAATACGCACGAAGCTCAGTAAGCTCGGCGGCACGGACTGGTCGCGCGCGAAGACGAAGGCGCGCGCCGCGGCAAAGGACCTCGCCAAAGGGCTCATCGCGCTCTATGCCGAGCGCCAGCGCCGTCCTGGCTTCGCCTTCTCGCCCGACTCCCCGTGGCAGAAGGAATTTGAAGAGGCCTTCGACTACGAAGAGACCGACGATCAGCTCCGCGCCATCGCCGAGATCAAGGCCGACATGGAGCGCAGTACGCCGATGGACCGCCTGCTCTGCGGCGACGTCGGCTACGGTAAGACTGAGGTCGCGCTGCGCGCCGTGATGAAGTGCGTGCTCGACGGCAAGCAGGCGGCCATCTTAGTGCCGACCACCGTGCTCGCCCAGCAGCACTACGCGACGGCGCTGAACCGCTTCCGCTCGTTCCCCGTGCGCATCGAAGTGCTCTCGCGCTTCAAAACGCCGGCGCAGAAGAAGCAAATTTTGCAGGATGCCGCCGCGGGAAAGATCGACTTACTCATTGGCACGCACTCGCTGCTGCAAAAGAGTTTGCACTTCAAGGACCTTGGCCTTCTCATCATCGACGAGGAGCAGCGCTTCGGCGTAACACACAAGGAAAAGCTTAAGGAGCTCTCGCGTCAGGTCGACACGCTGACGCTCTCGGCAACGCCCATCCCCAGAACGCTCAACATGGCGCTCTCGGGCATCCGCGACATGTCGACCATCGAGGTCCCGCCCGTTGACCGCCAGCCGGTGCAGACATATGTGCTCGAGCATAACTGGAGCGTCATCGCCGACGCCATCCGGCGCGAGCTCGCGCGCGGCGGGCAGGTCTACTACATGCACAACCGCGTCGAGACCATCGACCGCTGCGCCGCCCAGCTCAAAAAGCTCCTCGGCGACGATGTCACCATCGGCGTCGCGCACGGCAAGATGGACGAAAAGGGCCTGTCGTCCGTGATGCAGCAGCTCTCGGACGGAGAAATTCAGGTGCTCGTCTGCACGACGATCATTGAGACGGGCATCGACATTCCGAATGTCAACACCCTCATCATCGAGGACGCCGACCGCCTCGGCCTCGCCCAGCTGCACCAGATCCGCGGGCGCATCGGCCGCAGCGCGCGCCGGGCGTATGCCTATATGACCTACCGCGCGGGCAAGATCCTCACCGAGGTTGCGGCCAAGCGCCTGACGGCCATCCGCGAATACGCGGAGTTCGGCTCGGGCTTCCGCATCGCGATGCGCGACCTTGAGATTCGCGGCGCGGGCAATTTGCTCGGCCCCGAGCAGTCGGGCTACATGATGAGCGTCGGCTACGACATGTATTTGCAGCTCTTGGAAGAGGCTGTGCTCGAGCAGCGCGGCGAAAAAGCGCCGCAGCGCACCGAATGCTCGGCAGACCTCACAGTCTCGGCCAACCTGCCGGAGAGCTACATTCCATCGGGCGAGCAGCGCATGGACATCTACCGCCGCATCGCGGCGCTGCGCACCGCCGAGCAGTCGCAGGAGCTGCTCGACGAGCTCATCGACCGCTACGGCGAGCCGCCCCAGCCGGTCCTCAAGCTCATGGACGTCGCGCTTTTGCGCGCGGAGGCCGTGCAGATCGGCGTGAGCGATATCTCGCAGCGCGGCAGCGAGATCACCTTCACCTTTGCCGCGTCCGAGGCAGTCCCCGTGGAGGCCGTGATGGCCCTCTGCTCACTGCCGAAGAACCGCCGCCGGCTCACGCTCTCCGCCACGGGGACGGAGCCGAAGCTCCTGCTGCGTCTTTCGCTGGGCGAGGACGCATTGGATACAGCCTTGACGCTGGTCGGAGACCTGCGTGTGAATAAGGAAGAAAACGAAAAAGAGGTAACATTATGATCAAGAAGAGATTACTTTCGTTCCTTGGCGCGGCGGCCATCACCGCGGCGCTCACCTTTGCCGTCGTGTCGCTCTCGCCCTCGAACGGCTTCACCTCCGGCACGATGCAGGAGGGTCTCTGTTACGAAGCGACCGGCGTCGCGCCCGACGCGATCGTCGCAAGCCTGAACGGCAACGGCGCGAGCGCCGACCTTGTCGCCTACTGGATCGGCTACGACGTGTCGTATCTCGACAGCTATATGCAGTATTACTCCGGCTCGTCCATCAACTGGGACGACACCCTCTCCGACGGCATGAGTGTCGCCGACTATGTGAAAGCAAGCGTGCTCTCGTCCGTCAAGCAGCACTTGGTGCTTGAAAATCTCGCCAGCAAGTACGGCGTGACGCTTACCGCCGAGCAGGAGGCCGCCATGGCCGAGAGCGACCAGAGCTACATTGACCAGTACGGCAGCGAGGAAGCTTTTGAGGCCGAGATCGCCAAGCTCGGCATGCGCCGCGAGACCTATGACCGCGTCGCGCGCTCGAACTACCTGTATCAGAATCTCTATGCGCTCTACAACACCGAGGGCAGCGCGCTCTACGCCTCCGACGAGGACCTCGCCGTATACGCCGCCGAGCAGGGCTACATCACAGCGGACCACATCCTGCTTGCGACGAAGAACATGACGACCGGCGAAGCCCTCACCGACGAGCAGAAGGCCGAAAAGAAAGCGCTCGCTGAGGAGCTCGTCGAAAAGCTCAATTCCTACACCGGCGACGACATCGCCTCCTACTTTGCCGAGCTCGCCGACGAGTACAGCGAGGACCCCGGCCGCGAGAGCTATCCCACGGGCTACACCTTCACGACCGGCTCGATGGTGCAGGAGTTTGAAGACGCCGCCTACGCGCTTTCCGAGGGCGAGGTGAGTGAAGTCGTCGAATCCAGCTTCGGCTATCACATCCTGCTCCGCCTGCCGCTCGACAAGGCCGCAGCCGCCGATGAGGTGCGCGAGGAGTACTTCACGAACTTCATCGCCGAGCAGGTCGACGCCGCCGCGATGGCGACGAGCGCGGACTATGATAAGCTTGACCCGCAGACGATTTACGAGGCGATCGTCGCCGCGCAGGCGGAGGGTTAAATCGCAGCGCGGCGCACTGTACGGCGTTTGCGCCCGCGAGGGCGCGTGAGGGGCAGCCCGAAAGGGCTGCTTCCTTTTTGCGTCTCGGCAGGGGCACTGCTTTTTTCTCTGCACCGTGCAGAGGACAAAATAAAAAGGAGACCTCTTTCGAGCAATGCTGTTCGGTTAGGTATTAACCGAACAAAAACGCCCCTGCTGATTTTGATTTTCAAAATCAGCAGGGGGCTTTTTATTTACCGTAATATATGGCGATGGGATGAACAACGAACAAGTCTTTTTCTTTGGTTGGCAAGATAGATACTAGAGCTTGGTTTACCATGCCTTGTAGCTGTGAGAAAATACTATCAGAGAGAGGGGCAACACTCTCTCCTATCACGTTGGTGACATAGCCAACACAGGTCACATACCCGCCGTGTTTGAAACCCATTGTCTGGGGGTTGTCTCGAAAATATTTGTCTTCCAAAGGAATCAAATAACCGACAGGGGACACAAGCATACGGCTGTAAGGAATGCCATGTCGGCTCTGGGGATGGAAACCAGCGAAGCCGATACCATGGTGGATCAGATGTCCAAGACGGCATCCACCACCAATACCTCCGTTGCCCAGCTGGGTGAAGCCATCCTGACCATCGGCGCAACCGCGAAGACGGTCAAGGGCGGCACAGCGGAACTGAATACCGCTCTGGGCATCCTCGCCAATAACGGCATCAAGGGCGCGGAGGGCGGCACCCATCTGCGAAACGTAATTCTGGCTCTGCAAAGCCCCACGGACAAAGCCGCCGCCTGCATGGAGAGCCTGGGCGTGGAGGTCTACGACTCCGAAGGCAATATGCGTTCCCTCAACGATATTCTGGGGGATTTGAATACCAGTATGGACGGGATGACTTCCGCTGAAAAGCAGAACATCATCTCGTCCATTTTCAATAAAACCGATCTGGCCGCTGTCAACTCGCTGCTTTCCAATACCGGAGACAGCTGGGACAGTCTCCAGCAGTCCATTACGGAAAGCGGCGGCGCGGCTCAGCAGATGGCGGATACACAGATGGACAACCTGTCCGGCCAGATCACCATTCTAAAGTCCGCACTGGAGGGGCTTGCCATTTCCTTCGGCGAAATCCTCATGCCAAAAATCCGGGCGGCGGCAAAGAAAATCCAGGAATTTGTGGACAAGCTGAACGGCATGAACGATGAGCAGAAAGAAACCGTGTTGAAAATTGCGGCGGTTGTCGCTGCCATCGGTCCCATGCTCATTCTCTTCGGCAAAGTGACTTCCACAGTCGGTACAGCCATGAAGGGCTTTTCCGGTCTGACGAAGGTCATCGCCAAGCTGGGCGTAAAGATCGCCGGGAGCAGCGGTTCCATCACCGGACTGGGAAGTGCGCTTGGGGCCGTGGTCGGGCCGGTGCTTGCCGTGGTGGCAGTGATCGGTACGCTGGCAGCCGCCTTTGCGACGCTCTGGAAAACCAACGATGAATTCCGAGAAAATATCATCGGCACATGGAATCAGATCAAAGAAACCATCAGCGGCTTCTGTCAGGGCATCGTTGACCGGCTGAACAGCCTGGGCTTTGAATTTGAAAGCATTACCGAAGTGCTGTCCGCTGTATGGCAGGGGTTCTGTGATCTTCTCGCTCCAGTCTTTGAGGGTGTGTTCAAGCACATCGCCATTACGCTGTCCACGGTACTGGATGTCATTCTGGGCATCGTGGATGTATTCATTTCCGTATTCCAGGGCGACTGATCCGGCGCGTGGGAGGCCGTAAAGGGAATCCGGTGTTCGCCCAGTGTGTATCGCTGGATAGCTATCAGGTGTTCCTCCAGGCGTATGGCTCCGGCGAAATCGCGCTGACAGGCAGATGCAGCGACCATTTCGTAGTTTCCGGCACTCCGGGGCTGTCCTTCGGCTGGGAGATGAAGGCCAAGCAGATCGATTACGACCAGCTGCGCATGACGGAAGATCGCGGTCAGGTCGATACCTCCGCTGTCAACTACGGAGCCGAAGCGGCTTCTTATCTTGCATCGCCGACGGCGGTGGGCTGCTCTAAGGTAGGCATCCGGGAGGACACGCTCAGGACGCTCATCGCGAATGTGATGGGCCTGCCGGAGTTTGACGAGGAGCTTTTCAATCAGCAGCTGGCTTATGCAACGGTGCCCGCAGACAACGAGATTGTCTTTCACTTCCGGGACGGGCATGAGGTGTCCAGAGCCTTCGTCCAGAAGCGCCAGATGCCCCGCCAGACTGAGGAGCGGAAAAAGCACATGAGCGAGGTCATGAAAGCGAAATGGAGGGAACGCCATGCCGAAAGCGACTAAGAAGATTACCACCATCCCAGCCACGCTGACCCGCTTCACAGCTATGCCAATCACGGAGCAGAAAAAGCGCCGGGTCGCCGGTTATGCGCGTGTTTCCACCGACCATGACGACCAGTTCACCAGCTATGAGGCCCAGATTGATTACTACACGAATTACATCAAGAGCCGGGACGATTGGGAGTTCGTCGATGTGTACACGGACGCAGGCATCACGGGCACTAGCACCAAGCACCGCGAGGGCTTCAAACGCATGGTTGCGGATGCGCTGGCCGGAAAAATCGACCTCATCGTGACAAAGAGCGTCAGCCGGTTTGCCCGGAACACGGTGGACAGTCTGACCACTATCCGCCAGCTCAAGGAAAGCGGCATCGAGTGCTATTTTGAAAAAGAGAACATCTGGACGTTTGACGGGAAGGGCGAGCTGCTCCTGACCATCATGTCCTCGCTGGCGCAGGAGGAAAGCCGGAGCATTTCTGAAAACTGCACCTGGGGCCAGCGGAAGCGCTTTGCAGACGGCAAGGTCACGGTTCCGTTCAACCGGTTCCTCGGCTACGACCGTGGGCCGGACGGCAATCTGGTGGTCAACCGGGAGCAGGCAGCCATTGTTCAGCGCATCTTCGCCATGTTCCTTCAGGGCATGACCTACAATGGCATCGCCCAGCAGCTCACGGCTGATGGCATCCTGTCTCCCGGCGGCAAGCCCAAGTGGAACACCTCGGCGGTCAAAAGTATCCTGTCGAATGAGAAATACAAGGGCTGCGCTCTGCTGCAAAAGACCTACACCGTCGATTACCTGACGAAGAAAAAGAAGGTCAATGAGGGAGAAATCCCCCAGTATTATGTGGAGTACAATCACGAGCCTATCATCGACCCGGACACCTTCGAGATGGTTCAGCGGGAGATGGAGAAGCGCGGCAAGGGCCGGAAGTACCACAGCGGCATCCACGCATTGGCAAAGCTTGTATGGGCTTTAACGCGCCATTATTCTGCTTTGTGCGAATAACGAAGTCCAGCCCCTTTTGCTGAAAATCTGCAATTAAGGGATAGGAAGAGTAAAGTCTGTCGCATACGAAAATGCAAGGCAGAAAATCGTTCCACGCCACCATAAAGGCCGCATCTGCGTGTTCGTTCTGCTTGCTGATAGGGTGCAGTACCATGTCCACCGTCTGATTAGAAAGCAAGTCTACCATGACCGTGGCTTTATACTGGTTATACCCGCCCTTGGCTGTGTTTGACGCAGGCATGAAAGACGGCGTGTCCTTGTTGAGTGCTGTGTTGAAATTTACGCCGTCTATGCCAATCAGCTTGCGGCCCTTGTAAAGAAAGGCATCATTCCCGTTGTCTGTGTCAGAGAAGCGGCGCAAAACATAATATAACAGTTCGGAAGGAATGGCGACGCGGCGCTCAGAGAAGCTGGACGCAGACACTTTTAGGCTGGGGTAATCGTACAGCTCCTTGCGTAAACTGTTGCCGCCCATGAGGCAGAGCAGCTTTATCATGGTCACTTGGTCGAGTTTGCGATTTCGGGAAAACAGATTGGCAGGCTCGTCAGCATCACGCTACCAGTCTTTGATTGCGGAACGGATAGCATCTTCAAATTCCATCTTAACTTTATCAGCGATATTCATAATCTTTTGCTCCTGTCATGTATTTGCCGGGATTGGACGCAAAAGAAGCGCATGACAACGGCTCCCACCGGCAGGGAAGCCATTGTCATGCGCTCCTAAGACACTCATCCATATGTCAGGACAGCAGCATGAATTGTAAAATGGGTCGGCAATATGCTAAAATCGTAAAATCTCGTAAAACTCTCAAATTGGGCTACTAAGGCCGATTACAGGTTAGCACAAGCAAATAGTGCTGTCAAAGGAAAGAACAAAATGTTCACTAAAAGTTCACTAACCGAACACCCCATAAGGGCAAAAATAGTGACAAGAGCGCAAACCGAACAGTTTGCGCTCTTGTCCGAACAGCATTGCTCTTTCGAGGTCTCCTTTTATTTTCAGGGGTTAGCGGTGCTTTAGCACTTCTCGAAGATGGTGGCAACGCCCTGACCGCCGCCGATGCAGAGGGTGGCAAGACCCTTCTTGGCGTCGTCGCGCTTGAGCATTTCGTGCAGCAGGGTGACGATGATACGAGCGCCGGAAGCGCCGACGGGGTGGCCGATGGAGATCGCGCCGCCGTTGACGTTGACCTTGCTCATGTCGAAGCCGAGCTCACGGGCAACAGCGATGGACTGGGCCGCGAAGGCTTCGTTGGCCTCGACGAGGTCGATATCGTCGATGGTCAGGCCGGCCTTCTGCATGGCCTGACGGGAAGCGGGCACGGGGCCGACGCCCATGATCTTCGGGTCGACGCCGCCCTGGCCCCAGCTGACGAGCTTGGCCATGGGCTTGAGGTTGTACTTCTTCACGGCCTCGCCGGAAGCGAGGACGATGGCGGCAGCGCCGTCGTTGATGCCGGAGGCGTTACCGGCGGTGACGCGCTGGACGTGCTTCTTGGTATCGGCTTCGTGGATGCCGGTGGGCTCGAAGGTGTGGACGATCTCGTCCTCAACGCCCTCGGGGCCGACGGGGAACGCGCCGCGCAGCTTGGCAAGACCCTCGACGGTGGAACCGGCGCGGGGAAACTCATCCTTCTTGAACTCGACGATCTCCTTCTTGACCTTCACGGGGACGGGAACGATCTCATCGTCAAAACGGCCGGCAGCCTGAGCAGCCTCGGTCTTCTGCTGGGAGGCAGCGCCGAAGGCGTCGAGCTCTTCGCGGGTGATGCCCCAAACATCGCAGATGTTCTCGGCGGTGGTGCCCATGTGGTAGTTGTTGAACGCATCCCACAGGCCGTCCTTGATCATGGTGTCGACAAGCTTCTTGTCGCCCATGCGGGCGCCCCAGCGGGCGTCGGGAGCGGCATAAGGAGCGGCGCTCATGTTCTCGGTGCCACCGCAGACGACGATATCGGCATCGCCGGCGAGGATGGCGCGGCCAGCCTCAATGACGGACTTCATACCGGAGCCGCAGACCATACCGACGGTATAGGCGGGGACGGAATAGGGGAGACCGGCGCCCACGCCGACCTGACGGGCGACGTTCTGACCGAGACCGGCGGTCAGGATGCAGCCGAACATCAGCTCATCGACATTCTCGGGAGCGACATTCGCGCGCTTGAGGGCTTCCTTCACGACGATGGAGCCGAGCTGAGCGGCAGGGGTGTTCTTCAGGGAACCGCCGAAGGAACCGACAGCGGTACGGCAGCAGTTGACGACGTACAATTCTTTCATTTGACTTCTCCTTTAAAATTTGTAAATCCGGAATGAGATCCGATTTTCTTCGATTTTGATTATACACACAGAAAAATGAAAAATCAACTGCAAAGTTGCGAAAAATATAGGCAATTTTGATTTTTTTCTTTCATTTCGTTAACTATTTAACAAGAATGAAGAATATCTTGCACCACGGGATCGTTTTGCACCCAAAGGCGCAGGGAAAGCAGCGCCGCTGGCGCTGCATGGGAAAGGGGGCCATTGTCTCGCGTGAGACAATGGCCCCCTTTCCCGCGTCTCCACACGCTGTTGGAATAAAAAGCAGCAGCTCTGCCTGACTGCCCCCCCTGCGCCCAAGGGCGCAAAAAAGGGACGTCTCTTTCGAGGCGTCCCTTTTAATAAGTAGTTTCTACGAAACAGAAATAGCTTAGAACTTGGGCTTCTGGGCCTTGACCTTGGGCTCCTGGCCGTTGCAGACGGCGACGATGTCGTTGGCAACGGAGGTGCAGCAGTTCAGAACGCTCTGCTCGGTGGTGGCGGCCATGTGCGGGGTCATGATGACGTTGTCGAGGTTGAACAGCTCGCGGCTGGACTCCTGGATGGGCTCATGCTCGAACACGTCGAGACCGGCCTGGAACAGCGTGCCGTCCTTCAGGCACTCGACAAGCTCGTTCTCCTTGATCAGAGCGCCGCGCGCGCAGTTGATGAAGGAAGCGGTGGGCTTCATCCAGCTGAACTGCTCACGGCCGATGGAGTGCTCGGTGGAGGGAACGACAGGCAGATGCACGGACACGAAGTCGGCCTGCTCCCAGACCTCCTTGGCGGTGGCCTTCAGCTCGCACAGATCGCCGATCTTGTCCTGCGTGAGGTACGGATCGTAGCCGATGACGTTCATGCCGAAGCCGTACTTGCACTTCTGCATGGCGAGCTGGGAGATACGGCCGCAGCCGATCATACCGAGGGTCTTGCCGCCGAGCTCATAGGTGTGCTCCATGCCCATACGGACGAGGAAGTTGCCGCCGCGGAACTGACGGTCGACATAGGTGAAGCGCTTGGCGCACATGAGCATCAGCATGACGGCGTGCTCGGCGACGGCGTTGGCGTTGCCGGCAGGCGCGTAGACAACGGTGATGTCCTTGGCGTGGGCGTGGTCCATGTCGATGTTATCGAGGCCGGCGCCCTGCTTGCCGATGACCTTGAGGTTCTTGCAGGTGTCCATCATCTTGGCGGTGATGGGCTCGGTGCGGCACATGATGGCGTCGGGCTGGAACTCGGCGAGCTCCTTGACGTAGGTCTCCTCGTCGTTATGGCTGCACAGCTTCACTTCAAAGTCGTTGGACTCGAAGATGTGCGTGGCCACCTCGTTGAGCTCGATGGTGTAGTAAACTTTGAACTTTGCCATGATAAAGATCTCCTCTCAAATTTTTATTTATTGAATTGCCAAATGATTTCATACGGTTTCTTCATTATACCTTGCGCTTTGCACAAAAGCAAGCGATTTTCAGAAAGATTTGCAAGAACTCATTCAAATAATTGAACAGCATCTTTCATTTTGACGATTTGCCGTCATGTCTTTCCCCTGTTTTCTGCAATTTTCGCTGCAAAACAAAAAAGGACATAAAAGGCGCTTGACAAACTACTACATATGTAGTATATAGTTATCAACGACAAATGTAGTAGATCATCTAAGGAGGTCAACCCATGGACGATAAGAAGAGACTGCCCGACGCGGAGCTTGCCGTGATGCAGGCCATCTGGGCCGTCGGCGGCGAGGTCAGCCGCGGCGATCTCGACGGCGCGCTCGCGAGCCACGGCTGGAGCGCCAACACCGTCAACACCTACCTTACTCGCCTGTGCGAAAAAGGATTCCTCTCGAGCCGCCGCGAGGGGCGGAACAATTCGTACACGCCGCTCGTCTCAAAGGACAGATACCTCGAATTTGAGAGCCGCAGCGTCCTGAAGCGGCTCTACGGCGGGTCGCTCGGCAGCTTTGTCGCGGCGCTGAACGCCGAGCAGCCGCTCGAACAGAGCGAGATCGACGAGCTGCGGCAGTTTTTGGACGATATGAGCCGGTAAACGGCGATAAAAAGGAGGACGCACCATGGAAACATTTCTGCTGAATCTGTTGAAAACTTCCCTGTTAGGTTCCCTCGCCATTCTGGCGATGCTGGTACTCAAACCCCTCTGGCGCGAGCGCTACCGTGCGAAAACGCGCTGCTGGCTGTGGCTGGCGCTGGCGGCATTTTTGCTGCTGCCGGTCGATTTTTCGGTGAAAAACGCGCCGGTGCAGGCCGCGCCGCCGAAGGACTACACCCTCTTTGTCGGCACGGATAAGACAGCCATCCAATCGACCGATAATCTGTTTGGCGACATGGCCGAAAAAAGCGGCCAGTCCCCCGCCGCGGTGCGCGACACGATCATCCAGCGCCCCGTGACGAATCCCGAGCAGAAGACGACACGCTACATCCCCGTGACGACGATCTTGTTTTACGGCTATCTCGCGGGCGCGGCGGCGTTCCTGCTGTATCAGGGCATCTCCTACGCCCTCTTCCGCCGCACGGTGCGCCGCTGGAAGAGAGACGTCTCCCGCGCGGACTACGCCGCGATGCTCTCTGACACGGCGCGCGACTTAGGCGTGAGCGCGCCGGAGATGATCGTCTGCGAGGCCATCTCCACCCCCGCGGTGACAGGTCTTCTTTGCCCGCGGCTGCTCCTGCCCCACGAGCGCTACGACGTGCAGGAGCTGCGCTACATCCTGCGCCATGAGCTGTGCCACCTCAAGCAGCGCGATATGCTCTTAAAGCTCGTGCTGCTCGCGGCCAACGCGATGCACTGGTTCAACCCCGTGGTGTATCTGATGCTGCGTCAGGCGGACGAGGACATTGAGCTCGCCTGCGACAGCGCGGCGACCGACGGGCTCGAACTCCCCGAGCGCGCGGCTTACAGCCGGACACTGCTCGCCGCCGTGCAGTCCAGCGTGCGGGCGCTGCCCGCGACGACGTGCTTCGGCGGCACGGTCGAGCGCCTCAAGCGGCGCATCACGAACGTCCTCGGCGCGCAGAAAAAGCGCGGGCTCGGCGTTGTCGCCCTCGTGCTGGCGCTGACGCTGACGGCGGGCTGCGCCGTCAGCTGGGGCGAGCGCGCACAGGCGGGCAATCCGTTCGACGGCACAACGTTCTCGGTCGACGAGGCGGTGTATCTGACAACGGAAGCGCGCAGCGCCGTCAGAGGCTTCCCCTACTCCCCCGCCATCACGTTCCGCGCCCTGACCATCGACAGTGAAAAGCGCGTCGCGATGTTCGCGCCCAGCGGCGACGAGTTCGTCTTCTCCCCGATGGAGGTCGTATCACTCGACAAGTCCACCTTCCCAGCCCTCTTCAATGACTCTGCTGACGAGACGTGGAACGGCATGAGCGCGGATGAGCTCATCAGCGGCAATCGGACCGTCTGGAAAGGCTACGTTTCCGACACAACGTATGAAGACTACTATAATGTGCTCTATCTTTTCGCACAGAAGGATGGCAGCTTTTATATCAGTCTTGCCTATCGGACACTGGGAAGCGATTCGGGTAACAAGGCAATCGAGGGCATCGGCAGCATCTACCGTCTGAACATCGAAAACACCGACACGATCTACGCCTCGATGGACGACTATGCCACCGCGTGCGTGGAAGACCTCAAAAAAGGCACGATGACCTATTCCGTGTCGGAAAACAATGAATATGCGTCCCGCTCGATCGAAGACACGGTCGCCGATGTGCGCGTGACGCAGCTGGAGCAGGCAGATTCGCTCGGCAACCTTTCCCCCGACGGCACGGTGCTGGAGCTGTGGTACTTCCAGTATGAGAGGAAGCCCACGAACAAGGCGGGCGCGGAGATCGTCCCCATCGGCGGGCAGGAGCTGACGGATGACGGATATCTCAACGAGAACTGGACGCACTATCTCACCGTCCTGCACTACACCTACGGCGAGAAGACCGGCTATCAGATCATCGGCACCTCGATGAGCAACGACGGGCTGTGGTACAACGGCTGCGGCTACGGCGTGGACCTCAAGTATTACCTGCACGACTTCTATATCGACTATGCGGGGCTCAACGAGCCGAAGATGTACATTCCCGATCTGGTCGACGGTCTGGTCGAGGACGGATACGGCCACGGCAACACCGTCGAGGGCCGCCTGATCTCCGGTAATGGCAATTACAGTTTCTATGCCCCCATCTCCGGCTGGACGTACAAGCCCGATGCGGAATACGCGGAATACTGGTATTCGAGCTATAACACCGGCTCGTATTTCAGCGTCACAGAGGTCGACCACAGCCTGTACGACGAGAAGCTGGAGTGGGAAAGCGCGGGCTATACCGCTGAGTGGATCGACGAGAGCTGCCGCTTCGTGACGCACGAAGGCATGAGCAACACGGTCGTCACGCTCTTCAACGGGCCGAACAACACCTGCTATATCGTTGAGATTCACTGGCTCTTCGACGGCAGCACCGAGGAGAATCAGTGGGGCTGGAACCACGACCGCGCCGTCGAGGAGGAGGCCGTGATCTTGCAGGCGATGGTCAAGCACTTTACGATCAACGGAGGAATCTACTTCACGGACGGCTCTTCCGACTCCGAGTCTCCCGCTGATACCGCGTTCCTGACCGACCTCCAGCTCGCGGCAAATGGCGGTATTGAATCGCTGTCTCTGTTTCCGGCTGCTACAAGTTCGATTATCAGTCCGCGCGAGCCGGTCAGCACTGAGGGAAGCGAGCTGCACGTGGACCTGAGCAACTATGGCTATTCTTCTACATCCGAACCTGAGAATATCTCCCTGCTGAATCACATCCGGATTGATTTGAAAGGCGATAGCCAATCTTGGTTTGAATCTTATCAAGGTGGAAATGTGATCGGCTATTGCGCCGAGAATCGGCCGACAGAGTATTATCTGGCATTTGGTGACTTCGGCAAGTATGCGACGTTCTATGACGTAATACTCGAATGGTACCACAGCGCCCAGTCTGGCACCAAGCCGTCCGACGCATCTTCGACCACCACGACGAATGCCGTCAGCCGCGACTCGCTCATCAAGGCTGCCGACAGCTATGTTGATCTGGGCGGTTACCTCTGGTACACTGCGGGCGGCAAGCTCTGCCGCTGGCGCGAGGGCGGCTCGGTCGAAACGATCGATACCCTGCCGATTGATTATCTCAACGACGCGCCCGTCAGCGCGAGCCTTTCAACGCAGGACAACCGCATCCTGATGAGTTATCACATTGGCGGCGCAATAATGGGCTCGTTTATCACCGTTCTCTATGACACGGATGGCAAGAAGCTCAGTTCGATCAACGGCTACAACGCCATCGCTATCAGCGGCGACATTATTGTGATGACGGATTATTTCATGCCCACGCCGAACAACCTGTCCATTTCCTATGACTGCGGCAAAACGTTCACGAAATTCGGTGACAAGGACTGGTTCTACGGCAGCGCTCTCACAGAGGACGGCACCTATGTCACCTCCGTCGACTTCTCTCTTGAGATCCGCGACGGCTATGTCTACACTACCGCCGTTTACGACATCAACCACGAGAAGTCAGACGACCCGCTTGTAACGCACGCCGTGCGCATCAGCATCAAGACCGGTGCGCAGGAAATTCTGGACTGAAGCGGTCAAATTTCAAATAGGCGGCCTTCGGGCCGCCTTTTTCCCCGCATTTTTGCGTAAAATGATGGGAATATTGCAAAAAGGTACTGGAACATCTCAAAGATATGTGGTATGATGGGAATATTCCAAAACGTATTTCTCGGGAGGTTCCCACCATGGAACACAATCCGGTCCTCAAAAATCCGCTGTCGCTCGACAGCGAAATTCCTCTCTATTCCCAACTCATGGGCATCATCAAGCGCAGCATCACCTCCGGCGCGCTCAAGGTCGGCGACCTGCTCCCGAGCGAGGCCGAGCTCTGCCGCGTTTACGATATCAGCCGCAACACGGTCCGTCAGGCCATCGGTGCTCTGGAAGAAGAGGGCTTTGTCGTGCGCAAGCGCGGCAAGGGCACGTTCGTCACTGACCCGAACACGCGCCGCAAGGGCGTGCAGTATTCGTTCACGACGGAAATTTCCCAGCTGGGCAAAACGCCGTCGTCCACGCTGGTCGACTTCGCGGTCATCACGCCTTCCCCCAAGATCGTGACGCTCATGGGCCTTGAGCCGGGTGTCAAAGTCTATCGCTTCACGCGCGTGCGAAATGTCGACGGCGAGCCGCTCATCTTGGAGACGTCGTACTACCCCGAGTACATCTATCCGAACCTGACGCGCGAGCTTTTGGAGACGCACAGCTTCTACAGTCTCCTCTACCACGTCGGCGTCATCCCGTTTTCCGCGTCGGACACGTATGAGGCCGTCGTGCTCGCGCCGCACGAGGCGCAGCTTCTGCACTGCGCGCCCGGCTCGGCGGCGTTTTTCCATCAGCGCCGCACCACGACCGAGAACGGGCATACCTATGAATACACCACGAGCTATATGCGCGCGGACCGCGTGAAACTGGATGTGAGATTTCAGAAGGGATCGACGTCCTTCATGCGCACGGTTGATTAAAAAAGGCAGCCTTTCGGCTGCCTTTTTTTGCGCCCTCCCCGCGCAGCGGGGATCTTATCGCAGCGCGGCAGCGCTGCATCGTTGTTCCCCACACCGTGTGGGAGCGAGTCAAAGGGGCCATTCTCTTTCGCAAAAGAGAATGGCCCCTTTGGAACCCCAAGAGAAAGGCTTAGATTGGCAGTCTCAGGCTTGAACAACTCTGATGTCTCCGAAGTGAAAGTGCCTCGTGCGCGGCGTTGCCGCATTAGTGTTGCTATACGATTT
>NZ_JPJG01000082.1 GCF_000765235.1 Oscillibacter sp. ER4 | reverse complement strand
CCCCTTTAAATCCCCCAAGAGAAAGGTTTAGATTGGCAGTCTCGGGGTTGAATAACCTTTATGCCTTCGGAATGCAACTGCCTGCGCGCGGCGTTGCCGCGGTTAGTGTTGCTATACGATTTGACTTTCTTCTATCATCCGCTGCCGCTCTGCTGATCTTGTAGGAGTACAGCCTAATTTCCGTCTACCGCCAGTCTCCACAATGCGGCGAGCGAAGCAATGCCGCTATTTCGCACGCAGTCTGCCGCCGAGGTAACGTCACACGCGCCTCACGGTAGTAAGGCGCGGTTACAATCGGTGGCGATTCGCAGGGGCTCATGGCGAAGCCATGTACACCGCATCTGATTGCGCAGCGCGTGCAGCTCTTCGAGATTGGGGCTGCCAATGTGCGGGGTCAAGGGGCAGAGCCCCTTGCGTTCTCTTGGGGGTTCAAGGGGGCCATTCTCTCACGTGAGAGAATGGTCCCCTTTGCCCGTTCCCCTGCACGGTGTAGGGAATAAAGACGAAGCGCCTTCGGCGCTGCTTTTTCCCGCCCTTGCAGGGCGGACACTTAATATGCTATACTTTTATAAAAAGTATCAAAAAGGAGTCCCTTTTATGACCTACCCCTGCCTTGTGCTCGATCACGACGACACCGTGGTCAACTCCACCGCGACGGTACACTATCCCTGCTTTGCCGAGTACACGGCGAAGTTTTTCCCCAAGGCGAAGCGCTACACGCTGGAGGAATACGTCCTCAAAAACTTTGACCCCGGCGTCTATGACTTTTTCCACGGCGAGGTCGGCATGACCGAGGAGGATATGAAGCACGAGCAGGCGTACTGGCACGAATATGTCCAGCACCACGTGCCGCAGGTCTACGACGGGATGCGCGATATTTTGTGGGACTACGTGCGAGCCGGCGGCACGATCTGCGTCGTGTCGCACTCGCTCTCGCCGAACATTCTGCGCGACTACCGCGAAAATAAGCTCCCCGAGCCGAAGCTTGTCTACGGCTGGGAGGTGCCAAAGGACCGGCGCAAGCCCCAGCCGCACGCGCTCTATGATATCATGGAAAAGCTCGGCTTCACCGCCGAGCAGATGCTCGTGCTCGACGACTTAAAGCCCGGATATGACATGGCGAAGGCCGCGAATGTGCGCTTCGCCGCCGCGGGCTGGTCGAACGACATCCCAGAGATCGAGGCGTTCATGCGTCAAAACTGCGACCTGTACTTTAAGACCGTCGAAGCGTTCGGCGACTATCTTCTGCACGGAAAGGAAGCGTAACTATGGCAAAGCGCATCACAAAGATCGTCCTCACGGGCGGCCCCGCGGCGGGCAAAACCACGCTCGTGAGCCGTGTGCTCAAGGAATTCAAGCAGGAGGACGGCTGGCGCGTCATCACCATCCCCGAGACGGCAACTGAGCTCATTTCGGGCTTTGGCATCAAACCCTTTGACAACTGTATGTCGATGCTGCAATTTCAGGACTTTGTCGTCGGCGATCAGATCCACAAGGAAAAGCTCGCACTGGACGCCGCGCAGCTCGTGCCGGAGGACAATATTCTCATTCTCTACGACCGCGCGCTGATGGACGACAAGGCCTACGTGTCGGATGAGGAGTTCGCGCAGGTCATCGCGCGCTTTGACGGCCGCACCGAAGAGCGTGTGCTCGCCAATTACGACATGGTGCTCCATCTCATCACCTGCGCCAAGGGCGCGGAGTTTGCCTATGACCTCGGCAACAACGCGCGCACGGAATCCATCGAATTCGCGCGCGAGATGGACGACCGCACGCTGCGCGCGTGGAGAGCGCACCCGAATCTGCGCATCATCGACAACGACGCGAATTTCAATAACAAGATCGAGCGCGCCCTGCGCGAGATCTATCGCGCCGTGGGCGAGGTCGAGCCAATGGCGCAAAAACGCAAGTACCTTATCGCCATGCCCGACATGGCGGCGTTTTCCCACAAATACCGCGCCGCGGCCATCGACATGACGCAGACGTATCTCGCGCTGACGAACCCGAACATCGAGCGCCGCGTGCGCATGCAGAAAAGCGGCGCGGAGACGCTGTACTTCTACACCGAGAAGCACCGCATGCCAAACGGCGAAAAATGGGACACCGAGCGCCCCATCTCGCAAAAGCAGTATGAAAAATACCTCTTAGAGCGCGACACGGCGCTCTCGCCCGTGCGCAAGACAAAGTATCGTTTCGTCTTCGCCGACCGCCGCTGCGAGATCGACGTGTACCCCTTCAGCGCAGAAAAGGCCGTGCTGTTCCAGTATGGGGAAGGCAGCGCCGCGCTGCCGGAGGAGATCACCGCGCTCCGCGAAGTGACGGGGGACGCGGATTACAAAAACCGGAAGTTGGCAGCTTTGCAAAAGCTGTGAAAATTCTTGGCTTTTTCGCACAAGCGCGAAAAAGCACACGCGCCCAGTGTGGTCGCAAAAAAAGAGCTGTCCTTGCGGACAGCTCTTTTCAAATCTTTGTTCCTTATTCGGTGACGAAGGGGAGCAGAGCGATCTGACGGGCGCGCTTGATGGCCTCGGTCAGCTGACGCTGATGCATCGCGCAGGTACCGGTGGTTCTGCGGGGCAGGATCTTCGAACGCTCGGAGATGAAGCGGCGCAGCTTGGCGGCGTCCTTATAGTCGATATACTCGCACTTGTCAACGCAGAACTGGCACACCTTTTTGCGCTTGCGGTTCGGGCCGCCGGCGCGAGGGGCTCTGTTTTCGCGTTCCATAGCCATGGATGATTCCTCCTTATCAGAATTGGGGCTTTCGTACCCACATTAGAACGGCAGCTCGCCGTCCTCTTCAATTTCGGCAAAGCCGCCGCTCGCAGGAGCGGTGTAGCTCTCGGCGGGAGAGCCGTAGGCGGGGGGCGCGTAATCGCCGCCCGACTGGCTGTCGCGCTTGCTGTCGCCGAAATAAATGTTGTCGGCAACCACTTCCGCGCTGCGGCGGTTGTTGCCATCCTTGTCTTTCCAGTCGCGGATCTGTAATCTGCCCTCGACCACGGCCATGCGGCCCTTGGTGAAATACTGGCAGACAAATTCAGCGGTCTGGCGCCAAGCGACTACGTCGATGAAATCGGTGGCCTTCTCGCCGCTCTCGCGGCTCTTGAAGTCGCGGTCGACCGCGACGGAGAAGGACGTCACCGCCGTGCCGTTCTGCGTGCGGCGCAGCTCGGGATCACGGGTAAGTCGACCCATGATGACGATACGGTTCAACATAGCGCTGCCCTCCTTATTCGCCCTTGCAGACGATCATGGAGCGGATGATACCATCGGTAATGCCGAGGATACGGTCCAATTCCTTGGGGAAATCGGGCGCGCTCGTGAAGGAGATCAGAACATAGTAGCCTTCGGTAATGTAGTTGATGGCGTAGGCCAGCTTGCGCTTGCCCCACTCCTCAACCTCCATAGCCGTGCTGTTCTGCTCCACGAGGGTCTTGAACTTTTCGGTCAGAGCGGCGACCTGCTCTTCGGGCAGTCTGCCGTCCATGATGAAAACGACCTCATAGTTTGCGGAAATCTTAGCCATTCTTGGTTGCACCTCCTTTTGGACTGATGGCCCACACGGATTCATGTGAGCAAGGATTTGCCTGCAATGCATATTACAAGCTCTACTATTATATAAAACTTTTCCGTAAAGTCAAGCAATTTTTCAAAAATACCGCCCCCTTTGCGCGGAAAAATCAGATTTTCCATGTTTTTCCAGTGTAAAGACGGCCGCATTGCTTGCAATCGGGCGGAAATTCGTGTAAAATTGTCGGTAGAGTTTACCAAAGGAGCGATACACCATGAAAAAGTTTTTCGCTGCGGCGCTGGTAGTGAGCATGCTGACCGTCCTTTTGAGCGGCTGCATGTGCCAGGTCGCCGATACGACGTTTCAATTTGACGGCAGCGGCACGGTCGAGGCCAAATTCGGCTTCTCCGAGGAAATGGTCAACGCGATGAATATGCGCGCCGAGATGACCCAGAACGGCTTTTCCTACTTTCGCTACGATGGTCACGGCTACTACGGCGACCAGGCGAGCGAGTCGTTTGCCAACGCTGATGAGTTCAATGCGATCTTTGCCGAGGTCTCCGCGGAGATCGCCGAGGTGAGCAAGGCCGCCACGCCCGGCACGGTCACGCTTTCCGTTGCATCTGACGGCGGGCTTACGCTGACGGTGCAGAACACCCAGACCGACCGCCGCAGCGCGATCAAGGCAGAGCTTGCCAAGCAGCTGCCCGACTACTCTGACGCACAGATCAACGCGCTGCTTGAGGACATGGTGATGACCTACCGCTTCGCTTTCCCCACAGCGCTTGTGGACTACAACGCCGCTGCCGGCATCACGGTGAAGGAAAACGTCGTCACGGTCGACTACCTCACGCTGGAGGCGGGCACGTACCGCTTTACGACCTCTGAAACCGAGAGCCTGCACCAGCGTCCGCTCGGCACTGTGACACAGGAGAGCATTCCCGCGAGCGGCAAGGCCTATATGCGCCGCCAGACCATCGAGCTCGACGGCCACGACGTCACGCTCCAGACCTACGCGCTGCCCGGCAGCAACGGCGGCGAGACGAACTACGTCCGCCTGCGCGATATTGCGTCTCTCTTAAACGGTACGAACGCGCAGTTCGGCGTGGACTGGGACGGCAATGTCATTATCGTACCGGATGAAGCCTATAAGCCAAACGGAACGGAGATGCAGGCGCCGTTTTCCGGCGACCGCCATTATCAGAAAGCCGATGCCAAGACTGTGATCTACGGCGAGAGCATCCCGTTCACGGCAATCCTGCTGACCGACGATCAGGGCGGCGGCTACACGTACTACAAGCTGCGCGACCTCGGCAAGGTGCTGAACTTCAACGTCGGCTGGTCGAACAGCCGCGGGATCTATATTGAGAGCAACCACGCATACGAAGGCTAAAGCCTTCAAAAAAGCGGCCTAAAGGGCCGCTTTTTTGAGTGGGAGCGTTGCAGGCCGCTGCGCGCATAATTCGCCCGCTGTAAGCGGGTGAATTCCACACTTGCGGCCTGAGAAGTGTTTTTTCCGACGCGCGTGTCGTCAGAAAAAACGATTAGAATTTATTTCGAGCCTGCGGGCTCGAAAGTCTGCGACGCTTTTTGGTGCTTTCTTAAATAAAAAAGAGGACTTCCGAATGGAAGTCCTCTTTTTTCATTATGTTGAAAATTTTGTTGGGTCCACAGGGTCGAAGCGCGGTAAACCTTTTCAAAAAAGCGGCGAAGCCGCTTTTTTGACTCAGTTGAGCTTGAGGTGCTTCTGCATCACGCCGAGGAGGGGGATGCCGAGGACATAGCAGGCGACAGCTTCGCCGAGGCCGACGGTGAGGGCGTTATAGAAGAACGCGGGCGGGAAGCCGTTGCCGACGCCTGCTTCCTCCCAAGCGATGAGCGCGCCGATGAGGATGGCGTTGCAGAGCACGGGCGGCAGCGCCGCCGTCCACTTATTGCGGCAGCGGGCGGTGAGAAGCGCCGCAAGCAGTGTGGCCGCCGAGCCGACGATCATGTCGAGCGGGCCGTAGGGGCTTAAAATGTTGGAGAGCACGCAGCCGATAAAGAGGCCCCAGCTCGCCTCTGGCATTAAAAACGGCAGGACCGTCATCGCCTCGGAAAAGCGGAGCTGGATGGGGCCGTAGGCAAGGTTCAGGGCGTTGGAGAGCATCGTCAGCGCGACGTAGATGGCCGCGATGAGCGCGCAGCGGGTGAGCTTTTTGGTGTCAAAGTGCATAGGTCGGGTTCCTTTCTGAAATCATGCGGGTGGAGTGGAAACGGATAAAAAACACGGCGCGGGCAGCCAGATGGCCGCCCGCGTTGTTTCTTACGCGAGGTCGGGGAAAGAGCGCATCACTTCTGCGCAGCGGGGGCAGAGACCCTCGGCGTTCGCGGCGGTAGAGTGCTTCCAGCAGCGCGGGCACTTCGTGCCGGCGGCTTCCTCGGCGGAGGCCTTCACGCTGTCGCCGACCGTCACCTCGACCTGAGAGACGATCAGAAGGTCCGCAAGCTCCTTGCCGTCCACATTTGCGAGGAATGCGTCTTCGGCGGGAACGGTCAGGTGCACGTCGGCCTCAAGGCTCTTGCCGATCTTCTTCTCGGCGCGGGCGGCTTCGAGCACGCCGTTGACCACGGTGCGCACCTCGGCAAGCTTCTCCCAGTTGGCCATCTCTTCAGCGGTGAGGGCGTAGGCCGTGAAGGGCTTGTTCATCTCGTTGAGCACCACGTTGCGCGCGTCGTCCTCGCCGGTGTGCGGCATGGCGAGCCAGATCTCGTCGCAGGTGAAAGCGAGGATCGGCGCAAAAAGCTTGGAAAGCGTGTGGAGCGTGAGGTACAGCGCGGTCTGCGCGCTGCGGCGGGACAAGCTGTCCGCACCGTCGCAGTAGAGGCGATCCTTCACGATATCGAGATAGAAGCTTGAGAGCGTGGTGACGCAGAAATCGTTCACCGCGTGGGTGATGATGTGGAACTCATAGTCGCAGTAGGACTGCTCGGCCTTTTCAATGAGCTCGTTGAGCTTCGTGAGGAGCCAGCGGTCGAGCTTTGGCATCTCCTCGGGCTTGACGAGGTTTTCGGGGTCGAAGTCGACAAGGTTGTCGAGCATGAACTTGCAGGTGTTGCGGAACTTGAGGTAGTTCTGGCTGAGCTGCTTGAAGATCTCCTTCGAGCAGCGGACGTCCGCGTGATAGTCCGCGCTGGCGGCCCACAGACGCAGAATGTCCGCGCCGTTCTCGTTGAACACGTCCGCGGGATCAACGCCGTTGCCAAGGCTCTTGTGCATGGCCTTACCCTCGCCGTCGACCGTCCAGCCGTGGGTGACGCACTCCTTAAAGGGCGCGCCCTGGCCGAAGGCGCCGACAGCGGTCAGCAGCGAAGACTGGAACCAGCCGCGGTACTGATCGAGACCCTCGAGGTACATCGTGGCGGGCCAGAAGCCCTGATCCTTCTTCATGGACGCGAAGTGCGTGGAGCCGGAGTCGAACCAGCCGTCAAGCGTGTCCTCCTCTTTGGTAAAGCCGGCGTTCTTGCCGCAGTGCGGGCAGGTGAAGCCCTTGGGCAGGATGTCGGCGGCATCCATATCGAACCAGGCGTTGGAGCCCTTTTCGGCAAAGAGGTCAGAGACGGCCTTGATGGTCTCGTCGGTGCAGATGGGCTTGCCGCAGTCCTTGCAGTAGAACACGGGGATGGGCAGGCCCCAGCGGCGCTGACGGGAGATGCACCAGTCGGCGCGCTCGCGGATCATGCTCTTCATGCGGTCGATGCCCCAGCCCGGGACCCAGCGCACGTCGTCGCACGCGGCGCAGGCCTCATCCTTAAAAGAGTCGACAGAGCAGAACCACTGCGGGGTGGCGCGGAAGATGATGGGGTGCTTGCAGCGCCAGCAGTGCGGATAGCTATGGACGATCTCCTCGGAAGCGAAGAGGGAACCTGCTTCCTTCATGTCCGCAAGGATAACGGGGTTGGACTCTTCAACGAGCATACCCTCATATTTTCCGGCATAGTCGGTGTGGCGGCCCTGATCGTTGACGGGCACGACCATGTCCATGCCATAGCGGCGGCAGGTCTGATAGTCGTCCGCGCCGAAGCCGGGCGCGGTGTGGACGCAGCCGGTACCGGAATCCATCGTGACATAGTCGGCGAGAACCAGACGGGAGGTCTTGGGCAGGAAGGGATGAGATGCGAGCATGTTCTCATAGAAGTTACCGGGGTGGGTCTCAAGGATCGAGTAGTGCTCGACGTTGCCGACGGTCATGACCTTTTCGACGAGCGCCTCGGCGACGATGTACATCTCGCCGTTATCCTCGTTCTTCACGATGGCGTAGCTCTCGTCGGGGTGCAGGGCGATGGCAAGGTTGCCGGGCAGCGTCCAGATCGTGGTCGTCCAAATGACGAAGTTGAGCTTGGACTTGTCGAGATGGCTCAGCTTGCCGAGATCGTCGTTCATCGGGAACTTGACGTACACGGTCGTGCAGGGATCGTCCTGATACTCGATCTCCGCCTCAGCCAGGGCGGTCTCATCGTGATAGCACCAGTAAACGGGCTTTAAGCCCTTGTAGATGTAGCCCTTCTTGTACATCTCGCCGAAGACCTTGACCTCCTCAGCCTCGAAGCCGGGGTCCATGGTCTTGTAGGGGTGCTCCCAGTCGCCGAGCACACCGATGCGCTTGAAGCCCTCCATCTGCACGTCGATATAGTGCTGGGCGAACTCGTGGCAGGCGGAGCGGAACTCGGAAACGGGCATGGCCTTGTGGTTGAGCTTGTTCTGCTTGATGATGGCGCTCTCGATGGGCATGCCGTGGTTGTCCCAGCCGGGGATATAGGGCGTGTAGTAGCCGCGCATCGCGTAGGAACGGGTGATGAAGTCCTTCAGGGACTTGTTGAGCGCGTGACCCATGTGCAATCCGCCGTTGGAGAACGGAGGGCCATCGTGCAGGGCGAAGCGGGGCTTGCCCTCGTTCTTTTTGAGCATGAGGTTGTAGAGGTCCATTTCCTCCCAGTGCTTGAGCATCTCAGGCTCGCGCTTGGGAAGACCCGCGCGCATCGGGAAGCCGGACTTGGGCATATTCAGCGTGCTTTTGTAATCCATGTTGCGTCTCCTTTATATGATAAATTACTTCTCTGCTTTCTTTTCGATCATCTTGCAGGGGAAAACGACCAGTCCGCATTCTTGACAAATTTCCGCATCGGGAAACTCCGGAAACGGGTCGCGCGTGAACACCGACGTATCATCGTCATCGAGCGGCCCCAGTTCGACAAGGTCGGTCGGCGCTTTGAAAAACCGCAGCTCCTGCTGCGTCCAGAAGGGGTATTTCTGCGTGTGCATCGAGCCGCGCAGCATCTCTTTTCCGCATTTCGGGCAATTCATGCTTCGTCCTCCGGCAAAAAACAAAAGCGCCCTGTCCCATAAAGAGACAAAGGCGCTGACCTCTGCGGTACCACTCTTCTTGCTGTGTCTTGCACAGCCGCTCAAATGCTGCGATATAACGGTCGCACCCGTCCGGCCTTACTTAAAGTTCAGTCCGGCTGCTCCGAGGTGATATTCGACCCTGCCGCGTCCCGCCTTTCACCAAAACGGCGGTTCTCTTTGCCGCGGGGGAGGGGCTTACTTGTCCTCATCCACGCATATTTCATAATGCAGTAGTAATATATCGGCTTTTTTGGGCTTTGTCAACCCCACTGCGGCGCTCTCAGGGCAGAAAAAGATGTAAATTTGGAGTAAAAACTTGTAAACTACGGCAAAATACGCCAGTGAGCGCTTGACAGCGCAAAAAAAATGTGATACCTTTTGCAGCACGGAAAAAAGGGAGTAGCCGGCGCCCACGGGCGTTGAGCAGATCGTCATCGCGGGAAAGTATCCCCGGTCTGCTTGCGAAATGGCAAGACTTTTACCCCGGGCGGCGCCCGCGGTAGAGGTCTTTTTTCTTTTGCCCGGCTACCAAAACCGACTGAGTATAAGGAGTGTTTACAGCATGGAGTTTTTGCTTGACGGCATCCGCGCGGTCACACCGCAGCAGTGCGTGATGTATGTAGTCGGCGCGCTGCTCATCTATCTCGCCATCAAAAAGGACTATGAGCCCTCGCTTCTGCTGCCGATGGGCTTCGGCGCTATCCTTGTCAATCTGCCGATGTCCGGCGTTCTGAACCAGATGGTCGCGGGCGTGGGCGAGAGTCAGGGCATCATCCAGTGGCTCTTTGAAACGACGATCGAAGCGAGCGAGGCGTTGCCGCTGCTGCTGTTCATCGGCATCGGCGCGATGATCGACTTTGGCCCGCTGCTTTCAAACCCGAAGATGTTCCTCTTCGGCGCGGCGGCGCAGTTCGGCATCTTCTTTGCGATGATCGCGGCGGTCATGCTGGGCTTTGACTTGAAGGACGCGGCCTCCATCGGCATCATCGGCGCGGCGGACGGCCCGACGTCGATCCTTGTTTCACAGGTCTTACACTCCAATTATATCGGCCCCATCGCTGTCGCGGCGTACTCGTACATGGCGCTCGTGCCGATCATCCAGCCGTTCGCCATCAAGCTCGTGACCACCAAGAAAGAGCGTGCGATGCACATGCCCTATAACCCCAAGCACGTTTCCCGTTCGCTGCGCATCTGCTTCCCCATCATGGTCACGATCATCGCGGGCTTCATCGCGCCGATGTCCGTCTCGCTCGTGGGCTTTCTGATGTTCGGCAACCTGCTCCGTGAGTGCGGCTGCTTGGAGCGTCTTTCCCAGACGGCGCAGAACGATTTGGCGAACCTCATCACGCTGCTTCTCGGCATCACGATCTCGTTTTCGATGCAGGCCGACCAGTTCGTCAATCTCGACACGCTCATCATCATGGCACTGGGTCTTGTCGCCTTCGTCTTTGACTCCATCGCGGGCGTGATGTTTGCAAAGCTTCTGAACCTCTTCTGCAAGAACAAGGTGAACCCGATGGTCGGCGCGGCCGGCATTTCGGCCTTCCCGATGTCCGCGCGCGTTATCCAGAAGATGGGGCAGGAGGCGGACTGCACCAATCACCTGCTGATGCACGCCGTCGGCGCGAACGTCGCCGGTCAGATCGCATCGGTGCTCGCAGGCGGCATGATCCTCAATCTCGTGCCGCAGCTCATGGGTTAAGGAGGAACGCACTATGACAAATCTTGAGATCGCGCTGCTCATCACGGGGCAGGGAATGCTCGGCATCTTCGCCGTGATGGGGCTGATCACCGTATTAGTCACACTCTTCACTAAATTCGGTAAAAAGTAAAACCCCAAACATAAACAGGTGAACTGCACCCCATTTGTTAGACAGTATGGTATACTATCTAACAAGTGGGGTGTTTTGCTATGCCAAAAGGAGTACCAAACAAACGATATA
>NZ_JPJG01000081.1 GCF_000765235.1 Oscillibacter sp. ER4 | reverse complement strand
ATTGGCAGTCTCAGGCTTGAACAACTCTGATGTCTCCGAAGTGAAAGTGCCTCGTGCGCGGCGTTGCCGCATTAGTGTTGCTATACGATTTGCCCCTGCTCCTATTATCCGCTGCCGCTCTGCCCATCTTGGAGAAGTGCGCAGTAATTCCCGTCTACCGCCAGTCTCCACAATGCGGCGAGCGAAGCAATGCCGCTATTTCGCACGCAGTCTGCCGCCAAGCAAACGTCACTCGCGCCTCACGATAGTAAGGCGCGGTTGCAAGACGTAACGAATCGCAGAAGATTCATGGCGAAGCCATGTACACCGCACCTGATTCCGCAGGCTGAGCAGCTCTTCAAGATTGAGACTGCCAATGTCGGGGGTCGAGGGGCTCTCCCCTCGCGTTCTCTTGGGGGTTCAAGGGGGCCATTCTCTCACGTGAGAGAATGGCCCCCTTGGTGCTGCGGCGCGCACGCCGCATTTTCCCTCCGCGCTCTGCGCGGAAAGCAACCGCTCCCCCGAGGGAACGCAAAAAAGAAGCAGCCCTTTAGGGCTGCCACTTTTTTACTTTTCACAAATGACCGGCTTTTGGCGGTCAGACTCCACAAAGGCCTTGGCCTTTTCCACCGCTTCCGCGCGGGGGAGCTTCACCTGCTCGCCGGTGCGCATGTCCTTGCAGGACACGACGCCCGCGTTGATCTCGTCTTCGCCGAGGAAGTAGACGTAGGGCACCTTGAGCTTGTCGGCGTAGTTCATCTTGGCCTTGAATTTCTTCTTTTCCGTATAGATCTGCGTGCTGACGCCCGCGGCGCGAAGATCGGTCGCGAGCGAGATGGCCTCGCTCAGGTCCTCGGTCATCGGCAGGATAAGCACGTCCGCCGGCGCGGTGCAGATGTCGCTATTCAGAAGGCCCTGCTCGCCGAGGACATAGAACAGGCGCGTCACGCCGATCGAAATGCCGACGCCGGGGAGCTTGCGGTCAGTATAGTACTCCGCAAGGTTATCGTAGCGGCCGCCGGAGCAGACCGAGCCGATCTCGGGGTGGTCGAGCAGCGTCGTCTCGTACACCGTGCCGGTGTAGTAGTCGAGGCCGCGCGCGATGGTCAGGTCGACCGCGAAGTTCTCCTGCGGCACGCCGAACGCGCCGAGGTACTTGGCGACGGTCGTCAGCTCGTCGAGGCCCTGGTCGAACATCTCGTTGCGGCCGCGGTACTTTTCAAGAGAAACGAGCACCTCTTCGTTCGTGCCCTTGATGCCGATGAAGGCGAGGATCTCATCCGCCTTTTCGCCCTCGATGGCGTAGTCGTCGACCAAGATCGCGCGCACGAGGTCAGGGCCGATCTTTTCGATCTTGTCGACGGTGCGCATGATATCGCCGGACTTGTCGGAGAGGCCCAGCATCGCGTAGAAGCCGTTTAAGATGCGGCGGTTGTTGATGCGGATCTGGAAACGGGACAGGCCGAGGCGGGAGAAGACGGTATAGATGATGGCGGGGATCTCGGCATCGTTCGTGATGTCGAGATCGCCGTCGCCGATGACGTCGATATCTGCCTGATAGAACTCGCGGAAGCGGCCGCGCTGCGCGCGCTCGCCGCGATAGACCTTTCCGATCTGGAAACGGCGGAACGGGAAAGCGAGGTCGGCATAATGCAGGGCAACGTATTTCGCCAGAGGCACCGTCAGGTCGAAGCGAAGGGACAGGTCGCTGTCGCCCTTGGAGAAACGGTAGATCTGCTTTTCAGTCTCGCCGCCGCCCTTGGCGAGCAGCACATCGCTCGCTTCGATGATGGGCGTGTCGAGCGGGGTAAAGCCATAGACGCCGTAGGACGAGCGCAGCACCTCCATAAGGCGCTCCATCTGGGTCTGCGGCGCGGGAAGCAGCTCCATAAAGCCGGATAAGGTGTGAGCTTTGATCGTTGCCATGATAGTGTGTGTCCTTTCCTAATAGAATGTATGGACAGCGTACTGTACTGCGGTGGCACAGCAGCGTATCGGAGTGGTTGACAGATATTTTACGGTACGGCGCAGGGATTGTCAAGCGTCCGCGGCCGTTTTTTCCACTTTCGAGACAGTATAGCATTTTCCGCGCGGAATTGCCATAGCTTTCGCCGCCTGCGGTGCAAAAATTTTTCTTTCCGTCGCGGACAGTGTTCACGAAAAATGAAGATATCCGCCAAAAAGCACGAATTGCGCTTGACGGAACTGCCGCTTTTTGTTACCATAGAGACAATATCAACGGGCAAGCTCCGAAAACCGAGGTTTGCCCGCAAGCAGCTTCCGGGTAGCCGTCATTCGGCGTCCGCCGCGGCCACACCGCGCGGGCAGGAGTCGATCCGATCGGATCGTTGAGGAGGAACGTTGGATGTACCAGAGCAAAATGAAAAGCGAAGAGACCGATCACCTGTTCAAGGCGATCTTATCTTTGAAAACGGAGGAAGAATGCTACCGCTTCTTCGACGATCTCTGCACCTTCAGCGAGATCGAGGCGATGTCCCAGCGCTTCGAGGTGGCGTCGCTTCTCGCCGATGGCAAGACCTTCACGCAGATCTCGCAGAAGATTGGCGTTTCGTCCACGACCATCACGCGCGTGAATAAGTGCCTTTGCTACGGGGCGGACGGCTATAAGCTGCTGCTCGAGCGGGCCAAAGAAGAAAAGTAAGCCATTCATCATTTTGATCAGAGCAGGCGCTAATGAAGTGACCCCGAAAAGTTAGACAAATATTTTTAGCGCAAATTGTTCAAGCATCCGGAAGGGCTTGCTGTCTGTGAAGAGCAGGCGGCAAGCCCTTTAGCTTTGCCTTGATGCGCCGATTGTTGTAATAGTCCAGATATTCAATGAGTT
>NZ_JPJG01000080.1 GCF_000765235.1 Oscillibacter sp. ER4 | reverse complement strand
TAGGGCAACACCGCACAAATAGCGTATAGGGAGAGCCATAGTAAGTTCGTCTGTAGGGCAGCCAGTATTATCCCCTCAGTTCGCCTGGCAGGGCGCATCAACTCAGGCTGCCAGGCAGGGCCTGTCAGCCAGGATCAGGTTCGCCAAAGCGAACAGCATATTCAATTTAGCGGTCTGCTTCCGCAGGCCCCGGTACCGTGTCTTTCGGTATCGGAACCGACCCTTGACCACCGCAAATACGTGTTCCACTTTAGCGCGAATAGATGACTTTTCGTGCTCTCTGCGCTTGAGCTGGCCCTGTGCCCTGGTCGGTTTCTTCCTGATTTGAGAAGGACGGCGGTTAATCCTGTAGCGGATGCGCCTTCCCTGGCGATTCCTTCGGATGCTATCCTCCCGTTTGTCCGCGCCAAGATACCCGCTGTCTCCATAGACACTTTCTTCGTCACCGGTCAGCAGCTTGGAGGTCATAACGACATCATGGGTATTGGCCCCAGTCACCTCAACGGTATGGACCAGACCGGTATCCTTGTCCACTCCAACGTGCGCCTTATAGCCGAAGTACCATGTGTTCCCCTTCTTCCCCTGATGCGCGTCCGGGTCCCGCTGCTTTTTCTGATTTTTTGTGGAGGATGGCGCCGCAATGATCGTGGAGTCCACAATGGTCCCTTTTTTGAGGATAAGTCCTCTTTGCTGCAAAAGCTCCACTACCTGGCGGAACAGCTTCTCCTGCAGCCCATTGCGTATCAGCAGATTCCGAAAACGCCCCAGTGTATCTCCATCCGGCACCTGGTTGCTGGAGTCCACTCCGCAGAACTCCGAAAAGGCACGGCTGTCTATGACCTCAGCCACCGTTGCTTCGTCCGCCAGATCATACAGGTTTTGCAGCAGATAGATCCTCAGCATCCGCTCCAGATCGTAGGGCTTATTGCCGCGTTCCCCCTTGTAGTAGCACGGCCTGATGAGTGTGAGCCTCTCTCCCCACGGGACGATGCGTTCTATCTGCGATAGGAATTCTTTTTTCTTTGTCCGTACCTGCGCCAATTCATCGCTCAGGCCAGACAGGCTTACTTGCTTATCCATGCCTATATTTTACCACACTTGCCTTTATTCCGCATCTTTTCTGTGCGGTATTGCC
>NZ_JPJG01000009.1 GCF_000765235.1 Oscillibacter sp. ER4 | reverse complement strand
GACCTTTACGACTGGTGGCTGCACCGGATCGCCGATGAAATCCGGGTGGGCCATCGTTTCTATGGCATTATGACGCTGGCGATTTATGCGAAAAAATGCGGGATAGACGAGGACGAGCTGCGCCGGGACGCTTTCGCGCTGCTCCGGCCTTACGATGATATGAGCGTGGAGGATATAAACCGCTTCACGAAAGATGATGTGGTGTGCGCCCTGGAGATGTTCAACGAGGACTATGTGACATTCCCCAGGGACGATATAGCGAAGCTCTCCGGTCTGACTATGCCTGTCAACAAGCGGAACTGGCGCAAACAGCCAGTACATTTGCAGGGCGCGAGAGCAATCCAGGAGATTAACGATAAGGCTAATGGTACGAATTGGAGAGAAGGGAACGGGCGGCCTAAAGGCAGCGGAACGGCCCAGGCGCGGGTTTATGAATGGCGGCAGCAGCACCCGGAGGGGCGCAAGGCCGACTGTCACCGGGAAACTGGCCTTGATCCGAAAACCGTCCGCAAGTGGTGGGATTGTCCGCCGCCAGCGGTGCGCTTTGAAAATGGGCATATAACGGTGCGGGTGTCCCCTTCCCAGGAGTTGAGCGATTGGCTCCTGGATGCGCTGCACGATGGGGGCCAGGAATAAGGCCCAGAAAGGCCCCTGTTACGCTTTAGAAGCCGTTTTCAGCCCTCCGAGGGTAAATATACCGGCCCCCTCTCTACCGCGTTTGGAAAGCCGCATAAATCAAGGCTTTTTTGCCCTCTAAATGCGAACATACCAGGGTAGAAGTTTAAGGGCCAGTGCTTGGGTAAACGGTCAGGAACATATATTGACATTGTAAATAAAAAGTTATACAATGGATATAATAAGAATGAAAGGAGTTGCTACCTATGGCAAATACAAATATTAACATTCGTATGGACGCAGACTTGAAGCGGCAGTTTGAGGCGTTCTGTGCTGATATGGGAATGACGATGACAACGGCGTTCAATGTTTTTGCGCGTAAGGCGGTGCGGGAGTATAGAATACCCTTTGAAATCAGCGGCGATGTGCCGAACGCTGAAACCGTTGAAGCAATCAAGGAAGTAAAGAGAATGAAGGCCGATCCGAGCCTCGGCAAGACCTATTCCAATGTCGATCAGATGATGGAGGAGCTGCTTGCCGATGTATAACATAAGACCAACCACAAAATTTCAGAAGGATTTGAAGCGCGTGAAAAAGCGCGGCTTTGATATTTCTTTGCTGACGGATATTATTAAAAAGCTGGCTGCGGGGGAGCCGTTGCCAGAGAAGAACAGGGAGCACCAACTTTCCGGGGATTATACGGGGTGTCGTGAGTGCCACATTACGCCGGATTGGTTGCTGATCTACGAAGTGGACGGGGACGAGCTGATTTTATATCTCACCCGGACGGGATCGCATAGCGATTTATTTTAGGGGAAGGAGGAAAGGTCTATGAGCTGGGATAAAGAGAGGATCGCGCAGATACAGCTTCCCGATCCGGCAGACGATGATCCGCACCCTCGGCTGCTCCTGGAAGGTCGCGGCATACACGCAGGGCAGGGTTTTACGGCCCTGTTCCCTGATGGGTGGCACGAGATTACCCTGGAAGTAGCGTGGGAGCCGACAGGCCCCGGCTGCTGGTACATATCTACGCCGGGGTTTAAGGGCGTGTGTCCTGTGGGCCTGTTCGTAAAGGTATGAAAACGATCCGGCAGATAGC
>NZ_JPJG01000079.1 GCF_000765235.1 Oscillibacter sp. ER4 | reverse complement strand
AGCAAACGTCACTCGCGCCTCACGACAGTAAGGCGCGGTTGCTGTCAGGTCGCGACTCGCAGGGATTCATGGCGAAGCCATGTACACCGCACTTACATTGCGCAGCGCGTGCAGTCATTCAAGCTATAAACTGCCAATGTTGGGGGTCGAGGGGTACTCCCCTCGCGTTCTCTTGGGGGTCCAAGGGGGCCATTCTCTCACGTGAGAGAATGGTCCCCTTACTGCGAGCTCCCGCACACTGCGGGAGAAATAAAGAAGCAGCCCTTTCGGGCTGCACCCCTCCCGCGCCCTGTGGGCGCGAAAAAAGACCCGCCACGACATGGCAGGTCTTTTTCTGAACTAATTAGTAATAACGCTTGTTGCGGTTCTTACGGGCGGCCTCGCTCTTCTTGCGGCGCTTGACACTGGGGCTCTCATAGCACTCTCTCTTGCGGACCTCCGCCACGATACCGGCCTTGGCGCAGCTTCTCTTAAAGCGCTTGAGCGCGCTGTCGAGAGATTCGCCTTCCTTGACGTGGATCTCGGACATTTATGTTTTCCCTCCCTCCGATACACCCGGCTTGATCCTGGGCGCTCTTTAAGAGTCATTCACATGACTAACGGTGGTATTATATGAGAAAAATCACGGCTTGTCAATAATCTTTCCTCATATTTTTGAAAAAATCCGAAATTCCGCTCAGCAGGGCTTCACGATCAGGTTGACGAGCTTGTTCTTGACGTGAATGACCTTGACGATCTGCATGCCGGCGATGGCCTTGGCGACCTTCTCGCTCGCCTTCGCCGCTTCGACAACAGTATCCTGATCGCTGTCCACGGGGACGATGATCGTGCCCTTGAACTTGCCGCTGACCTGAACGGCCATCTCAACGGAGGAGGCGACGGTCTTGCTCTCGTCATACTCCGGCCACGCGCACTGCATCGCCATCTTGCCCTCGTACTTGGCGGCAAAGCCCTTCTGCTCCCAGAGCTCCTCGACCATGTGGGGCGCGAACGGAGAGAGCATGAGCAGCAGCGCCTCAAAGTCGCCGCGGCTGAGACCATTCGAATAGAACTCGTTGACCATAGTCATGAGGGCGGCGATGGCAGTGTTCATCTTGAGCGTGTCAATATCGTCCGTGACCTTCTTGATGGTCTTGTGGACGATGGGCGCATTCTTCTCGGAAACGCCCTCCTCGTCCGTCACCTGATCGGCGAGGTTCCACACGCGGTCTAAGAAGCGCTTGCAGCCCTTGACGGCATCGTCCGACCAGGTGGCGACCTTTTCAAAATCGCCGATGAACATGATATAAAGGCGCATCGTGTCCGCGCCGTAAGCCTTGACGACATCATCGGGGTTGACGACGTTGCCGAGGGACTTGCTCATCTTGACCGCCGGGCGCAGCGCCTGATTGCCGTACTTGGCGATCAGCGCGTCCTTCTCCTCCTGCGTGGAGACGTTGCCGACGTAGTGCGGGTTCTGGCCGAGGATCATGCCGTGGCTCGTGCGCTTGGCATAGGGCTCCTTCGTGTGGACAACGCCGATGTCGTAGAGGAACTTGTGCCAGAAGCGGGAGTAGAGAAGGTGCAGCGTGGTGTGCTCCATGCCGCCGTTATACCAGTCCACAGGGCCCCAGTACTGCTCCGCCTCGTGAGAGACAGGCGCCTGGTCGTTGTGCGGATCCATATAGCGCAGGAAGTACCACGAAGAACCCGCCCACTGGGGCATGGTGTCGGTCTCGCGCTTGGCGGGGCCTCCGCACTTGGGGCACTTGGTATTGACCCAGTCGGTCATCTTGGAGAGCGGGCTCTCGCCGTCGTCGGTCAGCTCGTAGCTGTCCACCTGCGGCAGGACGAGCGGCAGCTCCTCTTCGGGCACGGGCACCCAGCCGCACTTCGGGCAGTTGACGAGGGGGATGGGCTCGCCCCAGTAGCGCTGGCGGGAGAAGACCCAGTCGCGCAGCTTGTAGTTGACCTTTTCATGGCCCCATCCCTGCTCGACGGCGTACTTCTTCATCGCGGGGATAGCCTCCTTGACGGTCATACCGTTTAAGAAGCCGGAGTTGACCATGATGCCGGTGTCATCCTTGAGCGTGAAGGCCTCCTTCGTGATGTCGCCGCCCTCGACGACCTCAACGATGGGCAGGCCGAACGCCTTGGCGAAGTCCCAGTCGCGCTGGTCGTGGCCCGGAACGCCCATGACGATGCCGGTGCCGTAGCCCATCAAAACGTAGTCCGAAACAAACATCGGCACAACCTTGCCGGTCGCGGGGTTGATGACCTCGATGCCGTCGAGGCGAACGCCGGTCTTATCCTTGTTGAGCTCGCCGCGCTCAAAGTCGCTCTTGCGGGCGGCGGCAGCCTGATATGCCTCGACCTCGTCCCAGTTCTTGATGATGCCCTTCCACTTCTTGAGCAGCGGGTGCTCGGGAGAGATGACCGTGTACGTCACGCCGAACAGCGTATCGACACGGGTGGTGTAAACGGTGATATCATCCCCGGTGTTGGTCTTGAACGTGACCTCGGTACCGGTGGAGCGGCCGATCCAGTTGCGCTGCTGCGTCTTCACGCGCTCGATGTAGTCGACGTCGTCGAGATCGTCGATCAGGCGGTCGGCATACTTCGTGATGCGCAGCATCCACTGGCTCTTTTCCTTGCGGATGACGGGCGCGCCGCAGCGCTCGCACACGCCCTCGACGACCTCTTCGTTGGCCAGCACACACTTGCAGCTCGTGCACCAGTTGACGGGCATCGTCGTCTTGTAGGCAAGGTCGTGCTTGAACAGCTGGAGGAAGATCCACTGCGTCCACTTATAATACTGCGGGTCGGTCGTGTCGATCACGCGGTCCCAGTCGAAGCCGTAGCCGAGCATCTTGAGCTGACGGGTGAAGTTCTTGATGTTCTGCTGCGTGACAATGGCGGGATGGATGTGGTTCTTGATGGCAAAGTTCTCCGTCGGCAGGCCGAAGGCGTCAAAGCCGATGGGGTTCAAGACATTGTAGCCCTGCATGCGCTTTTTGCGGCAGATGATGTCCATCGCCGTGAACGGGCGCGGGTGGCCGACGTGCAGACCCGCGGCGGAGGGGTACGGGAATTCGATCAGGCCGTAGAACTTGGGGCGCTTGTCCCCCGTCACGGCGGCGTAGGGCTTTACCTGCTCCCACTTGTCCTGCCATTTTTTCTCAATGGCTGCGAAATCGTACTTCATGGATCTTCTCCTTTATGTGAAATAGTATTTTGATGCGAAAAAAGTCCCTGACCGTTTTTCAAACGGTCAGGGACGTAACGAACACATTACGCGATACCACCCTGATTCAGCGCACGGTTTCCCGTGAGCCCTCAGCGGCTTCATAGCCTTGCCCGTAACGGGGGCGACCGTTCCGCCCTTTCAGGCGGACTGCTCGGGAGTGAGTCATCCACGCGCATTTTCCCACCGGCTCGCACCGACCGCCGGCTCTCTTCAGGTGAAAATCACGCGCCTTTTTGCTCCGTCATCGCGTTTTGCATAAATTCAGCATAACTATTTTAGGCGTTTTGTCCCGCCTTGTCAAGCGTTATTTTTCCTCGGCGTGGGGCAGGATGGCGCTCAGGTCGACTTCCTCGCCGTCGGCCCACAGGTGCTCGAGGGAATAGAACTTGCGCGCCTCGTCGTTGAAGACATGGACGACGACGCAGCCGTAGTCGAGCAGGACCCACGTGTCGCCGCGGTAACCCTCGCGGTGCAGCGGCTCCTCGCCCTTTTCGGTCAGTTCCTTTTCCACCGCGTCGCACAGCGCGTTGATCTGCGTGTTGGACGTGCCGGTGCAGATGACAAAGTACTCCGCGAGCGTCGTGATCTTGTCGATGCGAATGAGTCTGATCTCCTTACCCTTTTTGCTGTCGAGTGCCTTGACGGCAATCTCGGCCAATTCTCTGGAAGGTAACATAGAGGGTCTCCTTTTCTTATTTTGAGTTTTTAATCTTTTTTATTCTTTTACGTTACGGGCGCAGCCATTCCGGCATTTCGTCGCTGCCGGCCGTGCCGCTGTTGTCGCCGGTCGTTCCGCTCTCGCCTGTACCCGGGTCGGTCGGCGTCACGGGGTCGACGGGCGTGGTGGGCTCACTTGGCGTGGTCGTACCGCTGTTATCGCCAGTGTTTCCGGGATCAACGGTCGTACCGCCGCTGTTGTCACCGGTATTGCCGGGGTCGACCGTCGCGCCGCTGTTGTCGCCGGTATTGCCGGGATCGGTGGCCGTACCCGGGTCGGTCGTCGTGCCGCTGTCCCCTGTGCCGGTCTGTGAGCCGGAGGAGGAATGGTGGTTCTGCGGCTGGGCGGCCTTGCTGTCCTCCACATGTCCCGTGGACGAGGACACCGAGCCATCCGCGTTGACGGACATGATGTCAAGGTCGCGCATCGTGAACTTCTCGACAAACGGGCTGAGCTCGTTGTTGACGAGATCCAGCAGCTCCTGCGCGTTCGGCGTCACGTAAGACTGCATGCTGTGGTACGCGCGGCTGTAACACGATTTGTTCGTGTTCGGCATCGTGACGAAGTTGACATTCTCGATCTTGAGCCCGCCCATGACGGCCTGCGAGCCGAACCACAGCATTTCTTCAAACGTCAGGTCGGAGGTAACGTTGTTTTTCACCACGCGGGCAAAGTCGCCGATCTTCGTCACGTTCTTGAGCTGCAAAAGCTGCTCGGTCATCGCCTTTAAAAGCGACTGCTGCGTCTTGATGCGGCCAAGGTCACCGTCGGCGTAGCCGTAGCGCGAGTCGGTGTCGTGGCGGTAACGCAGCACCTGCATCACGTCGCTGCCGCTGAGAAGCCGGTAACCCTTCGTCTGGTGGATGTGCAGGTCCTGATAGGGGTCGTCGTAGTTCATGTTGCGCGGCACATCGTAATAGACGCCGCCCATGGCCTTCACGATCTCGCCGACGGCGTCCCATTCGACAACGACCTGATAGTCCGGTTCAAAGCCGACGAGCTGAGAAATCTCCTTGTAAAGCGCCTTGATGCCCTTTTCGCCCCCGCCGTAGTAGTTGTAGACGGAGTTGATACGCTTGATATCCCACGGGACGTTGACCATCGTGTCGCGCGGGATGGACATGACGGTCGCCTTCTGGTTCGTCACATCGTAGCTCGCGAGCAGCATCGTGTCGGTGTTGCCGCCGCCGCCCGTGTCGCGGCCGAGGATGAGCACGGTGTAGAAATCCTTGCTCTTTCGCTCGCCGCCCGCCTTCGGGCGTACGCCGTCGCCATAGTCGATACCGTCGATCTGCTCACTATTGTTATTCTTGCTGTCAGTGTCCTTGCTCGGCAGCTCCGGCGCGCGGATTTTCAGCAGATAGCTGCCGCCGGCAACCACACCGCACAGCAGCGCGATGAGCAGCACCTTGGCAAAGAGCCTCCCTGGGTGGGAAAAGGTCTCCTTGACCTGCTCCCAGGCCTCGTCGCAGTTGCGCTCGAAAAAGCCCTCTTTCCGGTGCGTGTGCCGCCCCTCGTAATAGGGGTCTTCCCTGTCTCTCTCGTAAATCTCTCTTTGATCACTCATGGGTATGTCCTCTCAGATACTCCAGCGCTTGCAGTGTGTTGTGGTGAACGGGGTTGCCCATCTGCTCCATTTCCTCCACGGTCATGGCAAGGCCCATTTCAAGGCCCTTGTCCAGATCCTCCCACACGACCTTGCGGAGGTCCTCCACGCCGTCAAAGTCGCGGCTCGGCTCGATGTAGTCGGCAAGGTAGATGACCTTTTCGAGAAGTGTCATGTTTGCCTTGCCCGTCGTGTGCCAGAGAATGGCGTTGTAAATCTCGTCGTCCGCGCCGAACACGTCGCGCGCGAGCGCCGCGCCGGTCTTGGCGTGCAGCAGCTTGAGCGCGCGCTGTTCCAGCTCGTCGAGCGCGATGTGGTAGTGCTCGCACATCGCGAGCTGCTCTTCCATCGAAAGACGCTTGGTCGAGTCATGCAGAAGCGCGGCAAAGCGCGCCTTTTCGACGTCTGCGCCGTATTTTTCCGCGAGCGCCTTGGCCGTCTGCTCGGTGCCGAGCACGTGCGGGATGCGCTTGGCCTTGAGGTAGGAGAGCGCGATGGGTCTCAGATCCTCTAAGGTTAGACGTTTTAAATCGAGATTTGTTCCATAAAGATGCTTGCGGTAAATATATCCCAGTACCGCGGGGGCCAGAAGCCCATCCGTCTCCCTCTTCGGGATGCGCGCGCGCAGCTCCGTCGACGAGACATCGACAAGGTTCGGCAGCGTCATCGTCACAATGCGGCTGCCCGGAAAGCGCTGGCCGAGGTACTTGCGCTGCGGGGCGAAAAGCTCCTCGCCGTCTTTTTCCGTGCGGCCAAAGGCGCACAGGCCCGCATACTGCACGATCTCGTCCGGCTTGTACCAGTACTGGAACGTCAAGAACATGTCCGTCCCCATCAGAAGCCACAGCTCATCGTCGGGGCGCTGCTCATGCAGGATGCGCAGCGTGTCCGCGGTGTAGCTCTTGCCCTCGCGCATGATCTCCATGTCGGAGACCGTGACTTTTACGCCCGTGTCGAGCGCGATCTGCTCGCCCATCAGGCGCGTCATCGCAAGGCGGTCCTCCGCCCCCGCCGCGTCGGCGGAGAGCATCTTGTGCGGCGGGATGCCGGCGGGGATGAGCAGGAGCTCATCGATCCCCAGATATTTTGCCGCGCTCTCGGCCGCGGCCATATGACCCAGATGCGGCGGGTTGAAGCTGCCGCCGTAAATTCCGATCTTCAAGTTTGTTCGACCTCTTTTTCTCTTTTACACGGTCTTCTTCGCTGCCTTGGGCAGCACGATCTTGTCCTTCTTGTCCTTTTTGTGCGAGGGGCGGTAGAGCACAAACTTCGTACCGATGACCTGCACCTGCTCGCTGCGCGTCAAGGCGCTCAGCTCGTCGCACGCCTCGCGCGCGGTGAGCATGCTGTTTTCGAGCACGCGGCACTTGATGAGCTCACGCGCCTCCAGCGCATCGTTCGCCTGCTTGACCAGGTTGTCGCCGATGCCATCCTTGCCGATGTGAACGATCACGTCGAGGTCATTGGAAAGGCTGCGCAGATAGGCGCGCTGTTTGCTGCTTAATTCCATAGTATTTCCTTATCCTTTTTTATTGATGTTCCGCAAGATAATTCTTGAGCGTTTCCTTGAATGCCCGCAGTGCCTTGCCGCGGTGCGAGATCTCCGCCTTTTCTTCTGCCGAAAGCTGTGCAAAGGTCTTTCGCTTGTCAGGCACGAAGAACACGGGATCGTAGCCGAAGCCGTTTTCGCCCATCGGCGCGAACGCGATCGTGCCCTCGACCTCGCCGTCGTCCTGCAAGACGTCGCCGTTCGGGAACGCGCAGGTGATCGTCGTGTGGAAGTGGGCGCGGCGGTCGGCCTGACCGTGCAGCATCTGCAAAAGAAGACGGTAGCGGCCGGTGTCATCCAGCCCCTCGCCGCCAAAGCGCGCGCTGTAAACGCCCGGGCCGCCGTTCAGCGCGTCGACGCACAATCCCGAATCGTCCGCGATGGCGGGCAGCTTCGTCGCCTCCATGACGGCCTTGGCCTTGAGAAGCGAATTCTCGGCAAAGGTCTCGCCCGTTTCCTCCACCTCGATCTTTACGCCGAGGTCGGCCTCCGACACGACCTCCACGCCGAGCTCGCCCAGAATAGCGCTCATTTCCTTCAATTTTTTGGGGTTCTGCGTTGCCAAAACAAATTTCATCGTCAAACCTCCCACGGGTCTTTTTCCCGTCTCTTCCTGCTTTTTTCTTCCCGCTTTTCTTCCTCGCGCTGCGCCTTGCGCTCTTCGCGCTGCGCGCTTATCTTTTCCTGCCATGCCGTGAACTTTTTGTCGAGCTTATCGAGCGGCCACTCGATCTCCGACACGGGTATAATGACCGCTTTGCAGCTCTCGCAGTAGCGTGCGGGCGTATCGCCGCCGAACAGCCCCGCTCTGCCAAGCCAGACCTGTTCCTTCTCGTCGCCAAATCCGTCTTTGAGCATGCCGTCCTCACCTCTTGGACACCAGTAAATATCACGCAAGACAGGGATGGCTCCATCTCGCATTTCCTTTCCGCAATAGGGGCAAACAGAAGTGATTTCCATATTCGTCTCCTTATTGTCTCGCGAGTCTTATGCTTTTTTGTCTTAGATCAGTGCCTTGACGTATTCCTCTGCATTGAACGGCTGGAGATCGTCGATGCCCTCGCCGAGGCCGACGTACTTCACCGGCACGCCCAGCTCCTGCGCAATGGCGACGCAGATGCCGCCTTTGGCCGTGCCGTCGAGCTTCGTCAGGATAATGCCCGTCAGGCCCGCCGTCTCGCGGAAGACCTTGGCCTGCTGCAATCCGTTCTGCCCCGTCGTCGCGTCGAGCACTAAAAGCGTCTCCTTCGCGGCGTCGGGCAGCTCTCGGTCGATGATCTTGCGGAGCTTCGAGAGTTCGTTCATCAGGTTCACCTTGTTGTGAAGTCTGCCCGCCGTGTCGCAGAGGACGACGTCGACACCTCTCGCCTTCGCCGCAGCGAGCGAATCGAACAGCACCGCGCCGGGGTCCGCGCCTTCGACCGAGCGGACAATCTCGCACTCGGCGCGGTTTGCCCAGATCTCGAGCTGGTCTGCCGCCGCCGCGCGGAACGTGTCCGCCGCGCATAAAAGCACGCGCTTGCCCTCGCCCTTCAGACGGTGGGCGATCTTGCCGATGGACGTGGTCTTGCCCACGCCGTTCACGCCGATGACCAGCACGACGCTCGGTTTGGTCGACAGATCGAGCGCGGTGTCGCCCACGTTCAGCTTTTCGATGAGGATCTCGCGCAGCGCCTGCTTCACGTCGTCGCCGCGCTGGATGCTCTTCTGGTACACGACGTCGCGCAGCTTTTTCACCGCGTCGTGCGCGACCGTCGCGCCGAGATCGGCCATAATGAGGCTGTCCTCGAGTTCGTCATAGAATTCGTCGTCGATGGTCTCCCACACGATGGTGTCGAACCACGCCTTTTTGATCTTTGCAAAAATACCCATTTGTTTCTCCTCGCGCTTTATTCCTTAATGTTGAGTTCCTTCGCCATGTCATTCATATTGATCGTCAGCACCTTGCTCACGCCACGCTCCTGCATCGTGACGCCGTAAAGGACGTCCGCTGCCTCCATCGTACCGCGGCGGTGCGTGATGACGATAAACTGCGTTTTGCTCGTGATGCGACGCATGTAATTCGCCACGCGCACCACGTTCGGCTCGTCGAGCGCCGCCTCGATCTCATCCATGACGCAGAACGGCGTCGGATGAACCTTCAGGATGGCGAAATACAGCGCGATGGCGACGAACGCCTTTTCGCCGCCCGAGAGCAGCGTGATCGTCTTGAGCGCCTTGCCCGGCGGCTGGACCTTGATCTCGATGCCGCAGGAGAGCACGTCGTTCTCGTCCTCGAGCTCGAGCGTGGCCTTGCCGCCGCCGAACAGCTCCAAAAACGTCTCCTGGAAGCTCTCGCGGATCAGCGCGAACTGCTCTTTGAAGATGACGGTCATCTCGCTTGTGATGCTGTCGATCACGCCGACGAGCTCGCCCTTTGCCTTTTCCACGTCGTCGCGCTGCTCTGTCAGATAGGTGTAGCGCGTGTTCACACGCTCGAATTCCTCGATCGCGCCGACATTGACCGCGCCAAGACCGCTGATGGCACGCTTGAGCTCGCCGATGCGGCGGCTCGCCTTAGCGACGCTCTCTAATTCAATGCGCTGCTCCTGCGCGGCGGAGTGCGACAGCTCGTAGTTTTCCCACAGCTTGTCGAGGATCTCCTGCTCCTCCATCGCGCTCGTCGCGCGCTTCTGTTCAAGCTTGCTGACGCTGCGCTCGACATTGAGCACGTTTTCGTTGAGCTCGCGGCCGCGGCGGTCGCTCTGGCTGCGCTCGGCTTCAAGTGCGAGTTTCACTTTGGAAAGCGCTTCGAGCTCGGCGCGCTTTTCCGTCATTTTGCCGCTCAGCGCGGCGATCTCAGTCTCATGTGTGCCGATCTCGCGCTGCGACTGCTCGCTCGCGGCCCTGTACTGCTCGATGAGCGCTTTTCTGCTCTGCTCGTCGCCCTGCATCTGGGCGCGCAGGCCCTCCAAGCTCGTGAGCGACTTTTCCGTCGTTTCGCGCTCGGCGGCATAGCCTGCGAGCGCACTCTTCTTCTCGGCGATTTCGTTGCCGAGGCGCGAGGTCGAACGCAGCAGCTCGCTCTGGCCGGAAAGGCTCTTTTCCGCCTGTGCACGCAACTCGCCCGCTTCCTTCTCCTGCGAAAGCGCGAGCGCTTCCTTTTCCTCCGCCACGCGCTTCACTTCGCCGCGGCGGCGCGCGATGGTCTCGCGCTCGGTATCCAAACTCTCGAGCCGCTCGCGCAGCGACGAGAGCAATAAGTCATAATGATTTTTATCGCCCTGCAATTTGAGCACGGCGTCCTCCGCCGCGCGCTGCTGGCCCTGTGCGACCTCCAGCTCGTAGCGCGCTTTGGCAAGCTCGCGCTTGGCGTCCTCGGCGGCCTTGGCGGCAAGGTCGAGCTTTTCGGCAAGGCTGCCGCGCCGCGCCGTCAGCTCGCGCAGCTCGCCTGCGCGGCTCAGAATGCCTGCGCTGCGAGAGATCGAGCCGCCCGTCATCGAGCCGCCGCGGTTCAGGACCTGACCGTCGAGCGTCACGATGCGGAACGCGTTCGAAAACCGGCGCGAGATCGTGATACCACAGTCGAGGTCTTCGACCACGACCGTGCGGCCGAGCAGGTTTTTGAAAATGCCGTCATATTCGCGGTCGTATTCCACCAGCTCGCTTGCAAGGCCGACGTAGCCGTACTCGTTCTGCACGCGCGCATCGCGCAACGCCTCGCCGCGGATCGACGAGAGCGGCAGGAACGTCGCGCGTCCGCCGTCGCGCTGCTTTAAGAGTTGGATGGCGCTCTTCGCGTCCTCCTCACGCTCAACGACAATGTTCTGCAATCCCGCGCCGAGCGCGATCTCGATCGCGACAGCATATTTTTTATCGACCTTCATCAAATTGGCGACCGGCCCGCGCACGCCGCGCAGCGCCTTGCGCTCCGACGCCTGCATGACCGTGCGCACCGCCTTGTTGAAGCCCTCGTACTCCTTTTCCATCTCGCTGAGCAGGCGGATGCGGGAGTCTAAATTGTTCATTTCCATCGTGAGGGAAACGTGCTTTTCGCCCGTCTCCTTCTCGCGCTCGACGCGCCCCTGCATCTTCATCGTATGGCCTGCGATGATATTGCGGATGGCGTCGGCCTCCTCCTGCGCGGTCTCGAGCGCCTTGCGGTTCTCCGCGGCGCTTTTGCGCGTGTCGGAAAGCTGGGCCTCCCCGCTCTCTTGCTCGGCGGCAATGGCGCTCTCGCGCTCGTCCATTTCCGAAAGCGTCGAGCGCAGGGCCGCGACCTCGGCGCGGCTGTCCGCCGCGGCGGACAGGGCAAGCGCTTCGCGCCCGCGCAGGGTCTCGGCCTCGCTTGCGGCCTCGCCCGCGTTTTTCGACAGCTCCTC
>NZ_JPJG01000078.1 GCF_000765235.1 Oscillibacter sp. ER4 | reverse complement strand
ATATCGTTTGTTTGGTACTCCTTTTGGCATAGCAAAACACCCCACTTGTTAGATAGTATACCATACTGTCTAACAAATGGGGTGCAGTTCAACAGGAACATGAGAAGGGGTTATTCTTTAGTAAATGAGAATCCCAAGCATAGCCGAGGCGATGATCAGCAGGATGGGCGAGAGTTTTTTCTTTTTGAGAGTACGATACATCGCCATACAGGCAGCCAATACCACCACGATCAGCAGTGCCCGCAAGTCCGCTTTGGCACCTTGCACCAGAGGAAAGCAGTTGTGCAGCGTCATATAGACGCCGGTGGCCAGGATAATGCCGATCATACAGGGCTTCAATCCCTGCAGAACAGCCTGTGCATACTTGCCTTTCAGGATACCCCTGAGCAGGTTCATGACCAGTAGGATCACGAAGAAGGACGGCAATGGGAGGCCATGCGGAAGGTCGATATCAGAACCGTAGATAAATCTCAACTTGTTGATATTCGGACGATCAAAATCGATGAGGAACTGCCACCCATTGACAGATGGTTTAGCTATCTGCGTCAAGTCAAAAACCCATATTGTGTCAGAGTAGGGGACATGGCGATAAAGATCAACTTTCCTGACGAGAATTGATTTAACCGCGCACCCCATTCATAGGTATAATTGTGTCAATCGGGAGTGAATATGATTGTTTAGTCCAAACAGTATCCCGATGCAAAGGCGGCCCACTGAAAAGTGGGCTGCCGTAATTTCTCAGAGAAAAGTGTATGTCTATCTTGACACAACCAGAGGGCTTCATCACCGGTATGGCGTCAAAGATGTTCGTCGTCGCGGGGCCAGTCATCGTGTTCGGCACGCTCGCAAGCGTCGTGTACGGCGTTGTTCTGATGCTGCTGTGAAAAAAAAGGAGCGCCGCGGGTAGCTGTCCATAAAACAGGTTTCACGAAACAAATAATATGGCAGTTGCCGGACAAGGGTTGCTGACAAAAAGGGGTATGTGCCGTTCAGACACATGCCCCTTTGCTTTTTTGCTGTTTTAAAGGTTGATTATGGCTGATTTTTTGCCGTCACGCGTCTTTCCGGAGGGCGCTTGATGGGATTTGCCGCCCTACTTGAAAAGCGGGCTGAAACAGTCGCTTTGCCAAAGGAAAATGAGAGCTATATATTATCCAGAGGATACTGCAAGGAAGATTAGTTCTGATTCATTCCGAATGGTTCATAGGTCAGCAGCTTTTTCTTCCAAAGGGCCTCTGCATCAATGATTTGATTGTCTGGAAGTGCCTTGGACAAAACCTGCAACACTGAAAACTGCAAATCGTGGCAACTATGATTTACAGACTTCAAGTGGCTGATCATTCCCTTGTTGTTTCCGTGACCGCCCGTAGCGACGTAGACAGACCAACGCCCCAGTAGGCCGTCATAGCCATAGGTCGAGCCGACATATCTGTCTCCCGCCTTGGTGTCCACAATCAGATAGACCGCATTGACCGCAGCCATGGCCGCCTGCCACAGCTCATAGTCCGTATCGTTTTCGACAACTTCTTTTAGTTCATCGAAGGATAGAATAAGATTTTCAAATCCCACAAAAGGCTTCTGGTTCTTTGACTCAATTGCCACGATGGGCTTTTCGGTGGTAGCTTTTTGATGCCACATCCGAGCTGACCCGCCCCAGTCAATCACCAGCTTTCCCTCGTACTCTTTCAGCAAATCCACATATTGCAAATCAAAAAACGCCATTTCGCCACGGTATTCCATGGCTTCACAGTCAGGTAATCCGGCAGGGCATACATCCGGTGTATCAGGCACAGAACCATTGACACGATAACAAGAGTGCAGTCTCGCGTATGTACCGCCATCGCTGATGAATGTGATCCAGTAGGAATATCCTTTGCTGAACCCGTCTTTTTGGTGCTGTGTATATTCATGCGCCATACCAGCTTTATAACATTCTCTGAAACGTTCGTCAGATAATGCATGCCGGATCAGCTTGACATCTTTCGGGTCAAGCCCTACATTTTTAAGCACATCGGAAAAGTTCAAAATTGCCATGGAAGCCCCTCCTTATTTTGTTCTCCATTTCAAATTCTACCACAGATTTTTTCGTTGTAAAGCGCGCTTTCCCACCGGCGCAGGATCGCCGCCAGCTTCGGTGTCAGGCGTTTGCGGCACTCCTGCCGCAGTTCCTCCGGTACGCCGTAGAATGCCTCAGCGATGCTGCCGGTGATGGCGGCGAGGGTGTCGCTGTCGCCGCCGAGGGACACCGCCGTGCGCAGAGCGTCTTCAAAATCGCGGCTCTCCAAAAACGCGGTGATTGCCTGCGGCACGGTTTCCTGGCAGCTCTCTACATGATGGTAGGTGGGACGAATTTCGTCGCAGGTTCGGCTGAGGTCGTAGCCGAATTCGCGCTCCACATACGCTTTGATTTCCGCTTTGTCGTGACCGGTGCGGGCGAGGAAAATCGCCGCAGCGACAGCCTGTGCGCCCTTGATGCCCTCCGGATGGTCGTGGGTCACCTCGGCGGTGAGCCGCGCCAGATGCAGCGATTCTGCCATGTCCTTCGCCAGCCATGCGGCAGGAGAAACTCGCATAGCGCTTCCATTGCCATAGCTGTGGTAGGGCTGTGGAGCATCCGCATACAACCAACGGCTAAACCGCGCACCGTAACCCCTGTCGGGATAGATGCGGCCCAGTCGCTGCATCTCTCGCACCAGCGCCGCTTTGATGGCGGTATCGTCTTGCCCACGGCTGCTGAGCAGCGCCTTCGCCACCGCCAGCGTCATCACCGTGTCGTCGGTGAAGTCGGAACGGCGGCTGAACAGGGGGAAATCCTTCGCCTTATAGTTGTTGCAGTCGAACTCGTAGGGGCTGCCCACGATGTCGCCCAGAATCGCTCCGTACATACGCTTACCTCCCTCTTTTCTGCACGTCCTCGTCGATGCGGCGCTTCCAGTCTGCGCTGAGCGGCCGGGCGGCGCGGACGCTGCACACGGCCTCGCTGATGACCTCGTAATTGAGCGCTGTGCCCGCCTCGTCGCACTTGTAGTTCACCGAGCGATCCGCACCGATGCCGAAACGTGCCGCCTCCTTGGCCGCGTCAATGTTTGCGCCGAGGAACAAAAACTCCCAGCCGTACTTCTCCTTCTGCCGTTCAATCATGCGGCGCACACGCTCGTAATCGTATCGGTGGCTGGCGTTTTCGTAGCCGTCGGTGGTGATGATGAACATCGTCTTCTCCGGCACATCCTCCCGGCGGGCGTACTTGTGAATGTTGCCGATGTGGTGGATGGCACCGCCCACGGCGTCCAAAAGCGCCGTGCAGCCGCAGGTGAAATACTCCTTTTCCGTCAGAGGCGGCACTTCGCCCAGCGGCAGACGGTCATGGATGACCGTGCTGTCGTTGGCGAAAAGCACCGTGGAGACCACCGCCTCGCCCGCCTCCTTCTTCTGCTGTGCGATCATGGAGTTGAAGCCACCGATGGTGTCCGCCTCCAGCCCAGACATAGAGCCGCTGCGATCCAAAATAAAAACCAATTCCGTCATAAAAAAGCCCTCCTTCGTTTGATTACGCTCACATTGTAGCGCATCCGAAGGAGGGTTTGGTCGCCTGTGGGGCGACATTTATGTTACATTTTACAGCTTCCTCAGCTTCGCCAGCCGGGACTTGATCGCGCCGGAGGTGCGGCCAAAGTGCGTACAGAGGTCTTTCTTTTTCATACCGCCGTCGAACAATCGGCATAGCTCGTCGTCCAGTTCCTTCGTCCAAGGTTTTCCGTTGCTTTCGGGCAGCGTTTTTTCCCGTCTGCGAGATAGTTCCTCTACGGCGCAGTGCAGTGCCCGCACGATCTCCCCTTTGTTGCACACGTGGTCATCCGGCAGCACCTCCCCCGTCAAGGGGTCAACGCCGTCCGCCAAAACCGTCAGCAGTTCTTTTGCCCGTTGCACATCCATGATGCTTCACCTCTTCTTTATTTTTTTAGATGGCTCCCCCACTCGGTTTCCTTGAAGCCAACCAGCACGAAGTCATTTCCCACCAGCAGCGGGCGCTTGACCAGCATCCCGTCTGCCGCAAGGAGCTTCAGCATCTCGTCCTCGCTCATTTGGGGCAACTTGTCCTTTAGCCCCATAGATTTGTATAGCAGGCCGCTGGTGTTAAAAAACCTTTTCAGCGGCAGACCGCTACACTCATGCCATGCGGTCAGCTCGTTGTAAGTAGGATTTTCCATTTTGATGTCTCGGAATGTATAGGAAATGCCGTTCTCGTCCAGCCACTTCTGCGCCTTCTGGCAGGTGGTGCATTTGGGGTAGCAGATAAAAGTCATGGTTCACGCTCCTGTTCTATTCAATAATTTCATCACTTTGAGGATTCACCGGCTCATGCTCAAAATATTCCAACCAATCTTCGTAGCTGAGGCCCTCAATGCTGCAAATTACAACACAGCTCCAGCGGTCCTTAAGACTTTTCCCGTCAAATATTGGTGCATTGACCATCTCCTCCGCAGTTTTAAAATCGCACCCACCCACAATATCACAATAACCTACCCAGTACGGCTTGTCGTACTGTGGTAAGTAGCCGAGATAATGTTCTTCCTCATTGGGGTCATCACTGAAATAAAAGCAGGTTTCATCTATGTTCATGCCGGCAGTCAACTGCCGAAAGAAGAAATCCCAATCCATTTGATTATTCATTATTTTCACGCTCCCAACAAACTCTGGTCGAAGGCGAACAACGCCTCGTTGATCTTGAAAATATCGTAGTCCCGCTGCATGATGAAATACTCGATGATGACGTCAAACTTGCTGCTGGGGCTGAGGGCGTAGCCCGCGCGGGCGATGAGGTCGCAGGTCTCCGGCAGGCTCAGTTCCAGCGCGATGGCGAAGGCCACCGCCGTGGGCTTGGAGGGCTTGTAGTCCGGGTTATTGCGGATTTTTGAGAACAGCTTGCGATCCACGTTGGCCTTCTTGTAAACCTCGGCATCCTTTTTTCCGCTGCGGTCGATGAGCTTCAATAGCGTCTCCGAAAATCCGGCGTCCAGATGCGCCAGCGCCTCGTCCAGCCCGGAGGTCGCCATGGGCGCGTCCTCGTAGGCGGTCAGCATCCGGCTTTCAACGACGCCCATCCGGCGCATCCGCTCCCGTCGGGAATCGGTGTGGGCATCCACATAGTGGTCGTCGATGTAGGCGGCGATATCCGCGAACAGCTTGTTGCCGATCGCATACGCCGCGCGGCTGAAAATGACGATATACACCGTCATGTCGTTTTCAGCCAAAAACTCGCTGATGGTGTCCACCGCCACGCGGAGCGACTGATCCTTGGGATAGCCAAAAACGCCGGAGGAGATCAGCGGAAATGCCACCGTCTCACAGCCGTGCTCCTTCGCCAGCGCAAGGCTGGTGCGATAGCAGGAGGCGAGTTGTTCCCGCTCGCCGTACTTACCGCCGTTCCACACGGGGCCGACTGTGTGGATCACATATTTGCACGGCAGACGGTACGCGCCGGTGAGCTTGGCCTCGCCGGTCCGGCAGCCGCCCAGCGTCCGGCACTCTTGGAGCAGCTCCGGTCCCGCCGCGCGGTGGATGCAGCCATCCACGCCGCCTCCGCCCAGCAGGGATTCCTTCGCCGCGTTGACGATGGCGTCCACGCTCATTTTCGTGATGTCATTGCGAACAATGATAAGGGGCATGATACTCACCTCTGCGCAATCATTATTTAAATTCATTGTAGCAAAACAAAACCGGTTTCACAATGGGTAAATCATTTCAAGTGCTCTTCTCTAAGGGCTTGGGACTATCCCAAAAATGAAAACAGGGCGTTTCAGCGGTCAGCCGGAACGCTCTGTTTTTCGGTGTGGGTACTCACCGGATTTGCTTGCTGCACTGCAAGAAAATCCCGGTCAACCCACGCCGTTTTTCGCAAGTGTAGCTACACTTGCTGTGCTTGCTCTTCCTCTCATAATCGCATTGACTCGAACGTTTGTTCTTGTTATAATTAGGCCAAGAGATTAAAAAAGTCTTGGAACGCAGCTGATTTTCATTGGCAAATGGCGGCATCGCCGCCTTGATTACCGGCTTGCACAGGCGAACGAGCCTGTCAAGGACGCGCAGCGAGGCAAAGCCGACTCCTTGACTGGCACGGACGGCTGTGCGACCCGGCGAACTGCCTGTAATTCTCCTGTGAATCCCGGTACATTGCCCAGTGGAATCCCGGAAATTATCGTGATATACTGAATAACAATAGGTCATATCACGCACTTTGCTCCGGGAGATTCATGCGGCAATGCTCGGAAATCTGAATGAAAAGGAAGGTGCAAATGGATAACAAGAAACGTAACGTCCAAGTGGAATCGGACGGCAGCCGCAGTGCCCCCGTTCCTCTCTGGCGGGAGTTACCGCAGATCACGGTACGCCTGAAAGAAGGAAACACCATCTACCGCTTTACTGCCAGTTTTGACGGAACGCACGCCCTTCCTGAAAAGGCGGTGAAGCTGATCGACTCCGAAGGGAGTGTGTGATCGTGACCAACAGCAACCTTGTCTTGGCAGACTGTCCTCAGATGATGGAGGAATCTACTATGAAGCAGTCTGACAAAATTACCGCGCTGTATTGCCGCCTGTCCCGTGACGATGAATCACAGGGCGACAGTAACAGCATTGTGAATCAAAAAGCCTATCTCAGCCGATATGCAAAGGAACACAGCTTCCACAATACGGAGTTCTTTGTAGATGACGGTTACACAGGCGCAAACTTTCAAAGACCGGATTGGCAGCGCATGATGGCGCTGGTGGAAGAAGGGAAGATCGGCACAGTCATCACGAAGGATTATTGTGCGATAATAGGACTAAATCAGAAAGACCTTGAAAACCAAGGCATTCTGGCTTAGTCCCTTCTTTTTTTGACCGAAAACAAAGGACTTTCACAATAATCAAGCAAGCCGGAGGGTGCCGCTGCACACTTCCGGCAGAAGGAGGATATAGTGGGTGCTATCAAAGTCTTCTTGAAGGAAGTTGTGCTTCCAATCGCGCTTGCGTTCTGCCTCGCGTCATTTCTCAAGCCGATCTATATGCCTGACGGCGTATGCGACTACTTCCTAATGTGGATCTGCGTCGGCTTGCCATTCGGCATCCGGAGGATGTGCCTCTGGCTCGTTCCAAGCGGTTACGGCATCTCCGGCTCAGTCGGCATTTTCGCATTGAACTTAATCATAGGCGGTCTCATCGGAGGACTCGCCTTCTTCATCGGGCTGCTGCTCGGTATCATTCATACCATCCGAGAAATCATCTGAACTACATCGTAAACGAAGAGGGTTTGTTTCTTCTCCAATTTGGAGTAAGAAGCAAACCCTCTTTTTTTGTTGCCCAAAAGCCGGAGTATTTGCTGGCGATGCGGCGAAAGAAAGGAGTTTTTAAGCATGAAACGCATGACAGCCGGTGATCCGCAAGCACTGGAATTGCTGATGCAGACCACACCCGGCTTTGAGCATTTTGACAGCGGCGCGGATGGCATTCTCCCTGAGTGCCGAAGTTGCCGCTTTCATCGCCCCTTCTGGAAATATCAGTCCTGCGTGTTTGCAGAGTGTCCCTACTGCTGCAATCCCGTTTCTACCCTCAAAAACCAAAGTGGCACATCTGCTGCCGGAAAGGAAGTCAATCATGGATAACAAAATCGAAGTCTTCAAGAATGAACAGTTTGGAGAAATCCGAACAGCCCTGATTGAAAACGAGCCGTGGTTTGTGGCGATAGACGTGTGCAGGGCTTTGGAGATCGGCAATTCGTCACAAGCCATTTCACGGCTGGATGCGGACGAGAAGATGATTACCCTCATTTCAAATGAGGGTAATAAACGAGGCAATCCCAACATGACGGTGGTGAACGAACCTGGACTTTACACGCTTATTCTGAGCAGCCGTAAGCCCGAAGCCAAAGCCTTCAAACGCTGGATCACACATGATGTCATCCCCATGATCCGCAAGACCGGCGGCTACATGACGGACTCCCTTCTGGAACGTATTCAGAAGGAACCAGCGGTCATTGTGGAGTTTGCTCAGGCGTTGATTCTGGAAAAGAATCGCGTAAAGGCTCTTGAGTGTGAGCTGAACACGGCAAAGCCCAAAGCCGATTACTACGACGCCTTCATCAATCCGGATGACTGCACCAATATCCGAACGACGGCGAAGGAACTGAAAATCCCGGAGCGCAAGTTCGTCCAGTTTCTTCTCAGGGAGAAGTACCTGTTCCGATCTCCCTCCGGTCAGCTTCTTCCCTACAACAAGGACAGCAATGCCGGACTGTTTATCGTCCGCGATTTTGTGACGTACTGCTACACCGGTTCTCAGACCTACTTCACGCCGAAGGGCAAGGATGTCATCCGAATGAAGTTCCAGAAAAAGTGCGGCGAAGAGCTGCTTTCCAAGATGGCAAGGTGATTTCTGTGGCAGTCTATCGCGTAAACAAGAATCGTGGCTATACGGTCATGGCGAACTTCCACCTTCGAGACAAGAGCCTGTCACTCAAGGCAGTCGGTCTTCTCTCAAAGATGCTCTCGTTTAATGATGGCTGGAAGTTCTCAACCAAGGGACTTTCTGCAATCTGCAAGGAAGGTCCGGATGCCATTCTCTCCGCGCTCCGTGAGCTTGAAAAGCACGGCTACCTTGTCCGGCACCGGCAGAGAGACGGTAAAGGCAGGATGAGCAACACAATCTTTGAGATATACGAAGAGCCGCAGGAGTCTACACCAGAACGGGAAAAGCCACACACGGAAAATCCATGTGTGGAGAAGCCAGATGTGGATAATCCACGCGGGGATAAGTCCGCACAAATAAATACTGATCAAGTAATTAACCAAGAAAGAAATACTCTCTCAAAGAACTATCAATCCATCAATCTTGATGGGATGGACAGGATGGATGAGCGAAGCGAGTATGAAGAGATTATCAAAGAGAATCTTGACTACGACATTCTCTGTCAGGATCCGAAGTTCGATAAAGATCGGTTCCGGGAGATCATGGACATCATGCTGGATGCCGTCTGTTCCACCGCGCCGACTATCCGCATCAATGGCGAGGATATGCCGCAGCAAGTGGTAAAGTCCCGCTTTCTCAAGCTGAATAGCAGCCACATTGAGTACGTTCTGGAAGCAATGAACAAGAACCCGTCAGACATCCGTAATATCCGGGCGTACCTGTTGACCGCTCTGTATAACGCCTCTCTGACGATAGACAATTACTACTCTGCGCTTGTCAACCATGATTTCTACGGGCAGGACAGATCGGCAGGGTCAAAGAAGCCGAAGACCTACGATTATAGCCTTTGTGAAGACACTCTTTAATGAATACCATCGTGAGCAATGCTCGGAAAGGAGGACAGTGTAAATGAAAAGCATCTATCGCCGGATTGTGCCGCCTTAGCTTCGGCAGCAGTCCCCATAATCATTCCAAGGAAAGGAGGTAAACGCAGCAATGCAGGATGAAGTCAACACTAAAGTTGTTGCAATCATGATCAAGGGCGGCAAAATCTCAGCCGAGGTGCTGAAAAAGGCACTGGACAAGTTCGTGCAGGAGATCGAGAAGGCGCAGAAGCAGATGCAGCAGCCAAAAACCTATCGCGGCAAGCAGTCCATCAAGCATCTGATGAGCCAGAATGCCGCTATCTCCAACATCGAAGTGACGGACGGCAACATCAAATCCTTTGAGCGGACTGCCAGCAAATACGGTCTGGACTTTGCGCTCAAGAAGGACGTTTCCGTAGAACCGCCCAGCTACCTTGTCTTCTTCAAAGGGCGCGACGTTGATGTCATGACCGCCGCTTTCAAGGAGTTCTCCGCTAAAACCGTCAAGCAGAAGGAACAGCCGTCCATCCGGCACAAGCTGGATCAGGAGAAAGTTCAGAGCAAGGCGCAGCATAAGGAGAAGGTCAAGGTCAAGACCAAGGATCGGGGTGTGGAGCTGTGAACAAACCCGATGTGAAGAAGCTCGTTCTTCTGAACCTACCGTATGTCTTCGCCTTCTACTTTGCGGATAAGATCGCCGCCGTGTTTCGTCTCGCTCCCGGCACGGAGTTCATCGACAAGCTGACAAACGGCTTTGCCGTGTTCGGCACTGCCTTTGCAAATCCGCTTCCCAGCTTTCATCCCGTTGATCTGCTCGTCGGTCTGGTTGCCGGTGTGCTGCTCAAGCTGGCGGTCTATGTCAAGGGTAAGAACCGCAAGAAGTTCCGGCAGGGCGAAGAATACGGATCTGCACGATGGGGGAAGCCGGAGGACATCAAGCCGTACATGGACCCGGAGTTCTCGAACAACGTCATCTTGACGCAGACGGAGTTCTTGACCATGAACAGCCGTCCAAAGCAGCCGAAATACGCCCGCAACAAAAATATCCTTGTCATCGGCGGTTCCGGCTCAGGTAAGACGCGCTTTTTCGTGAAGCCAAACCTGATGCAGATGCACAGCAGCTATGTTGTGACTGACCCGAAGGGTACGGTGCTGGTGGAGTGCGGCAAAATGCTTGAAAAGGGCGGCTACGTCATCAAGTCGCTGAACACCATCAACTTCCGGAAATCCATGCACTACAACCCTTTCAGCTACATCCGCAGCGAGAAGGACATCCTCAAGCTGGTCAATACGATCATCGTCAACACGAAGGGAGATGGCGATAAGTCTGGCGAAGATTTCTGGGTCAAGGCAGAAAAGCTCTACTACACAGCTCTCATCGGCTACATCTGGTACGAAGCACCAGACCACGAGAAAAACTTTACTACTCTGCTCGAAATGATCAATGCCTCGGAAGCCAGAGAGGACGATGAGACCTTCAAGAACCCTGTGGATGTCATGTTCGATGAGCTGGAAGCCCGCGATCCTGACCACTTTGCGGTCAAGCAATACCGCAAATACAAGCTGGCGGCTGGTGTTGTATGCTCTAAAAGACTTCTTAATCAAGCGGTTGGGAAGTCTCTTAGAACACACAACCTAAAACCGAAGAAAGGAGCGCAAGTTAT
>NZ_JPJG01000077.1 GCF_000765235.1 Oscillibacter sp. ER4 | reverse complement strand
CCCCCCCCCGATCGCTTCTTCGTATGCCTTCTTTACCCACTTTCCGATCTCGCGTCCATAAGGCGGATTGCAGAAAACCGCGCCGCCGCGATCCCAGCTTTGCGAAAGCCCGTCCGTTTCCGGCGTATAGTAAAGCGGGCATTTTGCTGTTTTGTCGGTCGCCGCCGCGTCAAGCACGAAGCCGAATTCCTCGTTCAGACGGTCGAAGAAGTCTTGTGGCGTACACCAGTCCATTTTCTTTGAAGATAGAAGCGCACTATTCACCGCCGCCAGCCTCCTTTTCATCGGAATAGAGGCGGACAATCGCCGCAACCTGTTCAAAGTCCAGATAGACGGGCTTGTTTTCCGTGATCCCTTCAATGTTGTATCCGGTCGCCTGTCCGAAGCCGTTTTGCTTGATCGTGAACTTGTCGCACTTGATAGCGAATTCCGAACCGCTCTTCAAGATAACGCGGATCGTCATTTTATTCATTGTCCGCCACCTCGCTTTCACCCTCGACAATCTCACCCGTAGCGGGATCGACATTCAAGGAATATTGTTCCGGCTCTGCGGCGTGTGCCAGCGCTTTCTCCCGATCCCGAAGGTCAAGGGAAAGAACGCATTGTTCCGTAAGCCTCTTCAAGTTATCGACGAACTGCTGGCTAATTACGTCATATGGCGTAATCACTGCTTGAAGCAGGAAGCCCGCTTTCGCTACGATGTAGGGCGTTCCGCGCGGCGTGATCCGCTCGTAAAGCTCCAGCACGTCTAAAATATCGGATACGGGCGAAAGATAGCGGCTTTCGATGAACACAAGCCCGCGCCGCGTCTGCAACGGCTTCAAAGTCTTTCCGGAATAGGCGATCGAAATTGCTTCCCGCTCGACGGGCTTTTCGTTTGCGTCCGTGTCCTCGAAGCTGATTTTCGAAGGAATGCCCGCTACTTGAACAAACCAATCTTCCCGCTGTTTTTCTGGAACGTCGAAGATCGTTAAAAGGCTTTCTTTATCCAGCTTCGGAAGCCCTGTTACCGGATAAGCCGCCGCGCCGTCGCCTATGTACTGAATAACGCCGCCACTTTCGCCGTACCGCTCATAAATAACGGCGTATTTGTTCTTCTTGCAGATCGCCGCGATATTTTTAATCTTCATCTTTTGCCACCTCGCTTTCGTCTGCGTCGTTCCGCTCCGGAACGTTTACACGGTCAACGCGAACCGCCAGCATAATCTGACAACCGCAACGCGGGCAATCCATAGCGTTAAACCGTGTAGGTGGTTTTGTCAGCGCGTCCACAAACGCGCGCGGTTCCTCTGCAACGTAGATTTCTTCCTTCTTTGGCGTTATACGGTATCCGCAAACGCCGCACGTTATTTTCTTTGAAAGCATATTGAATAGCCCCTTTCTGCTTAATATCTGCCGTAAACCCGAACGACGGTGAAGGGCTTGTCCGCCTTCGCCGCCGTTACGATCGCCGAAGTCATAAAGGATACGCGCAAGAAATCCCGCGCCGCCCGTTTTGCAAGCCTCCACGTAATCATTCGCGCGTTAGGTTCCTGCATTGCGTCGCCGTCCAGCGGATACTCGCAAATAAGAACCGTGTTCCCGAACGGTCGCCGCGCTGGGCGTTCCTTCATAAATTCTTTGTTGCCCTCTTTGCACTTCACAATTTCAAGCGCCTTCGGAAACTGCCAGCCGCTGTCCTGCTTCTTTTCTTTTGCCATTGTTCGCCGCCCCTTTCTTCAAAGCTGAACTAAATTCAAAACCGCAAGAAGCCGATCCGTAATCTGCTTCCGGCACAACTGCTTCAATATCGTTTCTTCGTTTGCGTCGTAGTTTTCTGCAAGCGTTACGAAATACTTCAATTCCGGATTTGCCCTTTGCCGAAGCCCAAGACAGAAAAGAAGGCGATCCGTTACTTCCGCTTTGATCGGATAAACGGCAATTTCTCCCGTGTACTTGTCGATTTCTCTACAAACGCATATCATTTCGCCCATATCCGCGCCCCTCTCTAATCGTTATAGGGATTTTGCAAGCACCAATCCCACGTTTCAGCGTCTTTCCAGCCGATCGTGAAATGATTGTTCCGCCCGTCGCCCGTGAAATACAGATATTCAACCGGAAGGACGCGTCCGACGTTTGTTCCTCCGTCCCGCTCCGCGTGATAGCGGATCAGAACGTCAGCCGCCAGCGTTGCAAGCTCCGGAAGAACGGGATAATCCGCCGAATATCCGGCGAACTGATACGGCGCTTCCAAAACCTCCAGCACGGTATCCGGAAAACGGGGATCGTCAACGCGGTTCAGTACACACCAAACGCACGCGGCTTTTTCCATATCCGAAGCGATCCCGCGCGCTTCTCCGTAAAGCATTTTCGCAAGTGCTTCAACCTCCGCCGCGTCCGGTATGTATTCCTGTTCTTCCGGCTCCGGCGCAAGCGTCAAAAGCGGGGAAGGGGATATAATCGGCGTAGGCTCTCCCGAATATCGTTCCGCTTCCGCTGTCCCGCTCCACGGCATAAAGGCGGCAAGCGGGATCGCGACAATCACTATTGAAAGCGCCGCCGCGATCCGTCTTTGTTTCCTCTTCACAACGCCACCCCGCTATCCGCTTCAAGGGATAGCCACCATTCCGGATTGTTCCGGAAGCGCTCATTCGGGCAAGCGTCGCAATTCTCCGCCGCGCACCCGCTACAATATCGCTTTTGAAATTCCGTGTCCCACGGCGCTTCGATGATCGGAAGAGAACGCAAGAACCGCCCCAGCCCTTGCACGCCCGCCGTGATTGCTTCAAAGTTTGTTTTGCTCATATTGAATAGCCGTCCTTCCATTACTGATTTGCTGCGCGTCTGTTGCCCCTGCGCCTAATGTTTTCTTGTGCCGTCGTCTGTGCAAGATCGGCGCTATATACAGGACGCTTGTTTTCGTCAAGCTCTCCCGTGTACCCGCGTTTAAGCTCTTCGTAAATAGCGGCAACGCTTCTTCCGATCTTCGCGGCAATGTCCACCACTCTGTCGCCGTCGCTGTATAGCGCTTCGATTTCGCGGCGCTGATCGAACGTCAAATACGAATATCCGTCCATTTTCAAGCCTCCTTTCGCCGCTCTGAATAAAAAAATAAAGCAGGAAAACCGTTTCGGCTTTCTCTGCTTTTAATGTTACTTCTTTCAT
>NZ_JPJG01000076.1 GCF_000765235.1 Oscillibacter sp. ER4 | reverse complement strand
CATCGCTCAGGCCAGACAGGCTTACTTGCTTATCCATGCCTATATTTTACCACACTTGCCTTTATTCCGCATCTTTTCTGTGCGGTATTGCCATAGACCTTTTCCGCATGTTCCTCATTCAATCTGACCTCGGAAAGCGAGATCGCAAGCCTCTTTCCATAATAATCGTAGAGTCCGCTGCCGCGTTGAAGACGAGGACATTGTCGCGGGCATCCAGCGTGATGATCCCCTCGTCCACCGTCTGCACGACCGTCTCCATCTCGCGGCGCATGGATTCGTTGTTGTGGTTGAGGTGGTTGATCTCCCGCGTGAGCGCGATCAGATCCTTCACATACTTCGCCGTGACCTGATGCATTTTCTCGTCCGGCAGGCCGAGACGCAGCATGATCTCGACGATCGTGCTGATATCGATAGTGCGGATGCCAACATCGATGATCTTTTCAATGCACCGCGGCAAATAGTGACATTGATCGTCGTATTCGCCAAACGTGATAAGCGGGCGCGCAACGCCATCATCCTTCGCACCGGGGTAAAACGGGATATAGCGGAACTGGTTGAGGCCCAGCGTTTCAAAAAGGCGCACCGCGTCATAGGCAGAGGACTTAAAGTCATTCAGCACATACACCTCCGAGCCGCACGGCAGGCCGAAGACCTCGTCCAAGCGCTGCGCGGCAGACATTTGTCACAGCTGCACAGTGCTTTTTATCATCATAAATCAAATTTTTTGTAAACACCTATTGACACAGTAGGAATTAAGCGTTAAAATTCCTATCTACAAGGTAGGCAATTATGAGCAAGGAGGCATGCCGCATGATGATCTCAACAAAAGGGCGCTACGCTTTGCGGGTCATGCTGGATATGGCCGAGCACGGAGGCAGCGAATGGCACCGCCTGAGCGATGTCGCGCAGCGCCAGCAGCTCTCTAAAAAGTACTTGGAGACCATCATGGCCGCGCTGAGCCGTGCGAACTTGGTCGAGAGCGCCGTGGGCAAATCGGGCGGCTACCGCCTGACCCGCTCCCCCGAGGATTACCCCGTAGGTGAAATTCTGCGGGCGGTGGAGGGAAATCTGTCGCCGATCGCGTGCCAGTCTGAGGACGGCTCCGGCTGCGGCGCTTCCTGCGACTGCGACGCGCGGCTTTTCTGGCAGGGGCTGGAAGACCAGATCAACAGCTATGTCGACAATCATACGCTGGCGCAATTCATGCGAGTCAATGAAAAAACACCGGCCGTCCTGAACGGCACGGAAAGAAGATAAGGTGGTTCAATATGAGTAAGGCACTTTTAGAGATTCAGAACCTGCACGTGCGGGTCGAGGAAAAGGAAATTCTCCACGGTGTGGATCTGGCCGTGGGACAGGATGAGACCCATGTGCTGATGGGCCCCAACGGCACCGGCAAGTCGACGCTGGGCTATGCCATCACCGGCAATCCGACCTACAGCGTAACCGGCGGTTCGATCATTTTTAACGGCGAGGACATCACGGAGCTCCCCGTCAACGAGCGCGCGAAAAAGGGCATTTTCCTGTCCTTCCAGAACCCGCTGGAGGTCCCCGGCGTAACGCTGAGCGCGTTCATCCGCAGCGCGCTCGAGCAGAAGACCGGCGACCGCCTGCGCCTGTGGGACTTCAAGAAAAAGCTCAAAGAGACCATGGCGCTTTTGAACATGGACGAGAGCTATGCCGAGCGCGACCTGAACGTGGGCTTCTCCGGCGGCGAGAAGAAAAAGGCCGAAATTTTGCAGATGCTCATGCTCGAGCCCAAGCTCGCGATTCTCGATGAGACCGACTCCGGCCTCGACGTCGACGCAGTCCGCACCGTCAGCGAGGGCGTGCGCCTGTTCCGCGAGCGGACGCACGGCTCGCTTCTCATCATCACCCACTCCACGCGCATTCTGGAAGCGCTCCATGTGGACGCGGCCCACGTGATGGAAGAGGGCGTCATCGTCCGCAACGGCGGCGCCGAACTGGTGGATGAGATCAACGAAAAGGGATTCAGCAGCCTGAAGGAAGACTGAATCGGGAGGCTCTTGACATGGCAGATTTGAAAGAAAAAACCTACGTGGAGGATGTGGACCGCAGTGTCTACGACATTCGGGACGCGGAAAACGACGCGTACCGCATGGAATCCGGCCTGACGCCGGAGATCGTCGAAAAGCTCTCCACTGAGAAGGACGATCCCGTGTGGATGCAGCAGTTCCGGCTCGAATCCCTCCAGATCTACAATGAAATGAAGATCCCCAACTGGGGCCCGTCGATTGAGGGCCTTGATATGGATCATATCGCGACCTACGTTCGCCCGAACACCAAGATGCGCAACGACTGGAAGGACGTGCCGGAGGACATCAAGGAGACCTTCGAGCGCCTTGGCATCCCGCAGGCGGAGAGAAAATCCCTCGCCGGTGTGGGTGCGCAGTACGACTCCGAGCTTGTCTATCACAACGTCAAGGATTCCGTGGCGGCCGAGGGCGTGGTTTACACCGATATGGAGAGCGCCATAAAGGGCGAATATGCCGACATGGTGCGCAAGTACTTCATGAAGCTCGTGACGCCCCACGATCACAAGTTCGCGGCGCTCCACGGCGCGGTGTGGTCCGGCGGCTCGTTCGTGTACGTGCCCAAGGGCGTACACCTCTCCATTCCCCTGCAGTCCTACTTCCGCCTGAATGCCAAGGGCGCCGGCCAGTTTGAGCACACGCTCATCATCGTGGACGAGGGCGCGAGCCTGCACTTCATTGAGGGCTGCTCCGCGCCGAAGTACAACGTGGCAAACCTCCACGCTGGCTGCGTGGAGCTGTACGTCAAGAAGGGGGCCAAACTCCGCTACTCGACGATCGAAAACTGGTCGAAGAACATGTACAACCTGAATACCAAGCGTGCGCTTGTGGAAGAGGGCGGCACGATCGAGTGGATCTCCGGCTCCTTCGGCTCCCATGTTGGCTGCCTGTACCCCATGAGCATCTTAAAGGGTGACAATTCCCGCATGGAGTTCACCGGCGTTACGTTCGCCGGTGCGGGGCAGAACCTCGATACCGGCGCAAAGGTCGTCCATGTGGGCAAAAATACGAGCTCCTATATGAACACGCGCTCGATCAGCAAGAGCGGCGGCATCAGCACATTCCGCTCAAGCGTTGTCGTGGAAAAGGGCGCCAAGGGCGCCAAGTCCGCCGTGTCGTGCCAGTCGCTGATGCTGGACTCCGAGTCCCGTTCCGACACCATCCCCGCAATGGACATCCGCACGAAGGACGCGGCCATCGGCCATGAGGCCAAGATCGGCGCGATCAGCAACGAAGCCGTCTTTTATCTGATGAGCCGCGGCATGAGCGAGGAAGACGCGCGCGCGATGATCGTCAGCGGCTTTGCCGACAATGTCTCCAAGGAGCTGCCGGTGGAGTACGCGGTGGAAATGAACAACCTCATCCGGCTCGAGATGAAGGGCAGCATTGGCTGAAAGGAGTTTGGATATGAACGATACGATTTTGATCAACCGGCTCCCGACCCGTACCTGGAACCGGCTGGGTGTGAACGAAACGGCCATCGCCTGGGGGCAGGCCGACGATTTGGGCGAAGAGAAAATCACCGCCGCCGGTCAGACCGAGCGGCTTGAGATCACTGGCTCTGGCGAGCGCGGCGAGAAGACGGTCGACATCCACGCGCCCGCGGGCCAGACCGTCACGGTGTTTGAAACGCTGAGAGCGGAAAAGGGCCTGCTCGTGCGCACGGCGCTCCACGTTGAAAAGGACGCAAAGGTGCGGCTCGTGCAGATTCAGAATGCGGCACAGGACTCGCTGCTCCGTCTGGAAACGAGCGGCGAGTGCGCCGAAAACGGTCAGGTAGAGCTGATCCAGGTCCTGCTGGGCCGCGGCGACGTGTACAGCGACGGCCAGTTCGAGCTGAACGGCAATGGCGCGGGCTTCACGGCGGGCATCGGGTATCTGGGCCAGAAACAGCAGACCGTGGACATGAACCTTGTCGTGAACCACTGGGGCCAGAAGACCACGAGCGAAATCAATGCCGCCGGTGCGCTCAAGGACGACGCGCAGAAGATCTTCCGCGGGACCATCGACTTTAAGAAGGGCTCCGCGGGCTCCGTCGGCAGCGAGCAGGAGACGGTTTTGATGCTGGGCGACGGCGTCGTCAACAAGACGGTGCCGCTGATCCTGTGCGCCGAGGAAAACGTCGTCGGCAACCACGGCGCGACCATCGGCGAGCTGGACGAGGACACGCTGTTCTACTTTGAAAGCCGCGGCATTTCCGCAGCGGAGGCGGAAAACATCATGGCCCGCGCCGCCATCGAGCGGCTGGCCCGCACGATCGAGGATGAAGCGGCGCAGGCCGCGATCCTCTCCGAGCTTGAGGAGGTGCTGTAAGATGGCGCATGCATATCGGGACGACTTCCCTCTGCTCAAGAGTCAGGATGTTGCGTATCTGGACAACGCCGCGACGGCGCAGCGCCCGCAGTGTGTGCTGGACGCCGTAACGGAGTTTTATAAAAGTCAGAACGCCAACCCGCTCCGCGGCCTCTATCCCCTGAGCATCGCCGCGACGGAGGCTTACGAAAACGCGCGCGAGGCCGTTCGGTCCTTTCTGAAGGCAAAGAGCAGCCGCGAGATCATCTTTACCCGCAACACCACCGAGAGCATCAATTTAGTGGCTTACAGCTACGGTCTCTCCCACGTGAAGGCCGGGGACGAGGTGCTCGTCTCCATCATGGAGCACCACAGCAACCTTCTCCCCTGGCAGATGGTTTGCCGCCAGACCGGCGCGTCGCTCAAATTTATGGAATGCGAAATGGACGGCACGCTGGACTTAAATAAGGTCGAAGCCCTCATCACGCCGAAAACAAAGATCGTCGCCTGCACACACGTTTCGAACGTCTTAGGCCGCGTGAATCCCATCCGCGAGCTCGCGGCGCTGGCGCACCGCGCCGGCGCGGTGCTGGTCGTCGACGGCGCGCAGAGCACGCCGCACATTCCGGTGGACGTGCAAGCATTGGACGCGGATTTCTTCGCCTTCTCCGGCCACAAGGTCTACGGCCCCATGGGCATCGGCGTTCTCTACGGACGGGAAGAATTGCTGAACGCCATGCCGCCGTTCCTCACCGGCGGCGAGATGATTGAATCTGTCGCCCGCGATGGTGCGGTCTTCGCCGAGCTCCCGCACAAGTTCGAGGCCGGCACGGTCAACGCGGCAGACGCCGTGGGCCTGCATGCGGCCATTGACTATGTCAAGAGCATCGGCTTTACAGCGATGCATCAGCAAGAGGTCGCGCTGACACGCCGCGCGATGGACGCGATCGACGAGATGCCGCACGTCCACGTGCTGGGCTCGGAAAAGCCCGAGGAGCATTGCGGCATCATCACCTTTACGGTGGACGGTGTTCACCCGCACGACATCAGTGAGATCCTCGCGAGCGACGGCGTCGCCATCCGCGCAGGCCATCACTGCGCGCAGCCGCTTCTGGCCTATTTGAAGCACCCGTCCACCGCGCGGGCAAGCCTCGCGTTTTATAACAAGGAATCCGAGGTCGAGCGGCTGCTTGACAGCATTTCCACGCTAAGGGAGCGAATGGGTTATGGAAAATAGAAGCTTTTACAATGAAATTCTCACCGAGCACAACCTGCATCCGGAGTTCAAGCACGACCTTCCGGACGCCGACATCGTACTCGAGGGCGTCAACCCGAGCTGCGGCGACGACATCTTCCTCAAGCTGAAGCTTGACGGCGATGTGATCGCGGACGGCGCGTTCGTCGGCGACGGCTGCGCCGTCTCGCAGGCGTCGGCGGACATCATGCTCGGCATGATCGTCGGCAAAAAGAAGGAAGACGCGCTGAAAATGGGCGAGATCTTCCTGAAAATGATCCAGGGCGAGGCGTCGGAAGACGAGATCGACAGCTTGGAAGAGGCCTCGGCTCTCCGTGATATCGCCCATATGCCCGCGCGCGTCAAATGCGCGGTGCTCGGCTGGCGCACGCTGAAAGAGGCCCTGCTGGACGGGGACGAGCTGTCGTAACGCTGTTACTCCGTTGAATTTCAAATCAAAATAATAAAAAGAGGGCGAGAATTCGGCCTTTGCCGAATTTTCCGCCCCTCTCCCCTGCTCATTGGTCGTAATGCTCCAAAAACGAGTGCACTTCTCCCTTTGTCTTGTAGCCGGGGAAGGTGTCGAGCGCGACGGTGTGGATGCTGTTGAAGATGGATTTTTCGATGTTGGGGTTGTCCCGCTTTAAGCGGCGCAGCAGGGTCTTGATTTCCTGACGCTTTGAGCCGCCTCCACCGTTGTCGCAGATGGTGCAGTTTTCTGTAAAGCGGCAGGCGCACTGGATAAACTCGAGCTGGTTGTACTGCCGCCAGGCGATGATGTTCTCCTCGTGGATGCAGTACATCGGGCGGATGAGCTCCATGCCCTCAAAGTTGTCGCTGTGGAGCTTTGGCAGCATGGCCTGCAGCTGCGAGCCGTAAAACATGCCCATCACTGTCGTCTCGATCACATCGTTAAAGTGATGACCCAGCGCGATTTTGTTGCAGCCGAGCTCCTTGGCCTTGCTGTAAAGGTGGCCGCGCCGCATGCGGGCGCAGAGGTAGCAGGGCGATTTGTCCGTGCTGTTGGCCACCTCGAAGATATTGGTCTCGAATACCGTGATGGGGATGTGCAGCAGCGCCGCGTTGCCCTCGATGCGCTGGCGGTTGATGGCGTTGTAGCCTGGGTCCATGACGAGGAACACCAGCTCAAACGGCACGTCGCTGTGGCGGTGAAGCTCCTGCATGAGCTTTGCCATCAGCATCGAGTCCTTGCCGCCGGAGATGCACACGGCGATCTTGTCCCCCGCCTGAATGAGTTCATATTTTTTCACCGCATAGACAAACGGTTTCCACAGCTCGTCGCGGTATTTTTTGATGATGCTCCGCTCGATCATCTGATAGGGCTCTAACGTTCTTGGCATGGATAACTCCCTCTTCTCTGATAGCTTCCGCCGCGGCGGAGCGTTCATTGCGCAAGCTCCCGATAGCAGCGGTCAAAAATTTGCAGAAATTCCGCGATTTCCGCCTCTGTTGTCAGGTGGCTGAGGCTGATGCGCCACGAGGACAGCGCGTTTTTCCGGTCGCGGCTCACCGCGTAGACCGCCTTGGACGGCGTCCCCTCCACCGAGCAGGCGGACTTCACGGACACGCAGACATCATTTTTTCCCAGCTCCTGCTGAAAAGCCGTCCCCTTGACGCCGTTGACGCTCAGATTCAAAATGTGCGGCACGGCGTTTTCCGGACTGTTGAAGCGGACTTTTGGATACTTCGCAAGCTCCGCGCGCAGCAGACGATTCAGCGCCGCAACGTGTGCGATGCGCTCGTTCTGATTTTCGATCGCCAAACGCAGCGCCTTCTCGATCGACATCGCCATGCCCAGTGCGGGCGTACCGCTGCGATAGGGCGTGGTGCTGCCGCCGCCGTGGATCTGCGGCTCGATGACAAGGTCCTTCTTTTTGACCAGCAGGCCGCTGCCGTTCAGGCCGTAAAACTTGTGCGGCGCAATGCTCATTGTGTCCACACCGGAGAGCACCAGCTTGGTCTTCCCCACGGCCTGCGTCGCGTCCACATGGAGGCGGCAGTTGGGGTAGTCTTTCAAAATATCCGCGATCTCTTGGATTGGCTGCACCGTGCCGAGTTCGCTGTCCACCACGCAGATGGCGACGAGCACCGTGTCCTTTCGCAAAAGCTCGCGCAGATGTTCCAAATCAATGGTGCCGTCCCGCCGGATGTCCACGAGGTCGACCTCGCAGCCCTGCTGCTGCAATGCGGACAGCGCACCGCCCACGGAGGAATGCTCCAGCGCCGTGGAGATGATGTGCTTTCCCACATGGCGGGACGCCTGCACGATGCCCTTGAGCGCAAGGTTGTTGGGTTCGCTCGCGCCGGAGGTGTAGATGATCTCCTCGGGCGCTGCGCCCAGAAGTTCCGCGATGCCGTCCGTCACCCGGGCCATTTCCACCTGCGCTGCCCACCCTGCGGGGTGGGTGGAATTGGGGTTTCCGATATAGCGCCGCTCCGTTTGATAGAACGCGTCCAGCACGGTAGGGTCTGCCGGCGTGTTGGCAGAGTAATCAAGATAGATCATAACGGTCTCTCCCACGCGGTCAGGTCCTTGACGACCTCGCCCGCGACGAGCAGGCCGACCGCGGCGGGCACAAAGGCATTGCTGCCCGGAACCTGCCGCCGCTGCGTGCACTTGTGCGCCGTGCCCGGTGGGCAGATGCAGTGTGTCCGGCAACTGATGGATATGTCGTCCAGCGGCGTGATGGGCGGCTCTTTGGAGTAGACAACTTTTAGCTTCTTGATGCCGCGCTTTTTGAGCTCGCGGCGCATCACTCTCGCCAGCGAACAGACAGAGGTCTTGTAGATGTCCGTCACCTCGAACGCGGACGCGTCCATCTTGTTCCCCGCGCCCATGCTGCTGATGATGGGCGTTCCCGCTCTCTGCGCCTGCTCGATGAGCCCCAGCTTGCCGGTCACGGTGTCGATGGCGTCCACGATGTAGTCATACTGCGTGAAGTCAAATTGATCCGCCGTCTGCGGCGCGTAAAACGTCTTGTAAGTGTGAACAACTGCGTTCGGGTTGATCTCCTTGATGCGCTCCTCCGCCACGTCCACCTTGTACTGTCCCACGGTCTTGCGTGTGGCGAAGATCTGGCGGTTCACGTTCGTCAGGCACACCCGGTCGTCGTCGATGAGGTCCAGCGTGCCGACGCCGCTGCGCACCAGCGCCTCCACCGTGTAGCCGCCCACGCCGCCGATGCCGAGCACGGCTACGCGGGCGTTGTACAGCCGCTCCATGCCATCCTGACCTAAAAGCAGCTGCGTTCTTGAAAACTGATTGAGCATACTCTCTCCCCGATTTTGAAAAATTCAAGCAGATTGATCGTCAAGCTATTCTTATCGGCTCTCGCCGATCCTTCGCCTGACGTTGGAAAAATGTCTGCGTTACGCCTTTTACATCCACAAACATAGTATGATTGTTGGTTTTCGTATCATAGCACGAGTGGACCGGCACTGTCAACCGCCGCATGACCAGAATCGCGGCCCGCGCGGCGGATGATTTCATCCATGTTGACTTTTGCGGCCTGTTGTGTGACACTATGGATAACACAATGAATCTGCAAGGAGAACCATTATGCCTACCAATTCCATTTCCGCACGTTTTCAGGAGCTTTTTCCCGAAACGAACCTCATTTCTCTGCTGACCCGATACGGCGGCGACGCGGGCGATATTTTCGAGACGATTCAGGACCGGTACGATGCCCACGAGCAGGAGCCTCTCGTCGGCCTTCTCGGCATCAAGGCTGCGAATATCGACGCCTTTGCCCGCGCCGCCTACTGGGACCTCGTCAGCGACATCCGCATCAGATACCTCTCGTCCCTTCCCCGCAGCGAAGCCGCCGCCATCGCCGCCGCGGCCGACAATCTGATCTCGCACCCCGAAAACGATGACATCGACTGGACCCCCGACGAATTCGTCAGCGATTGGAATGATCTGCACCGCGGCGAGGAGCCACTCAAATAACCGGTGCTAAGCTGTACACCATGACAGATGCAAAAGGGCAAGGGAAAAGCGTTGAGGAGCTTTTCCCTTGCCCTTTTTTCACTGGTGCTGAAACAGGACAGTGCAAATCGAATGGAAGCCTATATGCAGCACACCATCTGTGGAAAGAAGCTGCAAAACGGTTAAAGGGTCAGATAAAGGGTCAAACAGAAAAAAGAAGTCCGAAACCTTACGGTTTCAGACTTCTCAGTGGCAGCGGGAGAAGGATTCGAACCCTCACATACGGAGTCAGAGTCCGCTGTGCTACCATTACACAATCCCGCTATATTGCGTTGTTCGCCGCGCTGTGTCGTTCAGCGAACAAATGTTATTATAGCAGGAACTTTGCATTTGTCAACAGGAAATTTTCTAAAAAATCAAAATTTGGAAAATTCCTGCCTCTTCCCCATTTTCCTGTCACATCCAGATGGCAAACAAGCGCAGCAGCGGCTCGAACACGCGGCGCAGTACGCTGCGCTTAGCCCACTCCTCTTTTGTGACGAGACGGCTGTGGTCGACGATCATATCCATATCCTCGAGCAGCGATTCGATCATCGGCGCGCTGTAGACCATCACGCCGCACTCATAGTCGAGCTCAAAGCTGCGGTAGTCCATATTCGCCGAGCCAACAAAGGCTGCTTCGCGGTCGACCATGATGCTTTTTCCGTGCAGAAAGCCAGGGGTATAGCGGTATACCTTTACGCCGTGTTTGATGAGCTCGCCAAAGTACGACTCCGCCACGCAGTCGGCGTACCAGTGGTCAGGCTTGCCCGGCAGCATCAGCCGCACGTCTACGCCCCCGTCGCCCGCGATGCACAATGCACGCATCAGGCTCTCATCGGGGATGAAGTACGGCGTCGTGATATAGAGGAAGCGCCGCGCGCCGGAGATCATCTGGAGGAACACATCCTCGGCCGGATTGTCGGGGTTGTTCTGCGGTCCGTCGGTAAACGGCTGGCAGAAGCCCTCGCTTTTGACCGGCGTATGGGGGCGGTAATAGTCGTGCTCGTTGTGCATCACGCCGCCGAGGTTCACACACATGCGGATAAAGCTTGCCGTCAGGCCCCAGGCGCCCTCGCCTTCAAGACATACGCCGCTGTCCTTCCAGTAGCCGAAGCGCTCGATGATATTGGCGTACTCGTCGGCGATGTTCACGCCGCCGGTGTAGGCGACGTCACCGTCGATGCAGGCGATCTTGCGGTGGTCGCGGTAGTTGAAGTGCAGGCGGTTCACATACTCGTGCACGGGGTTGAAGATGAATACCTCGACGCCCACCTCGCGCAGACGGTCGATCGTCTCGCCGGAAAAGCGCTTGATGTTGCCGAAGTCGTCGAAAATAATCTTGACCTCAACGCCCTCGCGTGCCTTGGCGCAGAGGATCTTTTCAAGCTCATCCCAGAGCTTCCCCTCGGCCAGAATGAAGTATTCAAGGAAAATAAAGCGCTCCGCCTTTGCCGCGCGTGCGATGATATCGTGCAGCAGCGCCGCCCCCTCCGGAAAATAGGTGACGGAGGTATTCTGATAGAGCTGGAAGTCGCGGCGGCAGAGGTAGTTTGCCGTGCGCGACCAAGCGGGCAGCTGGCGCGTGAGCTTGTCGACGGCGATCTCACTGCGCATGCGCACGCTCTCCGGCTCGTCAGGAAAGCGCTTGGTGTTCTGCGGCAGATGGCGCTTCTGCGCCGCGCCGCCCCAGAGGAACCAGAGAATCATACCCACCGGCGGGGCCAGCAAAAGCAGGATGAACCAGATGAGCTTATAGGAAAGCTCACCTGGTTCATTGTAGATATGCACCGCAAGGAACAGCGCGCCGACCTGTACGACGCCGTAGGCCAGCGCCAGATACTCCTGCATAAAGTAGGAGATGGCGACAACAAAGCCGATCTGCACCGCAAGCAGGACGACGACCAGCATGATCCGCAGCGCCGCAGAAATGCGCCGCTCGCCCTTTTGCTGAATCTGGAATCCCTTCATCGCAGTCTCAGTCCCCTCCTGTTGGCTGTTCCCTGTTTTTGATTTTTTGTTTTCCTCAGTTCTTCTCGTAGCGCTCGTTCTTCTCGTTCAAAAGCTCGGTCTTGATGTCGTAGAGCTTCTGCGAGAGGTCCACATAATAGTTATGCGGGTTATCGAAGCGCTTGACCTCGTCCCAGAGGGTATCGACCTGCTCGGCGCAGTATTTTTTGATCTCCTCGATGCCGGGACGCTTGTAGACGAGCTTGCCTTTCTGGTAGATGGGCACGAGCAGCTCGCGCGCTTCGAAGTGATAGACTTCCTTGCGCTTCCACGTGGCGTCGGGGTCGAAGATCTCAAGATTCTGGCTGTCGTCCACGGTCTCGTCGTAGACCGTCAGATAGTCGGCGATGGCCTTGCCGGTGTCGCGGCCGTAGAAGCGGTAAAGCTTCTTGAAATGCGGTGTCGTGATCTTGCCGACATTCTCGCTGATCTTGATCTTGGGGACGATATTGCCGTCCTTGTCCTCCACTGCGACGAGCTTATAGACGCAGCCGAAGACCGGCTCGCTCTTGGCGGTAATGAGTCGCTCACCGACGCCGAAGGCGTCGATCTTCGCATCCTGCATCCAGAGGTCCTGAATGAGGTACTCGTCGAGCGAGTTCGAAACGGTGATGGTGCACTCCGTCCAGCCCGCCTCGTCGAGCATCTTACGCGCCTTGCGGGAAAGATAGGCGATGTCGCCGCTGTCCAGGCGGATGCCGCACTTTTTAATGCCGAGCGGCTTCAAGATATCGTTGAACGCCTTGATGGCGTTGGGAATGCCGGACTTTAAGGTATTATAGGTGTCGACGAGCAGGACGGCGTTCTGCGGATAGTATTTGCAGTAGGTCGCGAATGCGTCATATTCGGTGTCGAACATCTGCACCCAGGCGTGGGCCATCGTGCCGAGCGCGGGCGTGCCGTAGAGCTGGTCGGAGATGGTGCAGGCAGTGCCGCAGCAACCCGCAATATAGGCAGCACGAGCGCCGTCGATGGCGGCGGCGGATCCCTGCGCGCGGCGGGAACCGAACTCCATCACGGCGTGGCCCTTGGCGGCGCGGACGATGCGGTTGGCCTTGGTGGCGATCAAGCTCTGATGGTTCACGGTCAAAAGCGCAAACGTTTCAAGCAGTTGCGCCTCGATCGCGGGCGCGCGCACGACGACCATCGGCTCTTTCGGGAAGATGGGCGTGCCCTCGGGCACGGCGTAAATGTCGCCGCTGAAGTGGAAGTTTGCAAGATAGTCGAGGAACTCCTCGCAGAAGATACCTCTCCCGCGCAGGTAGTCGATGTCCTGCTGGTCGAAGTGCAGATCCTCGATATAGTCGATCAGCTGGTCAAGACCGGCGGCAATGGCGTACCCGCCTCCGTCCGGCACCGAGCGGAAATAAACGTCGAAATAGGTAATGCGATCCTGGAACCCTGCTTTCAAGTAACCATTGCCCATAGTCAACTCGTAGAAGTCGCAGAGCATGGTCATATTGAGCTTCTGATCGGTTTTCATAGTCACCTCATAGTGTCACGGCGCGGACTGTGCCGCGCCTTGTAATAGGTGCATTATATCCTGCATACCAAAATAAAGCAAGGCTTTCCGCCCTTTTTCCGCTTTTTACTTGACTTTATCCATTGCGTCCCCTATGATAAAGGGACTTTCTAAAGAAACGGAGCATCACAATGGGTGTTATTTTAGGCATTGACATCGGCGGTTCGAGCACGAAGATCGTCGGTCTTGCCCCCGATCTTTCCGTCATCGACATGCTGCGCGTCAAGGCTGACGATCCGCTCACCTCGCTCTACGGCGCGATGGGCAATTTCCTTTCCACACATCATCTCCAGCTCTCCGACATCCGCCACATCGCGCTCACGGGCGTAGGCTCTTCGTATGTCGAGGGCGATATCTACGGTGTGAAGACCATCAAGGTCGAAGAATTCCCCTCTGTCGGCGTGGGCGGCCTTGCCCTCTCGGGCAAGGAGCACGCGGTCGTCGTCAGTATGGGCACGGGCACGTCGTTTCTCTGGGCCAACAAGGGCGGAGAGATCCGTCACCTCATCGGCAGCGGCGTGGGCGGCGGCACGCTCGCGGGCCTCAGCTCGCTGACGACAGGCGTGCACCAGTACGCGCTGATCCGCAAGCTCTGCCAGGACGGCGACCTCAGCCACATCGACCTGACGATGGCCGACCTCTCGCGCGAGCAGGTGGGCGATCTGCCGCCCGAGGCCACGGCGGCGAACTTTGCCAAGGTCGCCGACGACGCGACGCCGTCGGACAAGATGCTTGGCATTGTCAACCTGGTGCTCCAGTCCATCGGCACAATGTCGGTGCTCGCGTGCAAGTGCTGCGGCACGGACACGGTCGTCCTCACAGGCGCGCTGACGATGCTGCCGCCGGCAAGGGAGACGTTCGAGCTGTTCAAACAGCTCTACCATGTCAATTTTATTATTCCCGAAAACGCGACGTTTGCTACCGCCATCGGCGCGGCGCTGTACAGCGTGAGAGAAAATTGACGAAAACTATTCAAGAAAGTGCCTGTGAAGTGACCCCAAAAAGTTAGACAATATTCTGAAGTAAAAATTGTTCAAGCAGCTGAAAGGGCTTGCTGTCTGTGAATTGCAGGCG
>NZ_JPJG01000075.1 GCF_000765235.1 Oscillibacter sp. ER4 | reverse complement strand
GATTCAAAACCTTAGCTATAAATAGACACGGAATAGTCAGCTGATTGTCTTTCAATTTCTTGTGTGTTACTTTACCACACATGAGCATTGGCGCCGGGGTTGTCGTTGCCGTAGCCTTCCATGAGGTTGACAACACCCCACACTGCGAGACCTGCGCCGAGGGCGATAACGAGCGTCTGAAGAACCGTGACAGCCTGATTGATGAAAGCCATAGATTTTCCTCCTTGATTTGAAAAAGATTGGTTGTGTATTTTTGAAAATGGGCATAAAAAAAGAAGCCCCGTCGCTGTTCTGCTTTGGGATGAGCCATCAGGCTTTACCCACTGCGCAGTGCAGCGACGGGGCTTTAATCTGCATCGACCTCGCCCATATCATAGAGGTCGAATGTGTCATCGGGCTTGACTACCAGCTTGTGCTGCCGGTACTTCTCGATGTCAAAGGCGTTCCGCTTGTTATAGTCGGAGAGCTGCCGGTACTTTGGATGCTTCGTAATGTCGTATTTGTTACTGAGAAAAGGTCTCACGCCTCGAAGCTGCAAAATACACTTGGCTCCGTCCATGACGGCGATCTCATCCTGAGACATCAGTTCCTTGCCGGTTTTCTGATAATTCAAGCCGTAGGAGTTGTTGTTGGAACGGGTTTCTGAGGTGTTGTAAAGGTCGATTGTCTCCTTGCCCAGCACCTCGCTGATTTCCTTGAGGGTCGATTTTTCTTTTCCGCCGAGGAAAAGTGTGCAGTCACAGTTGCCCGTGATGGTGTCAGCCGCATCCTTGTAGATGGTCTTGAGCTGAGATTGGGACTGCAAGATGATTGACGCCGAGATTTCCCGGCTGCGGATGGTTGCGATGAGCTTATCAAACTTGGGGATTTGACCGATATTCGCAAACTCGTCCAGCAGACAGCGCACATGGACGGGAAGCCGTCCGTTGTAAACGTCATCTGCTTTGTCGCAGAGAAGGTTGAAGAGTTGGGAATACATGATTGCCACGACGAAATTGAAGGTGTCATCGGTATCGGAAATGATGACGAACAGTGCCGTCTTCCGGTCTCCGATGGTGTCCAGTTCCATCTCATCGTAGCTCATCAGCTCCCGCAGCTCTGCAATGTCGAAGGGCGCAAGCCTTGCACCGCAGGAAATTAAAATCGACTTAGCAGTCTTGCCAGAGACGAAAAGTCAAGGACTTTTTCATCAAATTCAAAAAGAAGTCACATTTTGCGGACTTCTTCACGGAGCATACGCTTGATTTTGTCCTCCATCGTCTCCTTGGCGGTCTCGCTGAAATGGACACGGACGATATAGGTGGTCTTGCCAATCTGCTTTCTGACAGTCGGGCAAGTGGTGGTGTTGGTTGCGGTATTGTTCATTCAAAATCCTCCTGTAAATGAAAAAGTGCCCGGTAACTATTCATCATCGGGCGGTGTCGGTATGAGGGAACAAGGCAAGGCGGCAACATTAAGGTATCTATAAAAACCTTGCCGTCTTTGCCACGCTTGCCGTGTTCCTGTTGTCAGTCTCGGAGATAGCAGACCCATGCTGTGCTGTCTTTCTCGGTCACAAGCCTGTCTCCGATACGGCTCTTTGCCGTTCTCATGGTGCGTGAGGAAATCCCACGCTCATTGACTGCCTTTTCCAGCTCTGCACTCGGCATACGCTTTCCGTTTGCAAGCAATTCCAGAATGAGCATTTGCGCCTGTGCGGTCTTGCTCTCGGTCTTTGCGGTGTCTGTCCCGGCAAGAAGCTCGTCAGCGGTAATGTCATAAGCCCCTATCCACTCAAAGCCTTTCTCGTCTCCCAGAGAAAAGGCAAGGGACTGTCCGGGCGGCGCAAGGGAGCTTTTCTCATGGATAAGTACCCTTGTTGTGGGGCTGTCCCTCAGCTTGCCAATAAAGAGCAGACTGCGGACTGCCGCCGTAATGTCGATAGACCCTAATCCCCGGTAGGTGCTTTGCGTTCCTGCGGCTTTGTTGAGGTGTCCGATCAGCACGATAGCGCACCCGGTAGCCTGTGCAATGTCTCCCAGACTGCGGAATATCGGGCGCACTTCATTTGCCCGGTTCATGTCCACATCTGCGCCCAGAAACGCCTGCACCGGGTCAATGATAACCAGCCTTGCGTTGTTCTCACGGATTGCCCTTGCTATGCGCTCATCGGCAAGGGTCAGCGGCGTGTCTCTATCGTCAATGACAAGTACTCTTTCAAGGTCTGCGTCCGCTTCCATCAGCCGGGGCTTAACGGTATCGCCCAGACCGTCCTCGGCGGTCTGATAGATGATATTGAAAGGCTCAAGTGTCTCCATACCGGGTAAAGGCTTTCGATTGGTGCAAGCCGCCGCAAGGCGCATAGCAAAGTAGGTCTTGCCCTCGCCGGGATTGCCCTGGATAATTGTCAGCTTTCCAAAGGGGATATACGGAAACCATAGCCAATCCACGCTCGTCAGCTCCACATCTGCCATGCGGAGCATGGGGACAGGCTGGGCGGTGGGCAGCTCTCGCAGCGTGATTGTCTCGGCTATGAATTTGCGGCTGGGAATGTCCCCTTGCTGACGGAGAACATCGTTCCAGTCTTTCCTTGCCGGGACAAGGCGAATGACGGCGATCTCGCCAGGAATGTCCTGTGCCAGCCGGGTGCAGGCTTCACTTCCTGCGGTGTCGCTGTCAAGGCAGAGGAACACTTTTCGGGTGTCCTTGCGTTCAGAAAGGAAACGGTCAAGGGCTTTGCCTGAAACGCCGCCCAGGGCAAGGTAGCTCCTTGTCTGCCAGTCCTGCGGATAAAGGCAGATAAAGGACAAAAGGTCAATCGGTGCTTCAAAGACAAAGAGCTGGTTGCCGTTTCCCTCATAGTGGAACGGATAGGATTTGTCAGACCCGGCAATGTCCTGTCTGAATGGGTCTGCCGTTCCTCGCACATGGGCGTATCTCGGCGTACCGCTTCGGTCTCTGCCGACAAACACAACATTGTGCCGCTTTGCGTCCTCGTAAATATCCCCGGAAAGAAGAAAAGCCTCAACAAGCGTTTTGTTGAGACCTCGGCTTTCTGTGAGATATTGGATTGCTCTGTCGGCTGTCCTGTTGTGCAAGGGCAAGTGAAACGCTGTGTGCGGTGCTGTGCTGGCTTCGCTCTGTCCCTCACCGCTTTCGCCGGTTAAGAGCTGGACAGCTTCGGGAAAGGACTTGCCGTAAAACTCCATGACAAAATCAATGGGATAGCCGCCCTTGCTCTGGCTGTGGCGAAACCACTTGTTTCCCCGGACGGTCAGGCTGTCATGTTCTTTCCAGCGGTATTCCCGTCCGCTTTTGATAAGCGTCTCTCCCTGTGTGCGGAGAAAATCTTCCAGACTGACGGCATTTGCCCGGTCAATCTGTGCTTGGGTGTAATTCATCGGGATAGTTCCTCCTTTTTCTGTCGTGTTTGGGGTCGATTTTGGAGCTTTTGTTCCTCTGTACGCTCGTTAAATCGGGCGGCAGTATCTACGCATGACTTGACCTTCCAAAGGCGGTGTAAATCGTCTCTGACAGCCTTAAACTCGCCATAGGTGGTTTCGTGCGCCTGTTCCAGCTCGTCATACTCGTCGGACAGCTTTTTCATATCCACCTTGCCGTCCGGGAACTCCCCGGTCAGCTTTCGTCTGGCGGCGTAGAACTGTATCAGTTCCGCTTCATGCTCTGCCTTGTACTTGGCTCTGGGCTTCTCAAACTTGATTTTCTGCAAGCCGTCATAGACAGGCTTCAAGTTCTGGAAAGCAGCGGAGCTGTCATAGAGCTGCTTAATTGCTTTCATTCGGGCGGTCTGTTCGTCCAGCGTTTTCTTCAAGCTCTCTGTGGCAGCACTGTGTTCGCTGACACGGTGTTCCAAATCTTCAAGGGAGTAAATGCCGTTTGCCTGGAGATAATTGAAAGTCTCGTTCATCTCCTTTAGGTTGCTGACCTTACCTTTCTGCGAATATGCCCCGGCTCTACGGCTGGTGTAATAGGCGCTCAGCAGAGAAACAAGGTTGGGTGCCTGCGGCTTGGCAAGCTCCGCTTTTGCTTCGGCAATCCAATCAAACAGGAGAGCGATTTTCTTCTTAATGTCCCGGATAACGGCATTGGTTGCTCTGATCCAGCGGTTGAACTCGCCCTTCTCGGTGCGTATGCCTTTCTTCTCCATTGCCCGGACGGTTGCGCCCTCGTGGACGGTGGGAAGAAGCTCCACGCCCTGACGCTCATAGCTTCGGTGGTCGATACGAATGTCAAGCCCCTTTTCCGCAAACTTGGCGTTGCATAGCTCCGCCCATGTCTGCCGCCAGTATTCCAGCGTTTCGGGACTGCCCCAGTCGGTAGTGGGAACGGCGTTGAACACAAACTTTCCGTCTGCGTCCCGGATACGGTTGCCGTCCTCGTCCAGCTCATACACCCGGCGTTGCTTTAGTCCCCATTTTCCGTTCTGCTCGATGGGGCGGATGGGGCAAAGCACATGAAAATGCGGGTTTGGTATGCCGCCGTCCTCCCGGTCTGGCTGGTGTACGGCGAAGTCAACCACCATGCCCCGGCTCACAAAGTTCTCCAACAAAAATTGCCTTGCAAGAGCGATGTTTTCCTCAAGGGAAAATTCATTCTGCAAGGCAATGTCAAAGCTGTATGCAAGTTGGGCGTTCTTTCCACGCTCGGCTTTTTCCACGGCGTTCCATAGGGTCTGGCGGTCTGCGTATTCGGGCGGTGCATGGGACGGCAGGAGAATGTCAGAGCAGATCACGCCGCCCTTGCGGGTGTAGTCGCTGTATTCGCCGTAATACTCGCTATACAATCGCTCCCCGGCTCGGTAGGCAGCAGAAGCGATAGCGGACTGTCCTGCGCTTCGCTTAGTCTGCGTGACACTCAGATGAAATAGTGCCATCGGCTTTCAACTCCTTTCCTCCGTTCGCTTTGTTGATGTGGGTAATCGCCATGTGACGGACGGCTCGCTGGACTTCGGACAGAGAAAAGATGTGTTCCATCAGCTCTGTCATTTCGGTGCGTGTGAGATCTTTGACCTCCGGGGCAAGGCTCTCAATCGTTCCGCCCAGATTGCAAAGGCGGTGGGTGCGTTTCTTTCGCTCGCCCTGTTCCAGAAACTTCTTTCGGTTCTCCAGACGCTCCAGCTTGTGCTGTTCCTGTGCAAGCTGCGTCTCGGCTCGTTCCTTTTCGGCTCGAAGCTGTTCAAGGGTTTTCGGTTTTGTCATTGTAATTGACCTCCTTTTTTGATTTTGCGGATAAAAAAAGACCGTCAACTTTTCGCATAGTGCGACCAGTCAACGGTCTGATTTTCGGTATTCGGTTTTTGTGTTCAGTTAGACAAATTCAAATTGGGTTAGTTAATCGGTGGAGCAGAAGGATTGCTTACCTTGTAGTAGCTCCCACCAATGATAATATATGCTTCGCTACCTCTATCTTCGTAGGTAAAGGCACTTTCACCTTTCACATAGAATTCATAACTTTCCGAGCCTTCTACTGCTTCTGGCTCATCGCAAGCAGTCAGCTTCAAATCATAGAACCAGTTAATAACAGGGGTTGTAGATAAATCATTGGAGTCATATTCCTCTGAACCAATTTCAAATGCAGTTTCTTCTCCTTGTGAGTAGAAAGACACTGTAATCATTGTTGTAGGTTCGGGGAAAGAGTACACTTCTGAAGCACTAACAGCCTTTTGATTGCAACCGACCAAACCTAACACACAAACTAATGCTAAGACAAGTGTTATCAACTTCTTCATACAATCACACTCCTTTGTCAAATTCCGATTTGCTTGTTCCATAAAATTCATTTTATTCGCCTTCAAACTTGCTGGCGGCGAACAGCATTTTATGCTGTTTGCGGACGGCAAGTCCACAAGGGATAGCCGCTTTAGCGGCGCAAGGGGGTGTAGCCACCTTGACGGAACGAAGTGACGCAACATTCGCAGGCAAGCAGTTTTCTTCTGCTGACAGAGAATGAAGCTCCGCAGGACGCACGATACTCCCGATAGGAGAGTATAGAAGTGCGCCCTTTAGTTCCTAAAGGGGTTTGCTCCGGCTTAATTTCTCGACAAACTGCAATTAGTCATTTCAGTAAGTATTTTCCGAGTCCTATCTGAATCAAATATAGGACAAGGATATGTGCTGGATAAAAAACATAGAAGAAGTATTTTAGCTTCAGTTTACCACGCTTTCCGTTGTATAGCAGAATAAGCAAGCAGGCAAGAAGCGTACATAAAGGCGGTTGATTCCCCGTTGTCCCCATGTAAGCCAAAAGGAACAGCAACACTTGATAGATTCGGTGATTACGGCAAATATAAAATGCTGATATGAATAAGATCCCCTGCATACCGTAGTCACAATGGATTCCTTCCGCAATGCCGGAAAAAAGCACTACACTGAGAACTTGCAGGACTGCTGATTTTATTCTATCCACCGGTAGGTCTGATTTACACGAAAATCTTTCAAGGCATACCAATGTCAATAAGCCTAAAAACAAGGTGAAAAATACATTTTGATACTTCAAGTAAAACGGAAATGTATCTTCCATTCGTGAATACGCACTAAAGAAACCTATGTCAAATGGAACTTCCGAAATAAGGGCAAATGCAAGCATCAACCCAATATAGCGTTTTTTACTTCTTGTGTGTTGGAATCCTTCTGCCAGCAAAAAACAGAATAGCGGAAAAGCAATCGTCCCAATGCTTTGCAAATCAAACCGTATGAAATAATCTATCTCTCGGAATCTCTCCCACGACATTTGCCCGTTATCTGCCATAGCCCCCCAGTAGTTTGATAGCAGCCATTGCAGCACAATTTTACATAGATGGTCAATAAGCATTGTCAGTACAGCAATAACCTTTAGCGAATTTCCTGAGAGAAATTGAATGCGATTTATTTTCCTATCAAGGCTCATAAAGCAACCTCCTACCAACTTCCAATTCTACGATTTTTCGCATTCAAATTATACCATAAAACTCGTGAACAATTCTATCGCAACTTTGGAATATATGAGAAAAGTCCGAACAGTTTTCTGCCCGGACTTCCTCACTCAATCATAAATCAATTCTGCTTTCACAATCTCCTCTGCCTGTGCCTTGCAAGCGTTCATCTGCCGCACCCATTCCATTTGATTATCGGCTTTCAGTTGCTCAGTCACACCGTTTTGCTCTGCCAGTGACCGCACGATCAGCTCCATGCGGTTTCGTGCCGCTTCGTCAATCTCGGCACAATGTTCAAAGAGCTTGTCGGATAGCACCAGTTCATTGAACAGTATCGGGCGGTGCATTTCCAGATACGCCTTGCGAAGTCTGCCGTAGTGTCCGATGGGCTTGGTCTTGCGGATAACGATGTTCGGGATAAGATAATCGCCGTTCTGTGTGTAAGTGATATTCATGCTGATTGTACTCCTTTCATTGGCTCTCTCTGCGGTAAGCTGCTGACAGGGACGAACACGCCCTTTGCAATGTCCTCTGCACGAATGGCGGCTTTCTTGGCTTCGATTTCTGCCTTTTTCCGCTCCTTGATTTTATCCTCGTATCGCTTCTGCGCTCCGCTGGCTTTACGCTTCAAGTAGTTCTGATGAAGTCTGTCCTTGCGTTCCTCTCGCTTGCGGATTTCTTCTAATTCCTCCGGGGTCAGCTCCACTTCTCCAAACGCCGGGGGAACGAAACGCCCAACAAAATTGAAGTAAATCTCAACCTCCTGTGTGGTCTGTATACTTCCTTTGCGGTCGCGCTCATGCACAAGAATTTTCTCGATAAACTCGTTGAGCATGGCAATGGTCAGCTTGTCGAAGTTCTCATACTTACCAATCAGAGCGATAAAACGGTCAGCGTCCTTTTCGTGCTTCTCATAGCTCTTGACAGCCTTTTCCAGAACAGAGATTTCAGCGGTAAGCTCGGACTGTTCCTTTTCGTATTGAGCGTCCAGAGTGGCGTATCTGCTGTCGGACAGCTTGCCTAAAATGTTGTCCTCATAGATTTTGCAGAGCAGGACTTCCAGCTCGGAAACTCTCTGCTTTGCTGTGGCAAGGCGTGTCCGCTGTTTCCTGACCTCTGCCGTCTGCTGGCTGGACTGTGCTTCCTGCACCACACGGACAAACTCGGCTCTGTCATGCTTGGCATATTCGGCAATAGCTTTGAGCATTTCGGAAACAAGGGACAGTACCACATCTTCATTGATACGGTGCTGTGTCGTGCAGAGCTTTCCAACTGGGACTTTGCTGTATTGGGAACAGGTATATTGAGAAATACGCTTGCCGTTGTTGGTACGGTGGACATACATCTTGCCGCCGCAATCGGCACAATAAAGCAAGCCTGTGAGGGGAGCTGCTTCGCCCCAGCCGTCCGGGTAGCGTCTGACATTCCCACGGATTTTCTGCACAAGGTCAAAGGTCTGCTGGTCAATAATGGCTTCGTGCGTATTCTCAAAAATCGTCCATTCGTCCTCCGGGACATAATGGCTTTTCTTGTCCTTGAAGTGCTTTCGGGTCTTGAAATTGATGGTGTGTCCCAGATATTCACGCTTTTCAAGAAGGTTGCAGATGGTGGAAGAACCCCAGCCGTACACATCTTTGAAAGTCTTATTCTTGTTCACGCCCTCGCCGTGCTGGGCAAGGTAAGCGGACGGAATGAGAATTTTTTCTTCTTTCAGCTTGCTGGCGATCTGATACGGACCGTAGCCCTCAATCGTCATGGCAAAGATACGCTTGACCACCTCTGCGGCTTCGGGGTCAACCAACCATTGGTCTCTGGCTTCGTTCCAGAGATAGCCGTAAATGACTGTGCCTGTGAGGTGCTTGCCGGACTTGCCTTTGGACTGGAAAGTGGAACGGATTTTACGGCTGGTGTCTCTGGCGTAATACTCGTTCATAATGTTGCGGAAAGGGGTAAAATCATCGTCCCCTCTGGCACTGTCCACGCCGTCATTGATGGCGATAAGGCGAACGCCACGCTGACG
>NZ_JPJG01000074.1 GCF_000765235.1 Oscillibacter sp. ER4 | reverse complement strand
CCCTCCCGGCCCGGATTGGCGATTTCTGTCCGGCTGAAATTGGCTGTTTTCTCCCGGCTCAAAATGGCGATTTTCTCCCGGCGCTAACACCGATCAAAAAGGCAGCCAGTGCATAAGGGATAAATCCCTTTTTATAAGCGTTGTTCTGTTCCATGTTTTGTACTCCTTTTTCGGTAGTGTGCCCTTCTGACCGTGTATTATTTGCATTGCTCAGGACACACTTTTCTTAGAAGGAGGCGATTCCATGAAGCAGAAATTCTATATTTGCAGGCATTGCGGCAATATAATCGCTATGCTCCGGGATAAGGGTGTTCCGGTCTACTGCTGCGGCGAGGAAATGCAGGAAATCACACCCGGTACCACCGAAGCATCCACAGAAAAGCATATCCCCGTTTATGAAGTTAGGAACGGTATTGTCCATGTCACAGTCGGGTCCGTTGAACATCCTATGACCAAGGACCACTATATCGAATGGGTCTGTCTGGAAACAGAGCACGGCATTCAGTATGCCCATTTGGATCCGGACGACAAGCCAAAGGCAAAGTTCGCCCTTTGCGAGGGTGATGAAGTCAGGGCCATTTATGCATTCTGCAATCAACATGATCTTTGGAAGAACTAAAGGAGACGCCATATTATGTCAATGATCAACAAAGAAGTTTCCGATTTCCGCACCTATGCATTCCACGAGAACGATTTCAAATTCGTATCCAAGGAAGATATTCTTGGCAAGTGGAGCGTGTTTTTCTTCTATCCCGCGGACTTTACCTTTGTCTGCCCCACAGAGTTGGAGGACCTGGCGGACAAATACGAGCAGTTCAAAGCTATTGGCTGCGAGGTATATTCTGTGTCCACTGATACCCATTTTGTCCACAAGGCATGGCATGACGCGTCCGAGCGGATCAAGAAGATCAACTATCCCATGCTGGCAGACCCCACCCACGCGATTTCCAAAGATTTTGAAGTACTGATCGAATCCGATGGTCTTGCCGAGCGTGGCACCTTCATCATCAATCCTGAGGGTAAAATCGTTGGCTACGAGGTGACTGCCGGCAATGTGGGCCGAAACGCCGAGGAGCTGCTGCGAAAGGTACAGGCCTGCCAGTTTGTCCACGCCCACGGCGATCAGGTATGCCCGGCCAACTGGAAGCCCGGTGCAGAAACCCTGAAGCCCAGTCTGGATCTGGTTGGTCAGCTGTAATGAAGAATCTGTACGATGTGGTCGTGGTGGGCGGCGGCCCAGCAGGACTCACCGCCGCCCTTTATCTTGCCCGGGCAAAATACCGAGTACTGGTTTTGGAAAAGGAACAGTTCGGTGGACAGATCACCATCACCCATGAGGTAGTCAACTATCCAGGCATTGCCAAAACCAGCGGCAAAGCCCTTACCGACACGATTCAGAAGCAGGCGGAAGCCTTTGGCGCAGAGTTTGTTCTGGCAGAAGTAACCGGATTTGACCTTTCTGGTGATCTGAAGACGGTACGCACCAACCGGGGCGATTACCGCTGCTTTGGTGTACTGCTGGCCACCGGTGCCCATCCCAGAACGGTCGGGTTCAAGGGTGAGGAAGAACACAAGGGCCGAGGGGTCGCCTATTGTGCTACCTGCGATGGTGAGTTCTTTACCGGCAAGGAAGTGTTCGTGGTGGGCGGCGGCTATGCCGCGGCGGAAGAAAGCGTGTTTCTGACTAAATTCGCCCGGCATGTGACGATACTCATCCGCAAGGATGACTTTTCCTGTGCAGCGTCCGTTGCAGATCAGGCAAAAAACCACGAAAGAATCACAGTTCTGACCAATACTGTCATGGAAGAAGTATCCGGCGAAAATGGCCTGACTTATGCCAGATACAAAAATACCGCCACCGGAGAAGTGACGGAAGTGGAGAGCCCCAATGGAGAGAGCTTCGGTGTGTTCGTATTTGCCGGGTATGCGCCTGCTACGGAGCTTGTCAAAGGCACGGTGGACCTGAATGAACAGGGGTATATCGTCACCGATGCCTCGCAGAAAACCAGTGCTGACGGTGTATACGCTGCGGGAGATGTATGCATCAAGCCTTTGCGGCAGGTGGTCACAGCTACCAGCGACGGCGCTCTGGCCGCGACAGAGTTGGAAAAATATGTAGCCTCCATGCAGCAAAAGACCGCCCTGCGTGCAGATGCACCTGTGCAAAAGCCCTGCCAATCCACTGACGAAATTGGAGCGCAGGAAACAAGTGCGTCCGGCGATCTGTTTACCGCTGAGATGCGTCAGCAGCTAGATACGGTATTTGCCCGGATGGAAAGTCCTCTTCTGCTAAAGCTGTATCTGGATGACCGTCCTGTGTCGGCAGAACTGGAACACTTCATCACCGCCTTGGCGGAGTTGTCCGCCAAGCTTACGGTTTCTGTTATGGAAAGAAACGCATCCTCAGAGAGCGCTCCCTGCGTCACAGTATGCAAACCCGACGGAACGGAAACAGGCCTGGCCTTCCACGGTGTCCCCAGTGGTCACGAATTCACCTCCTTTGTACTGGGACTGTACAATGCCGCAGGCCCCGGGCAGGCAATCGGCAGCGATACAATGCAGCAAATAGCCTCAATCACAAACACCGTGAACATGAAGATTCTTGTCACACTGTCGTGTACCATGTGTCCGGATCTGGTGGTGGCGGCCCAGCACATTGCGGCAGAAAATCCCCGTATCACAGCACATGTATATGATATTCGCCATTTTGAAAACTTGAAAGAACGTTATAAAGTCATGAGCGTCCCTTGTCTTGTGATAAATGATGATGAAATTTCATTTGGAAAAAAGAATATGGAGCAGATTCTTCAATTGATTCTATAATGACCGAAGATTCTTGCAAGGTGGTCAGAAAATGAGCCCTGTTGGAAAATTCCAACAGGGCTTAAATATGCTTCCTATATTTAGAGCAACTCTAATTAAAAAGTAAAAACGGGTGAGTCCTTTAATGACTCACCCGTGTCAGGCGGCTTCAATTCGGATATTTACGTTTTCAAACCCGAATCGGAAACCAGCAGGACCGAATCAGATTCGGGGGCAAGGAGCAGCAGAATGAGCACACAACGAGTTGTAGCATTACAATAGCATCTAAGCAAAGTTATTGATTATCTTCAATGCTCTCTACTGCCTCAAAAATCACTGCCTGAGGAAGCCCGTTATCAGACCGCTCCATCATTGCCACAACCATCAATTTCCCACCTAAAAGCTTTATTTGATGATGATTAAGAAGTACGCAGATTTTCGATAGCCAATCAGGGAATTTTTGTTGTATTTCTTCTAATGGCTTAACCGCTGAAAATGGATTTTGCGCATGCATCATTCCTCCGCATATCTCATATATGCGAATCAGCTCATCTTTTGTTAGATAACCACTTTCAATATTCTTCCACTCATCATACTCATTTTCTTTATGAATTAGCATTGTTGGAACAGGATAGAAATCAGGGTTTATTCGTTCTAAATCCCTCATTATCCGCTCAGCATGATAGTGTTTTGCAAATTTTGCATTTTGCTCTGCATATGCTTCCTTGTTAGCCACCAAAGACATAAGCATTATTTTTTCGAGTATTTTTCTAAATTGCAAGCAGATAGTTTCTACTTCAATTATCAAATACCTCTCAGTAGTTTTTTTGTTAAGGTGATCCGCGATAACACCGATTCGCCGTTTAATCTCATATAGGCAGTCATGGTATAGGCCTAACTCTACTTTATAATCACCCATATTATCTCTCTTTCTGATTGCGTTTTAAGTTGATGTTTTTGCAAACTATATAGTATAGATGCTACATTTCAAAACGCCAACTGCAGAAAACATCGCACTATCGCTGTTAAAATAGGGTTCAGTCTGATAAGAAATTAATGACTCAAAAACCAAGTCGGTAAAATCTTGATGAATTTTTGTCCACTTAATTTGTGCAACAAGTTGCTGCACAAATCGTTGACTTAAGATAAACGCTGTCAGTTTATTTGCTTTCCTTCTTCGGTAGCTCACCGTAGGGCCTAAGCTCGTCGATGCGATGATCTCCTACAAGTGATTGCATCATCTGTTTTGCGCTGGCATTCAATCGGAGAAGTCTATCGCCTTGAGGGACACCTTGGCGAATCAACTCCGCATTGATACTTTTGAGGTTTGCAAGGACAATCAACTGTTGGAGGCTTGCTTCGTCCCGAATATTTCCCTTGGAGTCCGAATGTGTTTGTCGCCACTCTTTTGCCGTAATACCGAACAGGGCAACGTTTAGCACATCCGCTTCATTGGCATAGGTAAAACTCTGACGCTGCGGTGTCACATCTGGCGGAATCAGTACATCTTTGATTGCATCCGTGTGAATACGGTAATTGATTTTCGCAAGTGTCCGATTTAAGTTCCATCCCAGCGCAAGACGGCTATTTTCATCATTCTTCAGACGCTGATAGTCCTTGATGATATACAGCTTGAATTCTGCGGAGATCCAAGAAGCAAATTCAAATGCAATGTCCTTCTGTGCAAATGTTCCACCGTAACGTCCTGCCTTGGAGATAATGCCGATTGCGCCAGTAGCGCCGATCCATTTCTTCGGGGACATGGTGAAAGCGTTCGAGCCCGCCTGTGTTCTAAACCCGTCGAATTCGACGGGTTTAAATTCCGGGTTATTGAGTTGTTCCCACAGTCCAAGAAATTCAATCGTGTCACGATTGCGCATCCAGTTTTTAATTACATCATCTGGTGCATCGCTCTTATAGCGTGCAATATCTGTCAGGGAAATGTAGTCATCGCTGTCACCACTGGAAAGCACTGCGATGTCGGTGCCTTTGGCATGAATATTATCTCTGAACTTCTTCGATGTGGGCATTTATTGCACCTCATTTCTTACAATTGAATCCAGCAAGCCCTGACACCCCGACAGCACATCCTGCCACGTTGCCTCGAAATCGCCCGTGTACCAAGGGTCGGCAACATCGCCGGGGCGGTCGGTGTAGTCCATCAAGAGGCGGAGCTTGCCATCCGGGGCGCCGCCGCAGATGCGGTGCATATTCCGCAGGTTTGCGCTGTCCATGCCAATCAGCAGGTCGTACTTGTCGTAGTCCTGATTGGTGAGCTGCCGCGCTGCGTGGCCGTCGCAGGAGATCCCGTGCTCGGATAGCTTGCGCCGCGCCGGAGGATAGACAGGATTGCCGATCTCTTCTCGGCTGGTCGCTGCCGACTCGATATGGAATTGTGACGCCAGCCCAGCCTTCTTGACCAAGTCCTTCATCACGAACTCCGCCATCGGGCTGCGGCAGATGTTGCCATGGCACACAAAGAGTATCTTCATCGCACGTCTTCTCCTGCGTTACTTCTTTTTCTTCAGTATAGCAGGAAAGTGCCTGTTCGTCGAGAGAAGAATGCAGCCACGCTTGAGATTCTATGGCTTCCAGCAGTTTCGCTTTCTTCCAGCCGAAGCGCAGCACGGCTCGAATGTACCACGCTCGCTCTTCGTTGCTGCTGCACCGCTCTAAAATCGCCACATTCTGCGTCCAGCCGAGGCTCATCGCCAGCTGCATGATTTCAGGGGATTCCTCGTAGGCTGCGTAAAACGCCCGCATACGGCGCAGGTTACGGGGAGAAAATCCCTCGGCATCAGGATAGGTCATTTGCAGGTACTCAGACGCCGCAACAGCCGCACCTTTCTCTGCTCTGCCGCTGACCAGCCGACCAATTTCACAGTACAATTCCATTTGCGAATGTTGTGCTGCCATAAGATTGTCCAGTTCAGAAAACAAGATGCTGTAATCTATGGGTTTGCGGATGTTCATGGGCTTTCTCCTTTCCGGTGCTGTGCGCTTATTCTGTAAAGTAGCAGCAGCGGAATGGCAATGCCATCCCGCTGCTGTTTCAATTTTAAGGATTTGCTTCTTCCAGAGGATTCGGTCGGTATCCGTCCATCAGAGTATCGTTCTCCATGATAAAGGGCCGCGTCGTATCCTGGCCCCAGGAAGTATCGTATTTTTCCATCAGATAGTTGCTCAATTCTGCGCGGTTTTGAAGTTTCACTAAACGATACGGCTCCTGGAATGCCACCTTTTCGATGAAGTACAGCGAACCGTCCTCCGCAGGCAACAGCACGCCGACATGACCAATGAAGAGCGTGTTGTCCTCATCCGAGAATTTATCGTGGAAGACAACAGAGATCATGCTTGCCCTGCTGTCTGCAAACGCGATACCACGGGCTGCCCAGCCCTCCTGAAGCGCTTTGACCTGCGCTTCGACCTCTGTGCTGTCTGCGGCATTCACCGGTGCGAACAGCGCGCAGAATTTGGCGGTGCTGCCCCCGCAGAGTGCGTCAGGATCGGCGGAAATGGTTTCAAGATCTGTAAAGAGGGAATCCTCGCCCTGCGTTTCCGGCTGGTCGGCCCCTGCTGTAATAAACTCGCTGAACAGGCCAAAGGCCGTGATACGGCAGTTATAACCGGGAAAGCTGCCGTTTGCCGCCGTCCATTCATCCTGCATTTCGTAGGGGTCATACTTGGTGTCGGTCGGCGCGGCGCTCTCGAAGCCATCGGTCAGCCATTCGCTCTTGACGCTGGCGTTGAACTGTTCCACCCGATCCATCAGAGCGGTAATGCGTGATTCTTCGATTCCCGCATCCGTGAGAAGCTCGGAAAGCTGTTTGCGGGAATCCTCATCGATCAGGTTGGAATATTCCACAGCCTCCAGCGCAGGCTGCTCTGTAGCCGTTTTTTCCTGCTTGCCGCAGCCGGTCGCCGTGGCAAAGAGCATAAGGGTGCATAGCGCAAGCGCCGCGGCTCGAATTTGTTTTTTCATAGAGTCACCTTTCTGCAAATCTTGTAGATATTTGTCTTACTGCCTAAACCAAGCATTTAGTATGATAGCACGCCGGCAGAGAAAGTCCACAGGAATTTGAAGGAAGGCTGTTTCGCGCTCACACCGCAATGACGCTCGTTACCGGCAGTCTCTTCAACCGAATGCCATGATCACGCTCGAGTTCTTCTAAAAATTCATCGATTTTAGGGTCTCCTACTATATTACCTTTATACTTTGCCCTCATGCACTTGCGAACAGTTTCCTTTTCTTCCTCTGACAATGTATCATAGAAAAAGAAGATGTCTCCTTGAATGCTGAGTTCCATTAACGTATCCATATCTCTATTCGCTCCTGTTCTTTTGTTGCTTCCAGTATATCAGGCCACGGATCTACAGTCTATCAAAAGGAAGCATCGAAAGCATTCTTCTACTTTTCCAACAGATCCGCTCAACTTGCAAGCCGTTACTCGGTTTTTCTACTCTGCTGCAAAGCCGCAAAGGAAAAAGCGGCGCTGCACCGCTCTTTCCTTTACTGCCTTTTCCACCAGATCTTAGCAGATCTGCACGATCTGCTCCCACAGCAGGATGTGCTTTTCATCAACGGCTTTGTTGTCATGATAGTGGCCGAACAGCCAGTAGTGGTATTTTGTTCTTTCCCGTACATCTTGCAGGAAGTCCGTGAGCCGATCTGCCTCGTTGTGACGGGTCTCCATGAGGGCAATGCTGGTGGGGGCGCAGTGTGTGATGATGTAGTCCACCGCCCAGCCGACCGCGTCGAGGTTTCGCCGTGCCTCGGTGTATTCTTCATCGGAGGGAAGCTCCTGCGCCCACCAAGAAACGTGGTTGACGCGGTATCTCGCTCTGGGCTTGCGCTGGAGCATCGTGAGCCTTCGCTCAAAATCCGGAGCGTCCGGCTCCAGAATCCCATCCTCAATGTCGTGGCTTTTTGCGCCGCCCATGGTGAAGAAGCGGTAACTCTCCAGCTCGAAGATCTGGCCGCGCATCAGGTGCAGCACATGAGAGCGAACGCGATGCACCTTGCCGCCGCGCCAATCGTCCACCGGATATCGTTCCAGCGCGTCATAGTTTTCATGGTTGCCGCAGACGAAGGCCAGTGTGAAGGGCAGGCGTTCCAGCCAGTCCAGCGTTTCATCGTCGCGGCTGTCGCCAAACCACACGCCGCCGAAGTCTCCGGTGATGATGACCACATCGTCCTTCGTCATGTTTGCTTGTTCCGGGAAGCATTCCGATTGGAAACGCCGGAAGTTTCCGTGACAGTCGCCAGTCACATAAATCATATGAATTTCCTCCTCTTAGGTTGGTCTACGGTCTGTTCGATTTCTACGCCGTTGCGGAAGGTGACCTTGATGCGGTTGCCTGCCAGAACGGTGACCTTTTCCAGCATCTGATAGACTACGCCATCGTCCCACTCTGTAATTCCCATGGTCACCGCGGTCATTGCCGAGGCTGCCGCATGGATACGGCGACCGATCTGCTCCTGCTCCTGCCGGATACTGAGGATAGCGGCCTTTCGGCGTTTCAGTTCCTCCATTGTGGTGGAGATGGCACGGAAACGCTCGGCGTATTCGTCCACGTCACCATTTGCCGCCTCTGCCAGAAGCATATCGAACTGTTTGCCCAACTCCGTGACCGCTCGGTCAATGTCTCCGAGGCTCATGCTTTCACCGGGGACCGGAGCCAATTCCTGCTCCATCGCATCCACAAGCTGGTCCGCCAGCACCTTGCGCCCCGACATGGAGGCGTTGATGGCTGCCAGCACCGCCTGCTGGAGCGGCGCTTCGTCCAGCGTCGGAGATTCTTTGCAGTATTTCTTGCCATAATCCAAGCGGCTGCTGCAGCGCCATACGGCACGTTTCTCACCGTGCTGCGTCCACACCACTCTGCGGTATGCCGTGCCGCACTCACCGCAGAACAGCAGACCGCTGAGCGCGTACTTGCCGCTGTAGCGGCTCATACCTGTGGGGGCGCTCTTTTTCGTGCCGCCGGTCTGAGCCCGACGCCGCGCCAGCTCCATCTGCACGGCATCGAACTGTTCCCGAGAGATGATGGCCTCATGGTGATTCTGAATCAAATACATAGGCAGCTGTCCGGTATTACGGATGACCTGCTTGCTGATGCAGTCCCGAATGAAGGTCTTTTGGAGCAGGACATCACCGCAGTATTTTTCATCAGAGAGGATCGTCCGCAGGTTGGAGGTCATCCATTCCGTAGTTCCTGCCGCATTCTTAAAGCCTCCTGTTTCCAAGGTTTCCTTGATATTGCGCAGCGTCTGACCGGATAGGTACAGCTCGTAAATTTTTCGGACAGTCTCTGCCTGCTCTGCGTTGACCACCATCTCTCCGTCAGGTCCTTTTTCGTACCCCAGCAGGGTCTTATACTGGATGTTTGCCTTTCCCGTCCGCATCGCCTGATGCTTGCCCCACTTGACGCGGGAGGATATCCCTTCGCTTTCGGACTGTGCGAAGGCGCCGTGGATGGTGATAAGGAATTCGCTCTCCGGATAGATGGAGTTGATGTTCTGCTCCTCGAAGATGACCGGGATGCCCATGCTGCGCAGCTCGCGGGTATAACTCAGGGTGTCCACGGTGTTGCGGGCGAAGCGGGAGACAGATTTGGCGAGGATCATGTCGATCTTGCCCTTCCTGCACTGCCGGATCATGCGAAGAAAATCCTTGCGCTTGCAGGCGGAGGTACCGGTGATACCCTCATCCGCGAAGATATCCGCCATCGTCCAGTTGGGATTTGCCATGATCTTTTCCGTGTAGTATGCTTTCTGGTTTTCATAGCTGCCAAGCTGTTCATCTTTTTTGGTGGACACACGGCAGTATGCAGCTACCCGGAGATTTTTCTTCTTTTCCTGATCCTGCGGCGATTCCTCCTTTGCAGGGATGATAATGACCTTCGGTTCAGGGCGGGTCTGCGTCATGCATCATCACACTCCTCTAAGACTTGATTATTTTTCAGCAGGACCTTGACCGTCTTACTGCCATAAGTGATTTTCCGGACACTCTGCCGTAGAAGGTTCGCATCCAGTTCCCGCATCTTTGCCTGCTTCCCGAAGATGCTGCGGAGCCGGTGGGCTTCGTATTCCTCCATCTCTACGCTCACAAGGGTCAGTACCGCCAACTCCATTGCCTTTTGGCGCGCGATTTCTTCATCCACAGGAGGTGTCTGCAGCAGCTTGTCCAGTTCCAGCCGGCGTTGCCTGATGTCTTCCGTGGTGGGAACACCGGATGATTCTATCTTTATGAGCTGCGGATCATCGACCACCTGATTCAGTATCTTGAGGACTTTTCGTGCTACGCTGTCGGGTACGATGCCGCCGCACAGCTTGCGCAACTCCTTTTGCGCAGGTGTCTGCTTATACTCAGGGCGCATCTCTTTTCTGCGTTCCTGGGCAGCGTGGAATTGCTCCGTCGGGATGAGCGCGGGAAAATACTTCTCACCAATGTATCGGTCATCCTCTAAAATCCGTGCTACCATATTTTTGTTCCAAGGCTTGTCCACATCGTAGGGAATATCCTCCGTCTGAAGCTGCTCGGCAAGCTGCTTGAAGGAGGCTCCGGCGAGATATTGCAGGTAGATGCTCCGTACCGTTTCCGCCTCCTGCGGCTGCGGTACGATCTCACCTAATTCCATTTTGTAGCCGAATGGCTGTTTTCGTTTTCCCATTACCTTTGTGTCCTTTCTATTTTTTCTGTGACCTCCAGCCCGTTGAGAAGCCGGAAGCACAGTTTTTCATTGTTTATGACCACGATTTTCTCGACCAGGTCGCTGAATAGCTGATCATCGAAGGCGTCCAGCCAGTCCGGCCCACTTTCAAGAACATCCAGCATATCCTGTGTCTGCTGAATGGTGTGGTTCTCCTCAGACCGCAGGATGCGTTCCTTTTGGAGCTTTAGTTCCCGGCGGCGCTCCGCAAGCAGATTGCCGCGGGATATAAAAATGTCAGGATCGACGCTGCCCTGCTGCTTGAGCTGGGTCAGAAGTCGTTCCTGACTGGCAATATCCGATATTTGTTTGTTGATCTCCACGATGTTTTCACTCCAGAGAAGGCTGCCGGTTCTGGCAGCATGGAGATCAGAGATGAGCTGGGTGAGAATACCCACACCATAGTGTTTGATTCTGTAATATAGACTGAGAAACGCCTTGTGAATCTGTGTCTTACTCAGGCGAGGCGTTTCACATTTAGCTGTTCCTCGATTTTTAGCTTGACACTCATAGCTGTCCATGCCTTGATTGGAAATAATCCGGTATGGGCTGCCGCACACTCCGCAAACCAATTTTTGCCTTATGGGATCTGCGCTGCTGTTTTTTGAAATCACTCGTGACGCACGCAGTCTTTGCGCTTTTTGGAATGTCTCCCGGTCAATAATCGCCGGGTGCGTCTGTTCAAGAAAATATTGAATCTTTTCACCTTTGTTTTTCTTCGGCTTACGCGGAAGTGTCTGTGTTTGATACGTTTTTTGCCAAAGGGAATCTCCGATGTATCGTTCATTGGACAAAATATATTCAATCGTACTGCAGCGCCAATGCTGGGTTTTAGATGTAGACCGAAGGGGAATATTCAGCCTGTTCAAGTCATCTGCTATGGATTGGATACCCTTGCCCGCAAGATAATCTGCAAAGATTTTTCTGATAATTTCTGCTTCTTCGGGAATGATTTCTGTTTCATTCTCATTCAAACGATATCCGTATGCGGTTGAAGACGGGATGAATTTCCCGGATTGCATACGCACCCGGTAACTCCACCGCATTCGTTCAGAGATGGCTTCGCTTTCACGCTGGGCCAGCGCCGCGAACATGGCGATAAGAACTTCGCCGGACACCTGCGCGGTGTCAATATTCTGTTCCTCGAAGTAGACGCTGACGCCCAGCGCAGCTAATTCCCGCACCGCCTCCAGACTCTCTTTGGTATTGCGAGCAAAACGTGAGGAGGACTTCACAAGGATGCGGTCAATGCGCCCTTTCCGGCAGTCCTCCATCATCCGCAGGAAGTCATCCCGCTTGTCTATGGACGTACCGGTGATGCCCTGATCGGCGTATATGTCCGCCAGCTCCCAATCGGGGTTATCTGTGATGAGTTTGGAGAAGTAGGCATTCTGCGCGGCAAAGGAGTGCTTCTGATCCTCGGAGTTGGAGCTGACACGGGCGTATGCCGCCACGCGGAGCTTTCTGGTGTTTTCCTGACTTGCTGCAGGAATCGTAATGACCCGCGGAGCCATGGCCAGAGAACCGTTGGTTTTCTCCTTGCCGCTCATTTGTTGTCACCTCCTGTCAGCAACACACAATACCATGAAGCATCCGCAATAGCTATACCTAAAAGCGAAGAAATCAAAGAGAAATAATGATGTCCGCGCCAAGCTGTACCATCAGACGCGCGGCGATCTTTTTAGCCTCGCTGCCGCTGACCAGTCCCTGCTCCCGCAGACCGCGGAGCAGGGTGACGATGCCGAGATAATCTGCGTTTGGATTCATTCGAATTCCTCCTCTTTCTTTGATTTAATTTGAATGATAATGAAAACTCCCAAGCCCACTTTTACAAATGGGTTTGGAAGTTTTCGTTATGATATTTCTTTTTTATGGGATGGTCTCGATACTGAAAACATCCGCAATGGGAATACACCGCCGGTCCGCCATCTGGATCACGCCGTTGACCGCGTCGATGCGCTTAACCTCGCCGGTGACGGTCTGATAGCTGCCGCCATTCTTTCGCTCATCCGGCACAAAGTAGGTGATGGACGCAGTGGGCCTGCCGGGAAGCAGCTCCTGGAGACGCTGCAATTCCGCGTCCACTCGCGCCATTTCGTATTCGTCCAGTTCGACACGGCGGTCCGTCAGCCGCCTGGTTTCCTCAATGGCGGCGCTGTGACCAGTCAAAGCGGCAAAGGGTGAAAACTGCGCCGCACGGTCATAGAGCGACATCCGTGGATGTTTTGGCGAATCCGGATGGGACAGGCGAATGATGTCATCGTATTGTCCGCTCAAGCCTTATGCCCTCCAATCTGCTTATTCCGTTCTTTGGCGGTGGCGCCATCCAGATAGCTTCTGCCATTCAAAATAGCATTCTTGCCGAACTTCTTTTTAATGTCGAGCATGGCTTCCTGAATTTTGCGCTCTCGCTCCAACTGAGCCGATTCCTCCTGCAGTCGTTGCTCCTGTACCTCGATATTATCGAACAGGTTAAACTGCACCGGAGCTTCCGGCTCCTGCTGTGCCGTATCTTCGCCCACCAGCCGATTGGCGGTGATGGTAAGTCTTCGAATAGACAGCTTCGGATTGACCTTTGTATCATAAACGCCAAGAACGGCGTCCGTGATGCTCCGGGCTGATGAGGTTTTTCTCGGCAGATTTGCTGTTCCGTGGGTGTGCTTGGGGATCTTTCTGCCATAGCGGTCTGTCACAATCTCGCCGTGATAGCTGCCGCCTGCTGTGTTTTCAATGTCATACCCCACAGTCAGGGTCAACTGATCCGTCACCAGCTTCTTTTCCAGCAGATCCAGCGCGACGGCTTCCGCCATTTCCCGCACCACCAGCCGTGCTTTCTCAAAGGAATATGGGCACTGCAAAACCTGTCCGGAGCAGATGCTGTTCGTTTCCGGCCGGTATGCCTTGATATCCTGCATCCGGCATGGCTCCCAGCCCCACGCATGGTCGATGAGGAGTTCAGCGTTGATGCCGAACATCCGATAGAGCAGTTCTTCATTATAGTATTCGTTTGGCTTGCCGATAGAGCACCTTGCAACATCCCCCATGGTGTAGATGCCGATGGCTTCCAGCTTCTTTGCATAACCGCGCCCAACACGCCAGAAATCCGTCAGCGGGCGGTGCTCCCAAAGCTGCTCACGGTAGCTCATTTCGTCAAGCGCCGCAATGCGGACACCATCTTTGTCCGGTTGAACGTGCTTCGCCATAATGTCCATAGCGACCTTGCAGAGATAGAGATTGCTGCCGATGCCCGCCGTGGCTGTGATGCCCGTGGTGTGCAGGACGTCCGAGATCATAACCTTTGCCAACTCACGGGCGGTCATGTGGTAAGTTTGCAGATAGTTCGTCACATCCATCATCACCTCGTCGATGGAATAGACATGAATGTCCTCCGGGGCGATGTATTTCAGGTATACGTTGTAGATCTGGGTGCTGACCTGGATGTATTTTGCCATTCGAGGAGGGGCAATGAGATAATCTACTTCTCTGGATGGATCAACCGCCAGTTCATTGGCGTTGAAGCTCTTTTCGGAAAGGCAGCCAGCTTTGCGCCACCGTTCCGCGTTGACTTCCTTGACACGCTCCACCACTTCAAAAAGCCGTGCTCTGCCGGAGATGCCGTATGCCTTTAGGGATGGGGACACGGCAAGGCAGATGGTTTTCTCCGTCCGGCTGGCGTCAGCCACCACCAGATTGGTGGTCAGAGGGTCGAGCCCACGCTCCATGCATTCTACGGAGGCGTAGAAAGATTTCAGGTCAATGGCGATATATGTCCGTCCGCTCTGCTGCATAGCGCGCCTCCTCGTCCTTAGTGTCTATCAGTATATCATGCCACCGTAAATCGAACAAGTGTTTGCGACAAACTTTTGAGAGGAAACTTGTGGAAACAGCCCATTTTCAAAACAAGGGCACCGTGTTACAATGATGCCTGTTTGTGGAATGGGAGGGAAAACATGTTCTATACAACGGAAGAAGCCGCCATCGTCTGCGGCTTTCTGAACTTATATCTGAATCGGACCAGCGTGGATGTCTCTGTGCGGAGACGCAACGCGGCATTCCAGCTTAGCGCTGCAGCGGAAACGCTGCAGCCAGAGGACTACCGATGGGCGGAGAAAGTTCTCCACTTCCTTAAGCCCTGTTGGTGGCAACTGCATGAGGATCATCGAGCCTTGGAAAATGCGCTTTTGAAAACACACCTCTTAGCTCAGAGATAAAAAACGAGGGCCGCCCCTGTCTTGGTTGGAAGCATACTGCTATACCTGAATATGGAGCGGCCCTCGCCGTTTCTGAAATTTTCTTTTGCTCAGTCCTATTCGACACTACTTCCCGGACTGTCGGGCGGTTAAACGAACCGGCGCCTGGCAGCGCCCATCGGGAATCTCACCCCTCAGAGGATCTCTCCGAGCTGCCCCCATTGCTTGCGGCTGTGGCTGGACAGAATGTACCATTATAGGCTGACGGGATCATTGCAAGACAGGCTGCCATGCCTGCTTTTGGCTGGGTGAGTTTCGCTTGGCACCTTATACATCTGGCCGTCATTTACGCCGGAAGACCGGCGCAGGTGGTCCTGGCGCACCCGCCGCATCGCTGTTCCCCCTCGTCAGGGGACCGTCAGCTGATGTTATTCGTCACCGGATATAGCCGCTGTTGTATCGGCGTTTTTCAAAGAGCAAGCCCCGTCAAGCATTCTGACGGGAAAAGGGCTTGTACCCCTTCACTCTCTTAGGCGATAAGAAGCGAAAACTATAACCACTTTTCCAAAATTTCTTGAAAATCTTTTGGAGCGCACTCTTTCAAAGATTTTCTCAGCTTCCTTAAAATGCGGTCGCGGCGTTTCCGATACCCCGGCTGTGAGATTCCTGCTGCTTTTGCGCATTCTGCTTCGGTCTTCATCAAAAAGAAATCCGCACGGATTAACGCTTGCTCTGCAACCTCCAGCTGGGCAAGCGCCTGATAGAGATACCGGATCATCTCTCTGTACTCCACCGCATCTTCCACGCTCATTTCTTCATCAGCAAACTGCAAACGATCTTCCTCAATGAGCCGTTCATAGGAATCCTCACGGCTGGGAATGAACCGGGCAACCTGCTTTTCGTTGTCCGCCTCAAATCGCTCGGTTTTCAATTCACTTTCAAACCGCCGCATTTGCCGGTCACTGGCTCGAAGAGCAGCCAACACCTCTGGTGTGATTTTCACGCCCGGATACATTTTTTCATAGTCCGGATAATATGTATTGGTATACGACATCTTGTCGCCTCCGTTTCTGATTTTTTGGAAAATTTCAGAAACGGGGGACTTCGACAGCGGTATCGTAAGCGTCAAACCTCCCCGCGCATAAAAGGCCGCCATCTCAAGGAGACTGTTGCTCACCGAGATGGCGGTCAATTATTTTGCAGCACATAGCATTCTTCCGGGGCATTTGCGGGAAGCAGCTTTTCAGCCCATGCTTCATCAGTTTCGCTCAGTTGCGGCGCGTTTTGCAGGAGCCATAGCAGATAACGGTACGGATCTAAGCCGTTCGCCTTCGCCGTTTCAATCAGGCTGTAGATCACGCTGCTGGCCTGTGCGCCGCCCGACGTATTGGCAAACAGCCAGTTCTTTCTGCCCATCACAAAGGGCTTGATGCTGCGCTCGGCACGGTTGTTGCTCAGCTCCAGACGGCCATCCTCCAGGTATCTCGTTAAGTACGGCCACTGCTCCTGCAAGTAATGGATCGCCTTTCCCAGCGCAGATTTCGGCGCCGTCTTCGCCTGCATCTCATTTGCCCATGACAACAACGCGTCTAAAACAGGTTTCTCCTGTTCCAGCCGCTTTTCATATCGCTCCTCTGGCGTCAGCTCTGCCAATGCCTGCTCCAGCTTGAAAAGCTGCGAGCAATAGCATTCGCCCATGGCCGCGGGAGAATCCTTCCGTTTCTCTTGCGGCAGGGTGCCCAGCGCCTCGTCAAATTTTCGCCGCGCGTGGGCCCAGCAGCCCACCACACGGATGTTACCCGGCAGCTTATGATACCCCTGGTATCCGTCTGCGTGCAGCCAGCCCGAGAATCCTTTCAGGAAAGCCTCCGCATGCTCTGCTTTTCGGGTGGGCTGGTACTCATACAGTACAATGGCCTGTTTCGCGCAGCCGCTGGTGCGGTACAGCCACATGTAGGACTTGCTGGTAGAGGAACGTCCCGGCTCTTTCAGCACCTGCAAGGTCGTCTCATCCGCGTGCAGCACCGGCTTCCTGCAAAGCTGCTCATGCAGCACATTGTAGACCGGCCGCAGCCATTTCTCCGAAGCCTTCAGCAGCCAGTTGGCCATGGTCTGCCGGGACAGCTTCAAGCCCTGACGATTGAATTCCTGTTCCAGCCGGTACAGCGGCGAGTACATGACAAACTTCTGCGCTGCCAGATATGCCACTGCCTCCGCGGAGGCAAAGCTGCCTGGCAGCAGCGCGGGCTCCTTCGCTGCCTTTACAATGTTGGCCTCGCCAGTCTCCTGCTCGCAGTTCTTGCAGGCGTAGGTGTAGTATACGTCCTCGCGTACCCAAAACTCTGCCGGCTTCATCTGCAGCGTCCGGCGCACATCCTTGCCGATCTCAACCAACTCGCTGCCACAAGCAGAGCAGATCCGTTCGTTCTCCGGCAGACGGTGCTCTACCACCTCGGTACGAGTCCCCTCCGGAACGACGTCCAGCACATTGCCGGACTGCCGCTTGCGCTCGTGTGCCTTCACAGCAACAGGCTTCTCAGCGGCGGCTTTGGTTCCGGAAACATAGGCTTCCGCCTCGTTGTAAGTAAAGCTCAGCTGCTCCATGACCATCTGCTCCGCCTGCTCCGAAGAACGGCCAAACAGCTTCTTTTTGGACAGCTTCAGCTGCTCCAGCAGCCACTCATTCTGCAGTGTCAGGCTGGTGATGACCTGCGCCTGTTCCCGTTCGCGGGCAGCAAGCTTTGCTTCCAGCTTTGCGTTCCGTGCTTTTTCCAGTTGGAGCTGCTCATATTCCGCACGGGAAATGGTTACCATTTCTTCCGTGTTGCTTGTCTGCATTTCTCTGTTTTCCATGCAAACATTATACCACAAAACACGGCAAAAAGCCAGTGTTTTCAATGGTTTCCACCTATTTTCCCTGCTCAGACAGTGGTCAATCCCGTTACCGGGCGGTGGGCCTTCGGCTGCTCGATCTGCAGCCCCTCCATGAGCCAGCGGTACTGCTGCGGCGTTAGCACCTTTACCTCGGATTCAGAGCGCGGCCACTGGTACGCGCCCTGTTCCAGTCGCTTGTACAGCAGGATGAAGCCGTCCTTTTCCCAGTACAAGCCCTTGATACGGTCTCGCCGCCGCCCGCAGAACAGGAACAGGGTGTTGGTAAATGGATCCAGTTCAAACTGCTGCTGGACGAGCCGCGCCAGGCCGTCTATGCCTTTACGCAGATCTGTGTAGCCACAGGCAATATAGACTTTATCTGCACCGGTGAAGTCGTTCAGCATAGGCGCAGAAACTCCACCAGCATTTTCAGCTGTTCCGTATCGCACCCGGGATAAATATCCAGACTGGCGTTTCCAATATGCAATGTTGCGGAACGTTCCGCAACGTTGCATGATACCTGTTTCGGTGCCGGAAGCTCTGCAAACCTGACGGCCGACACACTCGAGCACAGCTCTGTTTCAGCCAAAGCCAGCAATTCCCGTTCCCAATGTAAATTTCGGATCATGAGCACCACTTGCACGGAGATTTAGCCCCAGTGTCACGGCAAAATAGCTCCGCTGTCACGGCGGAGAGCGCCAAT
>NZ_JPJG01000073.1 GCF_000765235.1 Oscillibacter sp. ER4 | reverse complement strand
GGATGAGCAGGAATGACCGTTTCCGAAGTCGCGGCATACCTCCGCGCGCACGACAAGTACCTCATTCTCACCCATCGCCGTCCGGACGGCGACACGCTCGGCTGCGCTGCGGCGCTGTGCGCCATGCTGCGCCAGATGGGCAAGACCGCGGGCATCCTCTATAACCGCGAGACGACCGAGCACTTCGAGTCCTATGTCGAGCAGTATTGGGTCGCGGACGATTTTGACTATAAGACGGTCGTCTCCGTCGACCTCGCCGCGCTGAGCCTGTTCCCCGACAATGCCGAGATGTTCAAAACGCGCGTCGACCTCGCCATCGACCATCACCCGAGCTACGAGGGCTTCGGCAAAGAGAGCTGCGTGCACCCCGAATGCGCCGCCTGCGGCGAGATCCTCTGCGAGCTCGCGCAGGAGCTCGGCCAGCTGACGCCTGCTGTTGCGCTGCCGCTCTATGTCGCCGTGTCGACCGATACGGGCTGCTTTGTCTACTCCAACGTCACGGCGAACACGCACCGCGTGGCCGCGGCGCTGATGGAGACGGGCATCGACTATAAAGCCGCCAACAAGCTGCACTTCCGCACAAAGAGCAAAAAGCGCCTGGCGCTTGAGGGAGAGCTGCTGCGCACGATGGAATTCTACGACGAGGACCGCGTCGTCATCGTCGCCGTGCCGCAGTCCTTACAAAAGAGCATGGCGCTTTCCGAGGCCGACATGGAAGACCTTGCGTCCCTCGGCGGCTTGGTCGAGGGCACGGACTGCGCTGTGACGATGAAGGAAACGAAGGACGGCGCGTGGAAGGTCAGCGTGCGCACAGGCGCGCGTGTCAACGCGACGCGCGCCTGCTCGTTCCTCGGCGGCGGCGGACACCGCGCGGCGTCCGGCTGCCTCATTGAGCACGCGGACTATGAGACCGCGCGCGCCATGATCCTGAACGCCATCGCCGAAGCGGTGGCGGAAGAGGCATGAGCACGATCCGCAAGGCGGCGCGCGCCGATTTGGACGCGGTGTGCCGCATTTACGACCAGATCCACACGGCAGAGGAGCGCGGCGAGGCCGCGATCGGCTGGCAGCGCGGCGTGTATCCCGAGCGTGAGACAGCGGAGGCCGCGCTTGCGCGCGGCGACCTTTTCGTGCAGGAGCAGAACGGTGAGATCGTCGGCACGGCCATTCTCAACCAAACGCAGGTCGATTCCTACGCGGGGGCGAACTGGCGCTATGACGCGCCGGACAGCGAGGTCATGGTGCTGCACACGCTCGTCATCGACCCCGAGGCCAAATCGCGCGGCCTTGGCCGCGAGTTTGCGGCATTTTACGAGGGCTATGCCCTCGCGCACGGCTGCCGGTACCTTCGCATCGACACGAACGCGCGCAATGCGCGCGCCCGCCGCTTCTATCAAAAGCTCGGCTACGCCGAGATCGGCGTCGTGCCGTGCACGTTTAACGGTATCGCCGGTGTGCAGCTCGTGCTGCTTGAAAAGCGGCTGCCGCCGCTGCGACAAATCACGGCGGACGAAGCGCCGCGCCTGCGCGCGTGCGTGCAGGCCTTGTCCGAGCACCACAACCGCGTGTCCGCGAATTTCAAGGGCAGCTATCCGAGCCGGCCCTATGATAAAACGTTGTCGCTTTTTGCACAGGCGCTGGAAGAAAACGTCTCGCGCATCGCGGTCATCGAAGAGGACAGCGGGATCGTCGGCTTCTGCAAGGTCGACCTGCACGGAGACGGCACGGGCAAGCTCGACTACCTCGTCGTTCTGCCGCAGTGCCGCGGCAGGAAATACGGCAAGGCCCTGATGGACTGGGCGATGGCGGTATTTTCGGGCAGCGGCGTCCGGAAAATTGAAGTCAAGGTGGTCGACGGCAACGACGCCGTCCACCTCTACGAGAAATACGGCTTTCGCATGAACGCGCATATCTTGGTGCGCGGAGAGTAGAAAGAGAACTGCGTTTTGCCTGCTGGCAAAACGCTTGTATGGCGCAAAAGCGCCGAAGGCTTGGCGCAAAGGAGGCCATTTATGCCCAACGGCATTGTAATTATTGATAAGCCCCAGGGCTGGACGAGTATGGATGTGTGCGCCAAGCTGCGCGGCATTTTGCATGAAAAGCGCGTCGGCCACACGGGGACGCTCGACCCCATGGCGACGGGTGTTCTGCCCGTGTTCGTCGGGCAGGCGACCAAGGCCGTCTCCTTTGCCGAGGGCGGGCAAAAGGTCTACGAGGCCGTTTTACAGCTCGGCCTTGTGACCGACACGCAGGATACGACCGGCGAAACGCTCGAAGAGCGCGCCGTGACCGTCACGGAGGACGAGGTGCGCGCGGCGCTGCCGCGCTTTCTCGGCGAGATCGAGCAGATCCCGCCGATGTACTCGGCCATCAAGGTAAACGGCCAGAAGCTCTACGACCTCGCCCGTCAGGGTCGTGAGGTCGCGCGCAAGCCGCGCAAGATCACGATCTTCGACCTTGCGCTCACACAGAATTTGGGAAACGGACAGTACGCCCTGCGCGTCGTGTGCTCGAAGGGCACCTACATCCGCACGCTGTGCCACGATCTCGGTCAGGTGCTCGGCTGCGGCGGCTGCATGGCGGCGCTGCGCCGCACGGAGGCGTCGAACTTTCGCATCGACGAGGCCGTGACGCTCGAGGACGTGCAGCGCGAGGGCGAGGCCCTGCTCCGCCCCACGGACAACCTGTTCCGGCAGTATCCGGCCTACACCATCCCGAGCACTGAACAGGAGCGCAAGTGCCTCTGCGGCAATCCCCTGCGCGCAAAGCTCCCCGACGGGCTGTACCGCGTCTACGGGCGCGACGGGGCGTTCCTTGCCCTGTCGGAGGCGAAGGACGGCACGCTCACCTCGAAACGAAATTTTTTCAGCGTGTGACGCTGACGCAAAAAGGAAACCGAAACTATGAATGAATCCACAGTCATCGCCCTGGGCTTTTTCGACGGGGTGCATATCGGGCACGGCGAGCTGCTCAAAATGGCAGTGCGCCGCGCACAGGAGCGCGGCTGCCGCTCTGCGGCGTTCACGTTCGACCGCTCGCCGCGTGAATTCGTCACGGGAAAGCCCGTGCCGCTGCTGACAACGCCGTCTGAGCGCGCAAACATCATCCGCACACAATACGGCGTGCAGGAGGTCTTTGTCGAGCCGTTCGACCGGAACATGATGACCATGCCGTGGGAGGACTTTATCTCTGAGCTTCTCGTCAGGAAGTATCACGCGCTGCACCTTGTCGCGGGACACGACTTCCGCTTCGGCCACAAAAATGAGGGCGATGTGGAAAAGCTCAGAAGTTACTGCGCCGCCCACGGCCTCGGCTGCGACATCATCCCGCGCGTCGAAAAAGACGGTGTGACCGTCTCTTCAACTTATATCCGCTCGCTTCTGGAAGCGGGCGAGGTCAGGCGCGCCGCGGAATTTCTCGGCCATTATTTTTCCGTGGAGGGCACGGTGCGCCACGGCGAGGGCATCGGCAAAAAAGCCCTTTTCCCGACGGCAAACCTCATCCCCGAAGAGCACATCATCGCCTTGAAGCGCGGCGTGTACGCCACGCGCGCGCATCTGCCGAATGGTGAGACATGTGTGGGCGTGACGAACGTCGGTGTGCGGCCGACGGTGAGCGACAAGAACACCGTGACGATCGAGACATATCTTGTCGGCTTCGATGGCGACCTGTACGGGCAGAAATTACAGCTCGACTTTTTCGACTACCTGCGCGAGGAGAAGAAGTTCTCCTCCACGCAGGAGCTGCACGACATGATCGCGCAAAACGCCCGCGAGGCGGAAATGATCGTCAAATAAGCATCAACGTGAACGAGAGAACCGGCAGTTTTCAAAACTGCCGGTTCTTTTTTTGCGCGTGTATTTCCCGACAGGCTTTTTCTTTCCGCTCGTTTACAATAATCCCCGACACAATAAATCGACGCACAGGGAGGGGACAGGCTGTGAAGGTGATCGAGCTGCTCAAAAGCAAGGAATGGTCCGGAAAGGTCATCGACTGCGTGCTGCGCTTTGCGCTCTCGTTCGCGCTTGCGGGTGCGCAGGTGTTCGGTGGCTACGCGCCGCTCGCGCTCGGCATGATCGGTGCATCGGGCGCAGGATTGCGGGGGGTGAGCGCGCTGATCGGCGCGTCGGCGGGCGCTGTGCTGTTTCTGCCGTTTTCGCACGCACTTAGGACCTTCGCCGCGGGCGTTCTGATCTTCACGGCGAACAACGCGTTTTTCGATCTGAAACTCTACAAAAAGCGGGCGTTTCTGCCGCTGCTGTGCGCGGGGATGATGTTCTCCGTCGAGTTTGTCTACGTCTTACGCGACGGCGTGGGCGAGGCGGCAAACTGCCTGATGGCGCTGCTGCTGTGCGCGCTCGGCGCGATGAGCGGCCGCGCGCTTTTGTCGACCGGCGACAAGGAAAAGGAGGACCACCCCTACGCGCCGCTTTTCATCCTGCTCGGCGTGCTGATGGCCGCGTCCTCGTTCGAAACCGCGGACGGCTTTGCGCCGGGTCGCATCCTATCGATGCTGGCGGTGCTGCTGTTCGCCTTTGAGCGCGGCAGCGCGTTCGCCATTCCGGCGGCGCTGTGCATCGGGCTGGGGATGGACCTCGGCGCGGGGGGCGGCAGCTTTGTCCACGCGGCGTCATATGCGTTTTCCGCGGTGCTGGTGAACGTCACAGCGCGGGGCAACCGCGTGCTCTCGGCCCTGTGGTTTGCGCTGAGCATTCTGTGCTTTGCCCTGCCGATGAACGCGCACGCGGGGCTTGTGCTGCTCTACGAGGGGCTGGCGGCGACGCTGTTATTCCTGCTGATCCCATCGCGGTTCCTGCGCGGCAAGCGCCTTTGCAGCGACGAGGCCGCGCAGGAGGACGCCGCCGTGCGCAGAAAGATCGCGGCCTCTGCCGCGGCGCTGCGCGAGCTTTACGACAGCATCGCCCGTCCGCGCACGCTGACGGAGGAAAATCCCGCCGCCATCTTCGACCGCGCGGCGGAAAAGGTCTGCCGCGGCTGTGCGCTGTGCAGCTACTGCTGGGAAAAGGAGTATCAGCGCACCTATACCGCGCTCAACGACGCGACGGCGGCGCTGCTGCGCCGCGGGCAGGGCAGGGGCGAGGATTTCCCCTCGTACTTTTCCGAGCGATGCATCCATTTTTCATCATTTCTCTCCGCCGTGAACGGCGAGCTGCGCGCCTATCTTCTGCGGCGGCAGTACCGGCGGCTGCTGGAGGACGACCGCGCAAAGGCGGCGTCGCAGTACGCCCAGCTCTCCGAGCTCATGCAGAGTGCGGCGGACGGCGCGCTGCGCCCCGTGTCGACGCAGCCGGTGCATTCTTACGAAGTCGGCCTGTCGCTGCGCCCCAAGCGCGGCGAGCGTGTGAGCGGCGACAGCGCCGCCCACTTTGAGACCGAGGACGGCACGCTCTGCCTGCTCCTCTCCGACGGCATGGGCTGCGGCGAGGCCGCGCAGCGCGAATCGTCGATGGCCGTGCGGCTGCTGGAGCGCTTTCTGCGCGCGGGCATCGACGCGCCGCCCGCGCTCAAGACGCTCAACAGCGCGCTCTCTCTTCGCGCCGAGTCGACTGACAGCTTTACGACAGTCGACCTGCTGACGCTCTCGCTCCAGACGCTTGAGGGCGAGCTCTACAAGTACGGCGCGGCGCCGAGCTATCTAAAGCGCGGCGGCACGGTGCGCCGCGTGACCTGCTCGTGCCTGCCCGCGGGCTTGCAGGAGGGCTCGCCCCCGCCGGAGGCGACGCATATCAAGCTCTCGCCGGGGTGCTTTCTCGTGATGCTCTCCGACGGCGTGGCCGACTCGCTTGACGACGAATGGCTGCAAAACCTGCTTGCGGGCTGGGAGGGGCATGATCCCCAGCAGCTTGTCGCGGCGATTCTGGCCGACAGTATGGATAAGCGCGGCGGCACGGACGACGCGGGTGTTCTGGCGCTCTACATTCCCGAGGATTCAAGCGGCGCGCAGGCGGTCTGAGCGTGCAAAAATTTTCGCTCTTCCCGTATAGCGCCAGCCGCGGCGGGCATACTGGAGGCAGAATGTTTTTCCATCGGGAGGTGCTGCTTTCAATATGGTCAAGGGAACATCGCGGAGAGTGATCGTGGTCGACTCGCCGGATACGGAGCTTTTTGAACAGGCCATTTTCATCGTGCGCAACGACGCCATGAACCGAAACGGCGTCACGGCGCAGCGATTGGTAGACGAAGCCTGCCGCGTGGCGCGCACCTGCGGCCGCACGGCGACATGCAGCAAGCGCAGCTTTTTTAGGCGCGGCTCGCCCGCGCTGTGGGGCTGCATCGGCGCGGGCGGCATCGCGCTGGCATGGTTACTCAGCGTACTCATTTAGCCCATTGTTTTTTCTCCTCCGTTTTGGGGCGCGGCGAAATTGCCGCGCCCGATTTTTTTGCGTAAAACGGCAAATCAGCGCAAATTTTTAATTTACAAGCGGTTATCAATAGACTATACTATAACCTACCGTATTTTATTTGACGAGGTTATTGCCATGAATGCTGACTTTTCCCGCACCCTTGCCCTGCTGCGGCAGGAAAAGGGGATCTCCCAGCGCAAGGCCGCGAAAGAGCTCGGCATTTCGCAGGCGCTTTTGTCCCACTATGAAAACGGCATCCGCGAGCCGGGGCTTGCGTTCGTCAAAAAGGCGTGCGATTACTACCACGTCTCGGCGGACTATCTGCTCGGGCGCACGCTCGATCGCGACGGCGGCATGATCGACGCCGAATCGCTCTACGATTCGAGCGATGAAAAGGGCACGCTGCGCGGCAGCATCGCCGCCACGCTGCAAAAGAAGATGCTCGTCAACACCGCGGGCGTCCTCTTCGAGCTGCTGGGCAAGACGAACGACCGCACGCTCATCACGTCGGCGGGCAGCTACCTTGGCGGCGCGTTCTACCAGCTCTACCGCGCGCTGCACCGCGCGAGCGGCGGGAAAGAGGGGTACTTCGGCTTAGATGCCACGGCCTACCAGTCCGGCGCGGTGGACGCGCAGATGCGCGCGGACTACATCGCCTACGCCTCCTCGCTCGCGCAGCTTTCCGAAAAGGACGGCGCGTTCGCCTCTATGGAGGATGAAGCGCTCGCGTCCTTCTACCCCGGCCTCATGCAGAGCGTGACGCAGGTACTCCACAGCACCGAAGAAAAGACCAATTCCCTGCTCAGCAGGAAATAAGAATTTCCCCTGCGGCAAAACGCTTGGACGCGCCATTTGGCGCGCAGCGTCGCCTTGCCGACAACAAACAGGAGCAACAGCTATGAACGAAAAGAACATTCGAAATTTTTCCATCATCGCGCACATCGACCACGGCAAGTCGACGCTGGCGGACCGGCTGCTTGAAAAGTGCAACGCCGTTTCTGCGCGCGAGATGGAGGACCAGATCCTCGACAACATGGACTTGGAGCGCGAGCGCGGCATCACGATCAAGGCCCGCGCCGTCACGTTCGATTACACCGCCGCCGACGGGCAGGTCTACACGCTCAATTTGATCGACACGCCGGGCCATGTCGACTTCAACTACGAGGTCTCACGTTCGCTCGCGGCGTGTGAGGGCGCGCTGCTCGTCGTCGATGCCTCGCAGGGCATCGAGGCGCAGACACTTGCTAATACGTATCTTGCAATGGAGCACGACCTTGAGATCCGCCCCGTGCTCAATAAGATCGACCTGCCCGCCGCCGACCCCAAGCGCGTCAAGCAGGAGATCGAGGACATTTTAGCGATCCCCGCCGAGGATGCGCCCGAAATCTCCGCCAAGCAGGGCATCAACATCGACGCCGTGCTCGAAGACATCGTGCAGAATCTTCCCTGCCCGCAGGGCGACCCGAACGCGCCCCTGCAGGCCCTCATTTTCGACAGCTATTACGACGCCTACCGCGGCGTTATCGTCTACATGCGCTTGAAGCAGGGCACGATCAAGCCCGGCATGGAGGTCAAGATGATGGCGACGGGCGCAACATTCAAGGTGCTCGAATGCGGCTTGATGCGCCCGCTGGGTCTGGAGCCTGCGAAGCAGTTAGAGGCCGGTCAGGTCGGCTACTTCACCGCGAGCATCAAGGACGTGCACGAGACGCAGATCGGCGACACGGTCACGGGCGTCGAGCATCCCGCGAGCGAGCCGCTGCCGGGCTACCGCAAGGTGCGCTCGATGGTTTACTGCGGCATTTACACTGAAGACGGCAGCAAATACCCGGATCTTCGCGACGCGCTGGAAAAATTGCAGCTCAACGACGCTTCGCTGATGTTTGAGCCGGAATCGTCCGTCGCGCTGGGCTTCGGCTTCCGATGCGGCTTCCTCGGAATGCTGCACATGGAGGTCATTCAGGAGCGGTTGGAGCGCGAATTTGACCTCGACCTTGTCACCACGCTCCCGAGCGTCATCTACGAGGTATACAAGACCGACGGCACGATGGTGCGCGTCGACAACCCGCACAACTACCCCGACCCCGCACACATCGAGCGTGCCGAGGAGCCCTACGTCAAGGTGACGATCGTCACGCCGCCCGATTACGTCGGCAATATCATGCCGATGTGTCAAGACCGCCGCGGCGAATTCAAGGACATGCAGTACCTCGACACCTACCTTGTCGAGATGCATTACGAGATGCCGCTCAACGAGATCATCTACGACTTTTTCGACACGCTCAAGGCCAACACCAAGGGTTACGCCTCGCTCGATTACGAGCTCTCCGGCTACCGCCCGAGCGAGCTCGTCAAGGTCGATATCCTGCTCAACGGCGATCAGGTGGACGCGCTGTCGTTCATCGCGCACCGCGACAAGGCCTACGCCCGCGCGAGAAAGCTGTGCGAAAAGCTCAAGGACAACATTCCCCGCCAGCTCTTTGAAATTCCTATTCAGGCGGCCATCGGCGGGCGCATCATCGCGCGCGAGACCGTCAAGGCTATGCGCAAGGACGTTCTCGCGAAGTGCTACGGCGGCGATATCAGCCGAAAGAAAAAACTACTCGAAAAGCAGAAGGAGGGCAAAAAGAAAATGCGCTCGCTCGGCACCGTGCAGGTGCCGACGGAGGCGTTCCTCGCTGTCCTCAAGCTGGATGAATAAGGAGACCACGATCGGAAAGACAGTAAAGGAGTGCAATCAGATATGCTTTTGGATCATTATGTCAGCGCCATGGACAGCTGGAAGGGAAGAATCGACAGCGAGACCGATTACGACGCGTTTCGCTGGCACCAGTGGGTGCAGCCCATCGACCTGAACGACGACGGCGCGCCGTTTACCGGCAAGCTTGGTTTTGCGTTTATCGGCTTTTGCAGCGACAAGGGCGTCGCGCGCAATAAGGGCCGCACGGGCACGGCGCTCGCGCCGGACTTTGTGCGCGGCCAGATGTCGGGCCTTCCCTGCACGTTCTCGCAGGAGGTCAAGCTCTACGACGCGGGCGATATCATCTGTGATGAAATTTCGCTCGAAGAGGGCCAGCGCGAGCTTGGCTGCGCGGTGGAGGAAATTCTGCGCCGGAACCTGTTCCCCATCGTGCTCGGAGGCGGCCACGAGACGACGTTCGGCCACTTCCAGGGCCAGCACAATTTCTTAAAGGACAAGGGCAAGACGCCGGAGCTCGGCATCGTCAACTTTGACGCGCACTTTGATCTGCGCCCGTACGACATGGGCAACTCGTCCGGCACGATGTTCCGCCAGATGGCGGATGTCTGCAAGGCCGAAGGCACACCGTATCACTATTTCCCCATCGGCATCCAGCAGCACAGCAACACCGTGAGCCTCTTCAAAAAGGCCGAGGAGCTCGGCGTCGACTATGTGCTCGCCAAGGATTTACAGGCCTCGAACTTGGAGTCCATTCTTGAGCGCATGGACCAGTTTCTCTATCAGTGCGACGATACTTACATCACCGTCTGCTCGGACGTTTTCTCGTCCGCGTTCGCCCCGGGCGTCAGCGCGCCGCAGTCGCTCGGCCTCGACCCCGAGATCGTACTGCCGCTCATCAAGCATGTGCTGCGCACGCGCAAGGTCCGCGGGTTCGATATCTGCGAGATCTCCCCGCGGTTCGACCAGGATAATACGACCGCCAACCTCGGCGCGGTCATTATTTTTGCGGTGGTCAATACATTGTGCAGGCTCAATGGTTTGAGCATCTGAAATTTCAGCGCGCCAGCGCTGCTCCTTATTCCCTTGCGCCGCGCAGGGGGGCGGGAAAAGGGGGCCATTCTCTCACGTGAGAGAATGGCCCCCTTTAAATCCCCCAAGAGAACGCGAGGGGAGAGCCCCTCGACCCCCGACATTGGCAGTCTGTAGCTTGAATAACTGCACGCGCTGCGCAATGTAAGTGTGGTGTACATGGCTTCGCCATGAATCTTCTGCGAGTCGTTACGTGTTGCAGCCGCGCCTTACTGTCGTGAGGCGCGAGTGACGTTTGTCTGGCGGCAGACTGCCTGCGAAATGCGGCTTTGCTGCGCTTGCCGCATTGTAGGGACTGGCGATAAACGGTGATTAGGCTGTACTTCTACAAGATGGGCAGAGCGGCAACGGATAATAGGAGCAGAGACAAATCGTATAGCAACTTCAACGCGGCAACGCCGCGTACGGGGCAGTTGCATTCCGGAGGCATAAAGGCCATTCAGGCCTGAGACTGCCAATCGAGGCCCTTTCTCTTGAGGGGTGTAGGGGGGGATATTCTCTTTCCGAGGAAAGAGAATATCCCCCCTTGATTCGTGCATCGCCTTTGGCGCTGCAATCCCCGCGGCCGAAGTGCCGCATAGCGCTTCGCACCCGCGCGAAAAGGAATCGCAACTTCTTTACAATCTCTTAACACTCTGCCCATTCCATTTTCAAATGACCTGCGGTATATTGAAAATAGCAAACTGCATAGGAGTGAGCTTCTTGAAGCACATTTTTATCATCAACCCCGCAGCGGGGAAGAAGGACAGCCGCCAGCGCGTGTACACGATGGCCGAGGCGCTGAAAAAGAACCACAATTTGGACGTTAAGTGCATGCTCACCAAATCGCGCGGGCATGCGACGGCTTTGACGCGCGCCATTGCGGAGACGGGCGACTATGTCCGCTTTTACGCCTGCGGCGGCGACGGCACGGTCAACGAGATCGCCAACGGCATCGCAGGCTTTCCCAACGCTGCGATGACCTGCATCCCCATCGGCACGGGCAACGATTTCCTTAAAAACTTCGGTAAGGACGCCGAGCCGCTGTTTCTTGACGCGGAAAACCTGTGGAACGGTGACGTGACACCGCTCGACCTCATCGACTGCAACGGCAAATACTGCCTGACGATCGCCTGCACGGGCATCGACGCGCGCATCGCCGAGAGCGTGCACGAGTTCGGCGCGTCGCCGATGCTCTCGGGCCGCGGGAGCTATTTAGCCAGCGTCGCGGTCAACTTCCTCTTCCACAAGATCGGGCGCAGATGGCGCGTCACGCTCGACGATGAGGTGATCGAAGACACGTTCGCGCTCGTTTCGATGTGCAACGGCCGCTACTACGGCGGCGGTTCCACCCCCGTGCCGGAGGCCCGCATGACCGACGGCGTCTTACATACGGTGCTCGTCAAGAACGTCAGCAAGGCACGCTTTGCGACGCTTTTCGGCGGCTACAGCGCGGGCGACTACAAAAAGCTGCCGCAGGACATCATCCGCGTCTCGACAGCGAAGGTCGTGCGCATCGAGGCGCTCGAGGACGACCTCACGACCTGCCTTGACGGCGAGAGCATGCACTCCCAGTGCGTGACGCTGAAGCTCGCGGACAAGAAGGTCAACTTTTTCGCGCCCAAGGGCTGCGATCCGGACGCGACGGTGCGGTAACGCGGCAGCTTAATAACGAAATAAATGACAAAAGAGGTCGAATGCTGCGGCATTCGACCTCTTTCGCCTCTTCGATGGAAAAGCGGACGCAAGCGGGCTGAGGAGATTTTGAATAAGCTGTGAATTTTTGAAAAAATCCCCAAATACCCCTTGCAAATGCCTTGACAGTGCGCTATGATAGCAGCGTTGGTTAGCACTCATCAAGTTTGAGTGCTAACCCGCCTGAAACCGCTAAAATTTTTAAAATATACAAGGAGGCACCAAGCCATGAAACTCACACCGCTTGCTGACCGCGTCATCCTCAAGATGGTCGAGGTCGAAGAGACCACCAAGGGCGGCATCATCCTGACCGCCAGCGCCAAGGAGAAGCCCTCCGTTGCCGAAGTCATTTCCGTCGGCCCCGGCGGCATGGTGGACGGTCACGATGTCGTGATGACCGTCAAGCCCGGCGACAAGGTCATCACCAGCAAGTATGCCGGCACCGAGGTCAAGCTCGATGACGAGGAGTACGTCGTCGTCCGTCAGAGCGATATTCTGGCCATCGTCGAGTAAGACTCGCAAAGAGGGAGCAGGCTCCCCCTTTGGATTCCCCACCGCCAGTCTGCGGACTGGCGACGCCGCCCAAGGCGGCTGGGTCAAAGTATTTTTGCCACGCGCATGTCGCGGCAAAAATGATCTAAATTATTTTCGCGTTCCGCGAAATTTCTAATGGAGGTACACTCTTATGTCTAAGCTGATTAAGTCCGGCGAAGAGGCGCGCAAGGCGCTTGAGGCCGGTGTTAACGTTCTTGCTGATACCGTCAAGGTCACCCTCGGCCCCAAGGGCCGCAACGTCGTGCTCGACAAGAAGTTCGGCGCTCCGCTGATCACCAACGACGGCGTGACCATCGCCAAGGAGATCGAGCTCGACGATCCGTTCGAGAACATGGGCGCGCAGCTCGTGCGCGAAGTTTCCACCAAGACGAACGACGTCGCGGGCGACGGCACCACGACCGCAACGCTGCTGGCGCAGGCCATGGTGCGCGAGGGCTTGAAGAACCTCGCCGCCGGTGCAAACCCCGTCGTGATGAAGAAGGGCATGGCCAAAGCCGTTGAGACTGCTGTCTCCGCCATCAAGGCCAACTCCCAGAAGGTCAACGGCACGGACGACATTGCCCGCGTCGGTACCGTCTCCAGCGGTGACGAATTCATCGGCAAGCTGATCGCCGAGGCCATGGAGAAGGTCAGCGCCGACGGCGTCATCACCATCGAGGAGTCCAAGACCGCCGAGACCTACAGCGAGGTCGTCGAGGGCATGATGTTCGACCGCGGCTACATCACCCCGTACATGGTCACCGATACCGAGAAGATGGAAGCCGTCATCGACGACGCTTACCTGCTGATCACCGATAAGAAGATCTCCGTCATCTCCGACATTCTCCCGATCCTCGAGCAGCTCGTTCAGAGCGGCAAGAAGCTCGTCATCATCGCCGAGGACGTCGAGGGTGAGGCTCTCTCCACCTTGATCGTCAACCGCCTGCGCGGCACGCTGAACGTTGTGTGTGTCAAGGCGCCCGGCTTCGGCGATCGCCGTAAGGAAATGCTGCAGGATATCGCCATCCTGACCGGCGGCCAGGTCATCTCCGAAGAGCTTGGCTACGAGCTCAAGAGCACCACGATCGACATGCTCGGCCGTGCCCGCCAGATCAAGGTCACCAAGGAGAACACCACCATCGTCGACGGTGCCGGCGACAAGCAGGCCATCGCTGACCGCGTGGCGCAGATCCGCGCCCAGATCGGCGTGACCACCAGCGAATACGACAAGGAGAAGCTGCAGGAGCGCCTTGCCAAGCTCGCCGGCGGCGTGGCCGTCATCAAGGTCGGCGCTGCGACCGAGACCGAGATGAAGGAAAAGAAGCTGCGCATCGAGGACGCGCTGAACGCGACCCGCGCGGCTGTGGAAGAGGGCATCGTCGCCGGCGGCGGCACTGCCTATGTCAATGCCGTTCCCGCTGTGGAAAAGCTCATCAGTGAGGTCGAGGGCGATGAGAAGACCGGTGTCCAGATCATCGTCAAGGCCCTGCAGGAGCCCATCCGTCAGATCGCGGCCAACGCCGGTATCGACGGCAGCGTCGTTCTTGAGAAGATCAAGACCAGCGGCAAGGTCGGCTACGGTTTCGACGCTTACAAGGAAGTCTACTGCGACATGATCTCCGCCGGTATCGTCGACCCCGCAAAGGTCACGCGCTCCGCGCTGGAGAACGCTACGTCCGTCAGCTCCATGGTGCTGACCACCGAGGCGCTCGTCGCCGACAAGCCCGAGCCCCCCGCACCGGCTGCTCCCGGCGCCGGCATGGGCGACATGGGCGGCATGTACTAAGAGATAGCCGCTTTTTCCAAAAGGTGATAAGAAAGGGCCCGCCTGCGTTTGCAGGCGGGCCTTTTGTTCCCTGCACCATGCAGGGAGCGCGGGAAAGGGAGGGATATCTCTTTTTCGAAAAGAGATATCCCTCCCTTTCACCCTCCCAGAGAAAATTTGCATTGCAAGCGGGTAGCTCGAAGAGCTGCAATGCTTGCCGATTGCACTGCCCATAGCGCGGCGTTGCCGCGTTTGAAGCTGCTATACGATTTGCCTCTGCTCCCATCATCCGCTGCCGCTCTGCCCATCTTGTAGGAGTACGCAGTAATTTCCGTTTACCGCCAGTCCCATCAATGCGGCGAGCGCAGCAATGCCGCTATTTCGCACGCAGTCTGCCGCCGAGAAAACGTCACTCGCGCCTCACGACAGTAAGGCGCGGTTGCTGTCAGATCACGACTCGCAGGGATTCATGGCGAAGCCATGTACACCGCACCCACACTGCGCAGCGAGTGCAGCCCTTCAAGCTGCAAACCCGCAATGGCGGGGTCAAGGGGCAGGGCCCCTTGGACCCCCACACGGTGCGGGAAAAAGCCGCAGCCTCTTCGGGCTGCTCCCCCTCCGCGCCATGCGCGGAAAAAGAGAGGACTTCTCTTTTGAGAAGCCCTCTCTTTTTACTTATTTTCTGCTGTGCAGAAGCAATTATTCCGCTTCCTGCATCGCCTTTGCGGCAGCGACAGCCTTCGCCTGTGCGTCGGCGGAACACTGCTCGTAGCGCACGAAGTGCATCACGAACGAGCCGCGGGACTGGGTCATGGAGCGCAGGTCAATGGCGTAGCTCATCAGCTCTGCCTCGGGGCACTCGGCCTCGATGACCTGCTCGCCGTTGCCGGTCGGGGTCATGCCCATGACGCGGCCGCGGCGCTTGTTGAGATCGCCAAGGATATCGCCCATGTACTGGTCGGGCACCGTAACCTTGAGCTCGCACACCGGCTCGAGCAGGACCGGGGACGCCTCGGGCATGGCTGCCTTGTAGGCGAGGTTCGCCGCGGTCTTGAACGCGATCTCAGACGAGTCGACCGGGTGATAGGAGCCATCGTAAAGGACAGCCTTGAGGTTCACGACGGGATAACCCGCGAGCGGGCCGTGGACGCAGGCCTCGCGCAGACCCTTTTCGACCGCGGGGAAGAAGTTCTTGGGGACGCTGCCGCCGAAGACTTCCTCGGCGAAAACCATCTCTTCGCTCTCCTCGTTGGGCTCGAAGCGGATCCAAACGTCGCCGAACTGGCCGCTGCCGCCGGTCTGCTTCTTATGACGGCCCTGCTTGGAGACCGTCTTGCGGATCTTTTCACGGTAGGGCACGCGCGGCGTGTCGAGCACGACCTCGACGCCGAAGCGGCTCTTGAGCTTGTTGACGAGCACGTCGATCTGGATGTCGCCCGCGCCGGAGACGACCATCTGGTGCGTTTCGGCGTTGTTGACGACGCGGAAGGACGGATCTTCCTCGTTCAAGCGGTTGAGGCCCTGGGCCATCTTATCCTCCTGGCCGCGGGTCTTGGGCGCGATGGCGACGCTGTAGCAGGGCTCATCGAACGGGATGGGCTCGATCTTGACGACCTTGCGCGGCTCGCAGAGCGTGTCGCCGGTCTTGACCTTGTCCATCTTGGCGATGGCGCCGATGTCGCCGCAGGTGAGCTCCTTGACCTCGGTATACTTCTTGCCCTTGGGAATGTACAGGCGGCCGAGCTTCTCGGTCTCGCCGGTGCGGGCATTGACCATGGGCATATCGGGCTTGATGGAGCCGGAGAGCACCTTGACGTAGGAATACTTGCCGTACTGGTCGGAAATGGTCTTGAAGACGAACGCGGTCGGCAGTGCGCCGGGCGCGACGACGAATTCGGAGGACTCGCCGTCCTCATTCTCGGCCATCAGGGCGCGGGCGTCCTGCGGCTGGGGAAGAAGCTCGACGATGGTATCCATCAGGATGCGCGTGCCCATGCCCTGAATGGCGGAGCCGCACACGACAGGGAAGAGGGACAGATCCTTGACGCCCTGGCGCAGGCCATGGATCATCTCGGCATAGGTGAAGTCTTCACCGGCGAAGAACTTTTCCATAAATTCCTCGCTCGTCTCGGCGACGGACTCCTTGAGCGCGTCGTAGAGCTCATCGAGCACGGGCTTTTTGTTCTCAGGCACTTCGATCTCGACGCGGCCGCCGCCCGGGCCGAACTCAAATGCGCGCTTATGCAGCACGTCGATGATGCCGATGACCTTCTTGCTCTCGTCCCAGATGGGGGCGACGACGGGGGCGATGTTCTTGCCGAAGCGCTCGCGCAGCGTGTTGAACGCGGCGTTGTAGTCGGAGTTCTCCTCGTCGGTCTTGGAGATGTAGAGCAGACGGGGGAGAGAGTTCTTCTCGCAATATTTCCACGCCTTTTCCGCGCCGACGCTCATGCCGGCCTTGGCCGAGCAGACGATGACGGCAGCGTCGGCAGCCTGAACGGCCTCCGCGACCTCACCGGCGAAGTCGAAGCCGCCGGGCACGTCGAGCACGTTGATCTTGCAGCTGTCGTATTCCACGGGAGCCACGGCCAGAGAAATGGAGATCTGGCGGCGGATCTCTTCGGGATCGTAGTCACAAACGGTGTTGCCGTCGGCAATTCTGCCCAGACGGTCCGTGCCGCCGGTGAGATACAGCATGCTCTCAGCGAGGGTGGTCTTGCCGCTGCCGCTGTGGCCAAGCAGCACGATATTGCGGATGTCTTTTGCACTCATAATGGGTCAGTCTCCTTCCGAAAATCGTAAATCCCAGATCGGCTCGCGCCATAAGATGGGATAATACTCAATGCAGAAATGATATCATGTTTTTCTCTCCATTACAACCATATTTTTCCGCAAATTTTCGTTTTCTTCGTTCGAAGTGTCAATAACGATCGCTGAGCAGGGCGTCGACCAGCGCGCTGAGCGACCACAAAAGTACGTAAATGAGCAGAGAAAACGGCGTGAGCACGCTGTATGCGCCGACAAAAGTTAAATAAAATGCAAGGAGCGTTGACGCTGTGGCGGCTAAAAATGCAAGCACCGTGCAGCGCCTTGCGGACGCGCAGAGCCGCTTGCTGCCGAGCACGACCTCGGCATACGGCATGAGGCCCTCGCGCATGAGCAGCGCATACGGCCGCCCGCCGCCGCGCTCGGAGAGCGCCAAGCGCGTCGAGAGCTTGGGGTAGACCGCGCGCGCGTCGGTGCCGAACTTGCGCTTTAAGAGCGCGGGGGTGATGTTGCCGTCGCGCACGGCGAGGACGGGGGTGATGCGGCTGTGGTGCAGGGCGTGGAGCGCCCAGTCGACATTTTCCGCGGGCATGTACTTCACGGCGAACACCGCGATGAGCGTGCCGTCGACCGAGAGGAACACGCCGGTCTTGAGGCCTAAGTTGCGCGGCAGGTTCACGCCGCGCTTTCTCATAAAGCCCGCCGTGCCGAAGAGCACCGTTTCGCCGTGGATGCGGCCGCCGACGCCGCCCTCTTCGTAAAAGTCGACGTCCTCGACCTGCTCGCGGAAGCCGCCGTCGCTGGCGAGAAGATTGTCAAAAAGGCGGCTCAGGCCGCTTTCGGACGCGTGGGCCATCGTCGCGGCGTAGGAGATGACCTTGCCGCTCTCCTCGCCGAAAACTTTGAGCCCGCCGAGCGTGACCGTTCCGGGCGGGAACAGGTCGCCATCGGTCAGGATGACGCAGTTGCTCCGGCGGATGGCGTCCGCGCCGGAAAAGCCCGCCACGGCGCTGCCGCTTTTGGCAAGCCGCGCGGCGATGCGCTTGAGCGGCAGCGCGCACACCATCGGAAACGCGAGCAGGTTCGCGCTCGCGAGCATCACCGAGAGGTTCCACGCAAGCAGCGCGTTCTGCTTCGTCTCGAGCGTCGAGAGCACGCCGAACACAACCGCCGCCGCGAGGAAGACCGGCAGCAGCACGCTCTGCCAGCGCGAATAGGGGTCGTTTGCGCGCGCGGAATTCGAAAATCCGCCCGGCAGGCCCACGCGCTTGGCCGCGCCCCCTGCCGTCACGGTGACGATATACGGCGCATTACCGATGGCCGCGATGCGGAACGTGTCATACATGCCGTGCAGACGCAGACTTTCGCCCAGCAGCGCGCAGTAGACCGACATCGCCCCCAGCACCGGCAGCGGCAGCGACAGCGCCGCGCGCGCGGGAAGAAAAGCATAGAGTGCCGTATCGAGCAGCGTGACAAGGCATAGAAGCATCGTCAAAAAGCCCGACGTGACTTTTCCCTGTTTGAGCGAGCGCAGCGCGCCCGCAAAAATGCGCCAGCCGATGGCGCAGACGATGGCCTCGACCGCCAGCAGCGGCAGCGCGCGGATCATCGGATCAGCGGTGTACGCCTCCGGCAGGATGGAAAAATGCTCCAGCACCGCCATGACGCACAGCAAAAGCGTGAAAATACCCGCCCCACGGCGCGCCTTCGTCGCGCCCGAAAGCTGGGCGCGGTAGTCGGAGAGCGTTTCGGTCAGCGGCGGCTCGGGGAGCTCGGGTTCGGGCTCTTCGAACGCTTCTTCCTCGTCCTCTTCCTCCTCCGCGTCGTCGTAGAGCTGCTCGGTGTCGCGCATCTTGCGGCGGGAGAACAAACCGCGGCGCGGCGGCTCCTCCTCGATGATCGTGTCCTCGCGCTCGGAGAGCGCCTCCTGCACGGTCTGGGCCAGGATGTCCTGCAAGCTCATGGACTTGGGCTCGTCGTCCTGCGGCGGTTCTTCTTCGGTTTCCGCGTCCGTTTTCTCTTCCGGTTCGGCTTCTATCGGCTCTTCGGCCTTTTTCGCACCGGGGAAGGGGATGACGGGGATGCGGGCGGTCTCATCCGCCGTTTCATCCACCGTTTTTTTCGCCGCCTCCGCCTTTTTCGGCAGGGGGACGACCTTTGCCGGCGGTTTCTTTTCCGCCGGCGGCTCGGGTTCTTTTTCTTTCGGTTCGGGCGCGGCGGGCGTGCCGCTGCCGTACTCGGCCAGAATGCTCTCGAGCGTGAATTCCGCGTCCTCGTCCATGCTGCGGGCCGTGTTTTTCAGCAGCAGCTCGGAGTCGGCGAGCGTTTCTTCAAATTCAAGGTCTTTGGGGTCCATATCGTTCCTTCTTTACCGTCACTGCCCCAGGCGCTGGCGCACCGCCTCGTAGAGGAGGATGGCCGCCGCCGCGGAGGCGTTGAGCGACGAAATTTTACCCTTCATCGGGATGCTGACGAGGAAGTCGCACTTTTCGCGCACCAGTCTCGTCATGCCGTCGCCCTCGCTGCCGATGACGATGGCCGCGGGGCCCTTGAGGTCCGCGGAGTAGAGGTCGCTCGTGCCCTCGGCCGCCGTGCCGAAGACCCAGACGCCCTCTTTTTGCAGCTGCTCCAAAAGCGCGGGGATGTTCGGCACGCGCGCGACGGGCACATAGCTCACCGCACCCGCGCTCGTCTTGGCGACAATGCTCGTGAGGCCCGCGCTGCGGCGCTTGGGGATGACGACGCCATGCGCGCCCGCGCACTCCGCCGTGCGGATGATCGCACCAAGGTTATGCGGGTCGGAGATCTCGTCGCAGACGACGATCAAGGGGTTTTCGCCTTTTTCGCGCGCGATGTTCAAAATATCCTCAACACTGACATATTCGCGCACGCTCGTGAGCGCGATGACGCCCTGATGGGCGTGCGTGCGGGACATGAAGTCGAGCTTGCGCTTGTCCGCGTCCACGACGACCACGCCCGCGGCGCGGGCGGTCGAGGCGATGTGGCCGAGCGTCTTATCGGTCTCGCCCTTCTGGATGAAAATTTTGTCGATGGTCGTGCCCGCGCGCAGCGCTTCGATCACGGCGTTGCGGCCCTCGATGATGCCGTCGGCCTCCGCGTCCTGCACGCGCGCGGTCTTTTCCTTGCGTTCCTTATCCATAAAAGAAATTTCTCCTTGTGACAAATTTTTATAGAATACTCCATTGCAACTATAACACAGAACAAGGGCAAGATAAAGAGGGCGCAAGGCAAAAGTTCATCGAAAATTCACCGTAGAAAACTTGTGCGATTTTCTTATATATGGTATAGTTGAAATCACTAATTCAAAAAGTGCGCATCTTCGCATTTTTCTGTCTCCCGACAGGAGGAACAACATGGAGCCAAACAACAGAAACAACCGCAATCGCGGCGACAAGAACCGCCGGCGCGGCGGGGGCATGTGGTCGATCGTCCTATGGGCGCTGCTGCTGACGATCGGTGTGAACTACCTCTCCGTCATGCTCGATCAGGCCCGCACCGCCGAGTCTTCGTGCGAGATCGCATACAGCGAGCTTGTCGAACTCGTGGAGGAGGGGAAGGTCAAGTCCATCGAATTCGGCGACACGGTCTTCACCATCACGCCGGTCGACGGCTTTACCTACACGGATGACGACGGCAAGCGCTATGATCAGAACTATACGCTCTTCACCACCATCATTCCCGACGCGACGGAAAAGCTGATCACCCTGTGCGATGAGCACGGCGTGACCTACACCAAGCCCTATCAGCCGCCCGTTTCGCCGATCCTCACGTTCATGGTGAGCTATATTCTGCCCACGGTGCTGATGGTCGGCGCGTTCATGCTGCTGATGAACTTCATCACGAAAAAGTCCGGCGGCATGGGCGGGATCGGCGGCATCGGCAATGTCGGCAAGGCCAACGCCAAGGTCTACATGGAAAAGTCCACCGGCGTGACGTTCGCGGACGTCGCCGGTCAGGACGAAGCGAAAGAATCGCTCGTCGAGATCATCGACTTTCTGCACAACCCTGAAAAGTACACCGCCATCGGCGCAAAGATCCCCAAGGGCGCGCTGCTCGTCGGCTCTCCCGGTACCGGTAAAACGCTGCTGGCCAAGGCCGTTGCAGGCGAGGCGAAGGTGCCGTTCTTCTCGATCTCCGGCTCTGACTTTGTCGAGATGTTCGTCGGCGTCGGCGCGAGCCGCGTGCGCGACCTCTTCGCCGAGGCGTCGAAGGTCGCCCCCTGCATCATCTTCATCGACGAGATCGACACCATCGGCAAATCCCGCGACGGCGGGCGCTACGGCGGCGGCAACGACGAGCGCGAGCAGACGCTCAACCAGCTGCTCGCCGAAATGGACGGCTTTGACCCGAGCAAGGGCGTCATCGTGCTTGCCGCGACGAACCGCCCGGAGGTGCTCGACAAGGCGCTGCTGCGCCCCGGCCGCTTCGACCGCCGCATCACCGTCGACCGCCCAAACCTCGCCGGCCGCTTAGCAACGCTGCAGGTCCACACGCGCGGCATCAAGCTCGCCGAGGACGTGGATCTCAAGAAGGTCGCGCTCGCGACCGCGGGCTGCGTGGGCGCGGACCTTGCAAACCTCGCCAACGAGGCGGCGCTGCGCGCCGTGCGCAAGGGACGCAAGCTCGTCACGCAGGAGGACATGCTCGCGGCGTTCGAGTTCGTCATCGCGGGCAGCGAGAAGAAATGCAGCGTCCTCACCGAGTTTGAAAAGAAGCTCGTCGCCTATCACGAGGTCGGCCACGCGATGGTCGCCTACAAGCAGAAAAACGCCGAGCCCGTGCAGAAGATCACGATCGTCCCGCACACAGAGGGAAGCCTTGGCTACACGCTCCTGATGCCCGAAGAGGACAAGACGAACCTGCGCACACGCGATGAGCTGATGGCGAAGATCGCCGTCTCGATGGGCGGCCGCGCGGCGGAAGAGGTCGTGATGAACACGATGACCAACGGCGCCTCGCAGGATATTCAGGAGGCGACGAGCATCGCGCGCAACATGGTCGCCATGTACGGTATGAGCGACGCGGTCGGCATGGTCGCGCTCGGGTCGGTGCGCAATCAGTACCTCGACGGCGGCTACGGCCTCGACTGCGCGCAGGATACCGCCGCCATCATGGACCGCGAGGTCAAGCGCATTCTCGACGAGTGCTACAAGGACGCCGTACAGGTCATCCGCGACAACCGCGAGGATATGGACAAGGTCGTCGCCTACCTCCTTGAAAAGGAGACCATCACGGGCGGCGAAATGGTCGCTATCCTCGAAGGCCGCGATCCCTCGACCGTCGAAGAGGCCTACGCTTCCACGCGCAAGAGCGAGGACGGCTTCCGCCCCTCGCAGCCGAGCGTGATCGAAGCGCCCGCCAAGCACATTTCGATGACGAGCGAAAAGATTGAAATGCCGCCGGAGGACAAGGGCGAAGATGCTCAGACTGAGGACAAGCCCTCGACTGAACCCGAAACGCCGGATACTTCCGCGGAAAACACTGACGAAAACAAATAAACAACCAAAAAAATCCCCGCTGTAAAATGAACAGCACCCCACATGTTAGACAGTATGATATACTATCTAACAAGTGGGGTGTTTTGCTATGCCAAAAGGAGTACCAAACAAACGATATACGCCGGAGTTCAAGAGAATGGTTGTAGAAACCATGAAAAAAGAA
>NZ_JPJG01000072.1 GCF_000765235.1 Oscillibacter sp. ER4 | reverse complement strand
CTCCGGCGTATATCGTTTGTTTGGTACTCCTTTTGGCATAGCAAAACACCCCACTTCTTAGATAGTATATCATACTGTCTAACAAATGGGGTCACTTCAGAAATCGGCAGGGCCTTTACAGTTTCTATACAAATAGTATATTTTGCAGAGCTTCTGCAAAATGCGTGTGCAGAAAGGCTCTTGTGATTCGGCAGAACGGCAAAAATAAAAATCAGCAGACATGACGGAAGTTGCGAAAAGCCGTCAAAGTAGCCGCGTTCCCGACAGAATCCGCCGCGATGCGGCAATGTTTGATCGAAACTGACAGATTAACATAATAAATTCAATAAAGAGATTCTACGGTGAGTTATCCACAGTTTCCACAGAGTTTTCCACACAAGTGGATTTCTCAAAATCCCCTGATTTGACAGGGAAAAATTGATTTGATTTCCGCGGAGTGGAAAACATACTGTGCAGATAGGCGTGTGTCGAAATTTACATAATTCTGGAATTGGAAAATTCGTGGCAGAACAGAAATTCGATTTGTTACCATAATCGTGGAATTATGCAAGATGGAATAGACTCCTTGCAGTCTGCAAGGGGGAGCAGCGCCGCGGGCGCTGCACGAGGCAAAGGGGGATACTCTCTTTCACAAAAGAGAGTATCCCCCTTTAAATCCCCCGAGAGAAAGGTTTACATTGCAAGCGAGCAGCTCGAAGAGCTGCAATGCTTGCCGATTGCACTGCCCTGATCGCGGCGTTGCCGCGTTTGGTGTTGCTAGACGATTTGGCCTGCTCCTATTATCCGCTGCCGCTCTGCCCATCTTGTGGGAGTGCACAGTAATTTCCGTCTATCGCCAGTCCCTACAATGCGGCGAGCGCAGCAATGCCGCATTCCGCAAGCAGTCTGCCGCCGAGAAAACGTCACTCGCGCCTCACGATAGTAAGGCGCGGTTGCTACTGGTAACGAGTAGTAGGGGTTCATGGCGAAGCCATGTACACCGCACTTACTTTGCGCAGCGCGTGCAGTTCTTCGAGCTACAAACTGCCAATGTGCGGGGTCAAGGGGCAAGGCCCCTTGCGTTCTCTTGGGGGATCAAAAGGGGCCATTCTCTCACGTGAGAGAATGGCCCCCTTTAACGCACCCCTGCACGGTGCAGGGGAATAAGAACCAGCGCTGCCGCGCTGTAAACCCTCAGACGATAGGATCGTCAATATCTCTCGTCGCATACGCGTTCAGCGCCCAATCCGCCCGCGCGCCGGCGAGATACTCATAATACCCTTGTGCGCCGATCATCGCGCCGTTGTCACCACAGAGCTTGAGCGGCGGCATGTAGAGCCGGTAGCCGTGCTTTCGGCACTCCTTTTCGAGCTCTGCGCGGATGAACGAGTTCGCGGCGACACCGCCTGCGGCGACAAGCACCTTGCGCCCGCTTTGCTGCATGGCGAGCATCGCGCGCGGGACGAGCTCGTCGACAACGGCCTGCGTGAAGTCGCGCGCAAGCGCCGCACGGTCGAGCTGCTTTCCCGTCTGCTCGGCGTTGTGGGCAAGGTTTACGACGGCGGTCTTGAGGCCCGAAAAGCTCATATCGAGAGGGCACCCGTCAATCTTCGCGCGCGGCAGCTCGTAGACACCGCCCTCGCTCTCGTGGGCGAGCTTGTCCATCGCCGCGCCGCCGGGGTAGGGAAGGCCGAGCACGCGCGCGGCCTTGTCAAAGCACTCGCCCGCCGCATCGTCACGCGTCGCGCCGAGGAGCGCAAAGTCCGTGTAGTCGCGCACGTCGACGATGAGCGTGTTGCCGCCGGACATGCACAGCGCCAGAAACGGCGGCTCAAGCTCTGGGAACGCTAAGTAATTCGCGGCGATGTGGCCGCGGATGTGGTGCACAGGGATGAGCGGCACATTCAGCGCGTAGGCCGCGCTCTTGGCAAAGTTCAGCCCCACGAGCACCGCGCCGATGAGACCCGGCGCGTAGGTCGCGGCCACGGCGTCGATGTCTTTTTTCTCGACGCCCGCCTCCTTGAGCGCCTGATCGGTCAGCGCGGCGATGGCCTCGATGTGCTTGCGCGACGCGATCTCCGGCACGACGCCGCCGTAGAGCGCGTGCAGGTCGGCCTGCGACGCGATGGCGTCGGAGAGAATTTTTCGTCCGTCCTCGACGACCGCGACGGCGGTTTCGTCGCAGGAGGACTCAAAAGCGAGAATTTTCATTGCTGCGCCTCCGCTTCTGCCGCGCCGAATTCCTTCGTCATGATGATGGCGTCCTCTTTCGGGTGGTCGTAGTAGTTTTTGCGGCGGCCCTCGCCGCGGAAGCCGCGGCTGCCGTACAGCGCGATGGCGGCATAGTTGCTCTCACGTACCTCAAGCGTCAAGAACGCAAGGCCGCTGCCCTCGGCGAAGCGGATAAACACGTCGAGAAGCTGCCCCGCCACACCGCCGCGGCGGCAGTCGGGGCGGACGGCCATCTTGGTGATGCAGCCCTCGTCCGCGACGGCGAGCAGCCCCGCGTAGCCGACGACGCTGCCGTTTTCTGCATCCAGCGCGACTAAGAAGGCCGAGCACGCGTTTTCAAGCTCCTCTGCGAGCATGTTGCGCGACCAGGGGTTCGAGAAGCATGTGCGCTCAAGCTCGGCAACGTCATTCAAATATTCGTTCGTCATCGGCACGATGCGGACTTTTTTCTTTAACTGTTCCATTGGTTTCCTCCGGTCATTTGGCTTCCAGCCAGTTTATGCCCCAGTGGGCCTCGGCGGTCAGGGGAACGGAGAGGTGCACTGCGCCCTCCATCTCCTCGGTGAGGAGCCGTGCGACCGTCTCCTTTTCCTCCTCCGGGCACTCGACGATGAGTTCGTCGTGCACCTGCAAAATGAGCTTTGCCTTTAAGTTTTCCTTGTGCAGCCGCTCGTCGACGCGCACCATTGCGAGCTTGATGACGTCCGCGGCTGTGCCCTGGATGGGCATGTTGCGCGCGACACGCTCGCCGAACGAACGGGTATTGAAGTTGCTCGCCGCCAGCTCGGGCAGCGCGCGGCGGCGGTGCATCAGTGTTTCGACATAGCCGCGCTCCTTCGCCTGCGCGACGACCTCATCCATATAGCGGCGGATGCCGGGGAAGCGCTCAAAGTACGTCTCGATATATTCCTTCGCCTCGTACACCGGCACGCCGATGTCCTGCGCGAGCGAGAAGGCGGAAATGCCGTATACGATGCCAAAATTCACGGCCTTCGCGTGCGAGCGCATCTGCTTGGTGACCTGATCAGTCGGCACGCCGAAGACCTGCGCGGCCGTGACGGTGTGGATGTCCTCGCCGGTCAGAAACGCCTGCTTCATCGCCTCGTCGTCCGCGATGTGCGCGAGCAGCCGCAGCTCGATTTGGCTGTAGTCTGCGTCGACGAGCACGCAGCCGCTTGCTGGGACGAACATGCGGCGGAATTCGCTGCCGAGCTGCGTGCGCGTGGGGATATTCTGCAAATTCGGCTCGGTCGAGCTCAAACGGCCCGTCGCCGTGGCGGTCATCTGGAAGCTCGTGTGGATGCGCCCGTCAGGCGCGATGACCTTCAAAAGACCGTCGCAGTAGGTCGAGCGGAATTTCGCGTACTGGCGGTACTGCAAAACCTCTTCGACGATGGGATTCTCCCACCGGAGCTTTTCGAGCACGTCCGCGTTCGTCGACCAGCCGGTCTTCGTCTTTTTGCCGTGCGGGAGCTGCAAGCGTTCAAAGAGCACCTCGCCGAGCTGCTTGGGGGAATTGATGTTGAACGGCCCGCCGGCCTCTTCATAGATGTGCTGCTCAAGCATTTTGAGCTGCATCTCCATCTCGCTGCCGAAGGCCGCGAGAGCGTTCGCGTCCACGCGCATGCCTGCGTGCTCCATGCGCGCGAGCACGGCGCAGAGGGGCAGCTCCACTTTATAATAAAGCTCGTGCAGCTCGCGCTTTTCAAGTTCGGGGGCAAAGGCCTCATACAGCGCATCGACGGCGCTGGTATAGACATGGAACGCCGTCTCGGCCTCGGCCGTGTCGCCGAGCATCGAGAAAGCGTCTGGATCTAAGTGCTTCGGCTCGGCAAGCGTCTGGTGGAAGTAGGCGGCGAAGAGCGACGCGATATCATACTTGCCCGCCGTCGCGTCGAGCAGGTACCCTGCGAGCGCGGTGTCAAAAATGAACCCTTCGATGGGAAGGCCGTTTTCGAGCAGCGCGCGCTGGAGGTCCTTGACGTTGTGGCTGACTTTCTTGATATCATCCGAGAACAGGGCGCGCAGCAGCGCGTTCCAGTCGCCCTCATAGCGGCTGAAATAGAACTCGGCGGAGAGAACGCTGTCATTCCCCGTGCCGCACTCGACGATCACGCCCGAGAGATCGGGCAGCGCGAGGAGCGTGACGTGCGCCGCCTTGCGGAAGAGCGCGAGCAGCTCGTCCGAGCGCGCCTCCGTGCTCACGACCTCGGCCGTCACGGTGCAGTCCTTCGGCGCTTCGACTTCGGGAAGGCCGTCGGACGGCTTGAGGCCGTATTTTTCGATGAGCTTGGTAAATTCCAGCTTCATAAAGAGCGGATAGAGCGCGTCTGACGGCGCCTTGCGCAGATTGTCCTGCGGAGAAAATTCGAGTGGTGCGTCCGTCACGATGGTCGCGAGATGGAAGCTCTGGCGTGCGCTCTCCTCGCCCTCGGTGAGCTTTTTGATGACGTTCGGCTTGGCCTCGATATCGGGGAGCAGCCGGTAAATTTCGTCGATGCTCTGGTATTTCTGGATGAGCGCCATCGCCGTCTTTTCGCCAACGCCCGGCACGCCGGGGATATTGTCGCTCGCGTCGCCCATCAGGGCTTTGAGGTCGACAATGTGGATGGGCGCAAAGCCGTAGACCTCACGAAAGCTCTCGGGCGTCATGTCCTTCGTCGTGGTCTGCCCCATGCGCGTGGAAATGAGCTTGACGGTCGTGCGCTCGGTCACGAGCTGCAAAGAATCCTTGTCTCCCGTGGCGACGACACAGTCCCAGCCTGCGCTTTCGCACTTGCGCGAGATCGTGCCGATCAGATCGTCGGCTTCAAAGCCCGTGAGCTCGTAGCGGGGGATGTTCATCGCGTCGAGCACGTCCTTGAGCACCGGCATCTGCATGGCGAGCTCTTCGGGCATGGCGTGGCGCGTGGCCTTGTAGCCCTCGTACTCGAGGTGGCGGAACGTCGGCTCGCGGCGGTCGAAGGCGACGCACAGCGCCTCGGGCTTTTCCTCGTCGAGTAAGCGGCCGAGCATCGTCAGAAAGCCGAAGATCGCGTGGGTGAAAAACCCGTCGCGCGTGGTGAGCGGACGGACACCGTAATAGGCGCGGTTGATGATGGAGTTGCCATCTAAAACCATCAGCTTCACGGCATGCACCTCCCAAAATGCAAATTTTTACTAAATATAGTATAGCGCAAAGCAAACAAAAACACAACAGAAACCGGCGGAACTCTCGGCGCGGAGTGAGAAAGTGTGGTAAAAATAAACAGAACACTTGCAATTTCTTGTCGGGATGTTTATAATATTGACTGAAAATCTGTTTTGCTTCCTAATTTTTTGTTAGGAAGCGGGCGGAAAAACAAAAAAGAAAGGGAGAAAATCATGGAAAAGCTATTTAAGCTGAAGGCCAACGGTACTACGGTACGCACCGAGATCCTTGCCGGTCTTACCACGTTTATGACCATGGCCTACATCATCGCGCTCAACCCGAACCTGCTGACCAACTTTGCAGTGGGTACGCCGCTGTGGAACGGTGTGTTCCTTGCCACCTGCATCGCCTCGGCGATCGGCACGATTTGCATGGCGTTTTTCGCCAACAAGCCGTTCGTCATGGCGCCCGGCATGGGACTCAACAGCTTCTTCGCGGTGGTCGTCGCCAACATCGCGGTCATCAACGAGTGCGAGTACGAGTCCGCGTTCCAGGCGGCGCTCGTCATCATCCTTGTCGAGGGTATCGTGTTCCTCATCCTCACGCTCTTAAAGGTGCGTGAGAAGATCGTGGAGGCCATTCCTCTCGGCGTGCGCTACGGCATCGCTCCCGCCATCGGCCTGATGCTGATGAACGTGGGCCTTGGCTCCAACGTCGGTATCTACTCTGAAAACGGCGGCCCGTTCTACATGATGCGTGACTTCTTCGGCGCGCTGACGCCCAGCATCATCAAGGGCAACATGGGCTCGGGCTACGATGCGATGGTCCTGACCGTCGTGACCGCGTTCCTCGGCGTTTTCGTCATGGTCGTCCTCGCCAAGAAGGGCGTGAAGGCGGCAGTGCTGCTCGGCATGCTGTTCTCGTCCGTCATCTACTGGGCGGGCAGCGCCATCTTCCTGCATGTCAATCCGTTTGCGAGCCTCGCGACTGCGAGCTTTGTCCCGCCTTTCGCCGACATGGTCTCCACCACGCTTTTCAAGTTTGACTTTGCGGGCTTTGTGAACATCGGCTGGTTCACCGCCATCACGCTCGTCATCACCTTCTGCATGATCGATATGTTCGATACCATCGGCACGCTCGTCGGTACGGCCTCCCGCGCCGGCATGGTCGATCAGGACGGCAACATGCCCCAGATGAAGGAAGCCCTGCTGTCCGATGCCATCGGTACGGTCGCGGGCGCCTGCACCGGTACCTCCACCGTCACCACGTTCATCGAGTCCGCCTCCGGCGTGGAAGCGGGCGGCCGCACGGGCCTGACCGCGCTCACTGCGGGCATCCTGTTCCTCGCCTGCATGTTCCTCGCCCCCATCGCCGCCGTCATCCCCGGCGCTGCGACCTCCGCCGCGCTGATCTATGTCGGCGTTCTGATGCTCCAGGGCCTCAAGAATGTGGACTTCAGCGACATGGACCAAATGCTGCCGGTGTCCATCATGCTCATCGGTATGCCGATCTCTGGCTCCATCGGCCACGCCATCGGCCTGGGCCTCATCTCCTACACCTTTGTCAAGGTGCTCTCCGGCAAGGCTAAGGACGTCAGCGTTCTGACCTACGTGATCTCCGCGCTGTTCCTTGTCAAGTTCTTCGCCGTTGTGTAAGTGTGTGAAAAAACCTTAAAAAGAGCGTCCCGTACGGGACGCCCTTTTTTTCTGCGCCGCGGTATGATATCATGACGAAGATACATAGGGTAATAGGAGCGCACGGCGAAAAAAACTTGAAAAATCAAGGATTGCAACTGCCGGTTGACAAATTTGACAGTGCGCTTTCTTTCCCGCAACCGCGAAATAGGCTATGATAACGCCATCCAGACGGCGCGGGACCGCGCCTTAGAATTCAGGAGGAAGACGATATGATCTTAGCGGATAAAATCATCACGCTGCGCAAAAAGGCGGGCTGGTCGCAGGAGGAGCTGGCAAGTCAGCTCGGGGTGACGCGCCAGTCGGTATCCAAGTGGGAGGGCGCGCAGTCCGTGCCCGACCTTGACAAGGTGGTGCAGATGAGCCGGCTGTTTGGAGTGAGCACCGACTATTTATTAAAGGACGAACTCGAAGAAGAGGAGTTCGTCGAATCCGAGGCGGACGAAACGCCGCTGCGGAGAGTGACGATGGAGCAGGCGGCGCGATACCTTGCGCTGCGCAAGGCCTGCGCGCCGAAGATCGCACTGGCGGTGGCGATGTGCATCGTCTCGCCGGTCGTGATCATTTTTCTCTCCGCCATGGCGGACGCGGGCCTGGGCGGTATTTCGGAGGATCTGGCCGCAGGTCTCGGCGTGAGCGTCATTTTGGTGCTGGTCGCCATTGCGGTGGGGATGTTCCTCTCGTGCGGGGCGAAGACGAAGGAATTCGACTTTCTTGAAAAAGAGCCGTTTGAGACCGAGTACGGCGTGAGCGGCATGGTGCGCGAGCGGCGCAAGGCCTATGAGCCGACCGCCTCGCGCTGTACGATCCTCGGCGTGGTGCTGTGCATCCTTGCTGTCGTGCCGCTGATGCTCGGGGTCGGTCTCGCGTCGTCCGATGTCGCCGCGCTGCTCGTGCGCGTCGCTCCGGCGGATGTTTACGCCGCGGCGGCGGTGGATGCGCTGCTGCTTCTGGTCGCCTGCGGCGTGGGCGTGCTCGTCTGGAGCGGAACGTACACCGGCGCGATGGACCAGCTGCTCGAGGAGGGCGACTACACGCGCAAAAAGAAGGCGCGCAGCGGCGTAATGAGCACGGTGTCGCTCATCTACTGGCTGAGCGTGACGGCGATCTTCCTGTTCTACACTTTCGGACCCAAGGGGAACGGCCAGCCGCAGTATAGCTGGTTTATCTGGGCTGTTGGCGGCGTACTGTATGCGGCGGTGATGGGTATTGTGTCGCTCGTGCTGCATCACAAAGATAAAATATAAAGCACACTTGACAAATGGGGACGGCAGTGATTTTTTACGAGTAAAGCAAACTTTACATTTACAAAATGGCTCTTGACAGTTGGAAATCACATGATATGATTTTGATATCGCAAAGATATTCGAAACGGCTGCAAGAAGAAAAGAGGGAGAACCTTATGCTCTATATTGAACACCTGACCAAGACCTTCGGCGAAAAGAAGGCCGTGGACGATCTTTCGCTCCACATCGCGCCGGGGGAGATCTACGGCTTCATCGGCCACAACGGCGCGGGCAAGACCACGACGCTCAAATCCGTCGTCGGCATCCAGCAGTTCGATTCCGGCAGGATCACGATCGGCGGGCACTCCATTCAGGACGATCCCACCGCCTGCAAGAAGATGCTCGCCTACATCCCGGATAACCCCGACCTCTACGAGTTTATGACGGGCATCCAGTACCTCAATTTTATCGCCGACATCTTCGGTGTAGAGGAAAGCGCGCGGCAGGAGCGCATCCGCAAGTATGCAGACCTCTTCGAGCTGACGACCGACCTGGCCCAGCCCGTCGCGGCCTATTCCCACGGCATGAAGCAGAAGCTTGCCATCATTTCGGCGTGGCTGCACGAGCCGAAGCTCATTTTGATGGATGAGCCGTTCGTCGGCCTCGACCCGAAGGCTGCGCATATCCTGAAAGGCATGATGCGCGAGGTGTGCGACGCGGGCGGCGCGATCTTCTTCTCGACCCACGTGCTCGAGGTGGCCGAAAAACTCTGCGACAAGGTCGCCATCATCAAGGGCGGCAAGCTCATCCGCTCCGGCACGATGGAGGAGGTCAAGGGCGACGACTCGCTCGAGGAGGTCTTCCTTGAGCTGGAGGGCGAATCATGCTGAAAACGCTCGTCAAGAAGCAGCTGATGGAAATTTTCCGCAGCTACTTTTATAATGCCAAAACCAATAAAAAACGTTCGACGGCGGGGATTATCGCTTATATCCTGCTCTTTGCCGCGTTGATGATCGGCCTGATCGGCGGGATGTTCACGGGGCTTTCCGTTTCGCTCTGTGCGCCGCTTACGCAGGCGGGGATGGGCTGGCTCTATTTTGCGCTCATGTCGCTGCTCGCCATCTTTCTCGGCGCGTTCGGCAGCGTGTTCAACACGTATTCGGGCCTGTACTTCGCTAAGGACAACGACCTGCTGCTGTCTCTACCCATCCCGGTGCGGACGCTGATGGCCTCGAGGCTGCTGACGGTCTATCTCATGGGCCTCATGTACTCCGCGGTCGTCATCCTGCCCGCGGTCATCGTCTACTGGGTCACGGTCTCGGCGGCGCCGATGGCGCTCCTCAGCGGCGTGCTGCTGACGGCGCTCATCTCAATCTTCGTGCTCACGCTCTCGTGCGCGCTGGGCTGGGTCGTGGCGAAGGTGAGCCGTAAGCTCAAGCACAAGAGCTTCATCACGGTCATCGTCTCGCTCGCGGGGCTTGCCATCTACTATTTCTTCGTCTTCAAGGCGCAGACGGCCATCGAGCAGCTCGTCGCCAACGCCGCGGTCTACGGTGAGAAGATCAAGGGTGCGGCGCACCCGCTCTACGTCTTTGGCCTGACCGGTACGGGCGATGTGACAGCGATGCTGCTGAGCGCGGCGGTCATCCTCGCGCTGTTTGCGCTGACGTGGACGTTGCTCTCGCGCAGCTTTTTGCAGATCACGACCGCGTCGGGCGCATCGGGCAAGGCTGTGTACCGCGAAAAGGCCGTCAAGCGCCGGAGCATCGATGGGGCACTTTTCGGCAAGGAGCTCGCGCGCTTCACCGCGAGCCCGAACTACATGCTCAACAGCGGCCTCGGTATCCTGCTGCTGCCGATCTCGGGCATCCTGCTTTTGTGGAAGGGCGGAACGGTCGTGTCGCTGCTGAACGAGGTCTTCACCTCGCAGAGCGGCTGCGCGGAAGTGCTGCTCTGCACCGGCGTGTGCGCCATTGCGTCGATGAACGACATGGCGACGCCGTCGGTCTCGCTCGAGGGAAAGTCCCTCTGGCTCGCGCAATCGCTGCCCGTCAAGCCCTGGCAGGTGCTTCGCGCAAAGCTCAAGGTGCAGCTTGCGCTCACGGCCCTTCCAGCGCTCGTGCCGCTTGTTTGCATGACGTTTATCCTGCCTGTGACGGCGGCACTGCCGCTCGTTTTTGCCGAGGCACTCGCGTACATCGCGTTTTCCGCGTGCCTGGGGCTGACGCTTGGCGTCGCGCGGGCAAACCTGACGTGGACGAGCGAGCTCATGCCCATCAAGCAAAGTCTGGCCGTGACGATCGCGCTGTTCGGCGGCTGGCTCTACGCCATCGTGTTCGCGGGGCTCTACCTCTGGCAGGGGTGGAAGCTCGGCGCGGCTGCGTATCTTGCCGTCGCGGCGGCGGTGACGCTCGCGGTGACAGCGCTGCTTCTTCGCTGGCTCAAAACGAAGGGCGCACAGCGCTTTGCGATGCTGTAAAGGAAAATAAAATGAGAGAGTGCGGCGGTCGAAGGACCGCCGCACTTCTTTTATATAGGCAGGGGCAAAAATTTACACAGTTCGTTCTTGCGGAAAGCGGCGGACCATGCTGTTATGTGACTACACTCACAAGTAGACTTTGAGGAGCGTGATCGATATGCTGCTGCGCGGCAAGCAGGCGAGCGGACTTTTGACGCAGCAGAAGATGCTGCGCGCCGCCGTAAAGCTGTTTTTGGAAAAGGGATATGAGGGCACGACGACCGCGGAGATCGCCCGCGCCGCGGGCATGCCGCCAAGCTCGTTTTTCCGGGCCTTTCCCAGTAAGGAGGCGCTGCTGCTCGAGCTTGACAAGCGGATGTTCAGCGGGCAGTTCACGCTGGCCGAGCAGCACAGCGCGGCACGTGCTCTACGCGGTGGAGACGGCCATCCAGCTCCACATCGCCGAGCTGACCGAGCCACTGCGCAAGCTGTATGTCATGGCGTACTCGCTGTCCACCACAGCAAACTATCTGTACCACAGTACAGCAGAGCGGCTGCAAACCATTTTCGGCGCGTATCTGCCGGACGCGGAGCCGAAGGACTTTTGCGAGATGGAGATCGCGTCGGCGAGCATGATGCGCTCGTTCGTGACCGTGCCGTGCGACATGTACTTTACCGTGGAGCGCAAGATCGCGCGCTTTTTGGAGTGCGCGCTTAAGCTCTACAATGTGCCGCCAGAGCGGCGGCGGGGGTCAGCGCGGCCGTTTTGCAGCTCGACCTGCACGCCATGGCGGCGGGCATCATCCAAACGACCGTCCAGCAGGCCGAAAAGGGTTTCGAGGCCGTGAAGGCCGAACCGGCATTTTAAGAAAAACCGCAAGGGGATATCCCCTTGGTGCATCCACCGGATGCACCAATCGCTTTGATGGAGGAATGATATGAAAAAACGTATTTTCAACTTTTTGACGGCCCTGTGCCTGTGCCTGACGCTGTTGCCGACGGTGGCGGCGGCGAAGGAGACCGCCGGGACGGCAACGGAGGTCAAAACATCGGACGAGTTGGTTGGAGCCTTGGCGGACCCGAACGTCACGACGATCAAGCTGATGGGGGAAATCACGGTCAATGCAACGGAAAATGTCAAAGAGCTGACCATTGACCGGCCAATCACACTGGTGAACGGCACCCATGCTCCCAGTCTGTCCCTCCGGCCTCCCCTGACCATTGCCAAGGGCGGGGCGCTGACGCTGAAAGGTAGAGTATTCTTCTATCCTTGCGACAGCGTAACGGTCAACGGCAGCTTGACCGTGGGCGCGGGTTGCGAGGTGACCTTCGAAGGCGATCAATCTTTTCTGACAATCAATCAGGGCGGTACCGTGACGACTGTCCGGACTACGAATGCAGAAGCGGCAGAGTCCGGCCTGTTGTCGCTGGGGAAAAACGTCGCGCTGACGGTGGACGGCACACTGGTCAACAACGGCGGGCTTTCCGTCTCCGACATGGAAAACCTGAAAAAGGCGGCGAGCATCGGCGGCGACCTGATCTTGAACGGTGTCACCGTTGATAAGGATTATGCCTTGGATATGCAGGGGAATCTGTTGACCATTTGCGATTCCCGTGACTTCTCAAAGAATGCGAACCTAACTGTGAAAAACGCCAGCCGGGTGGATGCCACCGGTGTCACGATCTCCAGCGGAAGCTATTACTGCCCGGTCTATGCCGGAGATGAAAACGGTGAAATCAGAGGCGGCAGCTTCTACGGGCCGGTCACGGTCAGACATCAGGGCAGTAGCGGGGGCGCGACTCCCGCTTATATTTCCGGAGGCACGTTCTACGACAAATTGAAGGGAGCGTACGCAAAAACGGACTATTCCATTCAGGGCCACGAGGTGACCTATATGGACGGCGAGAATGTCTATGCCATGCAGGTAGTCAACGGTAAGGCCAGCGCGCCGGATATACCCGTCAAGTCCGGCTACCGTTTTGTGGGCTGGTATAACGGAAATGCAAAATGGGACTTTGACACGCCTGTGACAGAAAAATTGACCCTGACGGCGAAATGGGAGAAAATCCACACATCTGCCCCATCCGCACCGCGCTATGACGTTGCGGTCTCTGACGGCGCGCGCGGCAGCGTGACCGTCAGCCCGAAGTCTGCCTCCAAGGGCAGCACTGTGACCGTCACCGTCACGCCCGATAAGGGCTACGCGCTCGAAACGCTGACGGTCACCGACAAGAACGGCAGCGCGCTCGACCTGACCGACAGAGGCAACGGCAAATACACCTTCACCATGCCGTCCAGCCCCGTGACCGTCGCGGCGACGTTCATGGACGACAACACGATGCTCAACTTCTTCGTCGACGTCCCTGCGGGCGCGTACTACTATGACGCGGTTCTCTGGGCGGCGGAGGGCGGCATCGTCACCGGCACGGACGCGGTGCACTTCTCGCCGAACGCTTCGGCACGAACGACTTCGTTACGCGCGAGCAGGTCGCGGCGATGCTCTACCGCTTCGCCAAGGCGCAGGGCATGGACACGACGCAGGGCGGCATGGCCGCGCGAGTTTGCGGATTTCGAGCTCGTCTCGTCCTAAGCGCTCGAGGTGGTGGACTGGGCTGTCAACGCGGGTGTGCTCAAGGGCGACAACAACCGCCTCCTGCCGCAGGACAACTGCACCCGTGCCCAGATCGTGACGATGCTCTACCGCGCTGGGCGAAAAGTGAGCGATACTATATAATATAGGAAAAGAGGACGGCCAAAGCCGTCCTCTTTTTTCAGCTCTCCATGTGTTTGCCAAGAAAGCCTGCGATGGCCTGCGCAAGCTTGTACTCCGTCTCGCCCGCGGCCGACTCGCCCTCGGTGCCGATGAAGACCACGAGCCCGAGCGCGTCGCCCTCGGAGATGATGGGCGCGGCGATGGTCGCGCAGTAGCGGTCGAGCGACTCGGTGACGAACACGCTGCGCTCGCTCGGCACGGCGCGGTAGATACCGCGGTCCTCCATGATCTGCTCGAGCTGCGGGCTGATGCGCTTGCCGATGAGGTCGCGGCGCGCGCTGCCTGCCGCGGCGATGACGCTGTCGCGGTCGGTCACGGCCACGCTCGTGCCGGTCGACTTGCTCAGCGTGTCGCACAGCTGCGCGGCAAACTCGTCCACGCCGCCCATGAGCGAATACTTCTTAAAAATGACCTCCCCGTCCTTGCTCGTGTAGATCTCCAACGGGTCGCCCTCGCGGATTCTCATGGTGCGGCGGATCTCCTTGGGAATGACAACGCGGCCAAGGTCGTCGATCCGTCTGACAATTCCGGTTGCTTTCATCTATCAAAACTCCTTTTATACTCGATAAACTGCACTTAGTCTTTGGAAAAGCCGCCAATTTATCCAAAGCCGCGGCTGGAAGATTTTGCAGCGCGCTGAGGATGATGTTTTTTAACAAAATAAGGTGAAAGAGGAGCGAATGTGGATATTGTGCACAGCTAAGGGCGGATTTTAGATGATGAAACTGAAAGAAGTGACAGACCAAAAAAACTTTGAAAAATACGCTTGACATTTCCTGGGATGCGTGTATAATAACATACTGTTCCGCGAATGGAGCGTGCACCTTGTAAATTAAACAACGAAACTTTGACAAGCACCAGATGAAAAACTGTGCGAAATGCACAGAGCTTG
>NZ_JPJG01000071.1 GCF_000765235.1 Oscillibacter sp. ER4 | reverse complement strand
AAAATCAATCCCGCCAGTCCTCCGGTACGTACGTACACGGCGAAACATCGTAAAATCCATTTATATGAGGTCTTGCCACAGCTTCCACGCCCATAAAGCCCCACACCCGCCGTCCGGCAGAGTTGGTGATGTTGTTGCAATGCTCCAGATTGAATCTCCCGGCATTGGCAATCATGGCATCGCTGAATCTACGGGCTTTCAGCGGTGCAAGGGAGTTTTCCTCACACCACATCCGGTAGATTTCATAGAAATCCTTAGAGCTGATGGAAGCATCCGCTTTCAATCGGATGTATCCCTCCGACTCCATGAAATCAAAGATATTGTTGTTGTCACGCTTGACCGCTTCCCGGTTTTCCCGGATACGGTCACTCTCCGTAAACTTAAAGTTGTTGGCAACAAGCCGCTGTAAGCCTTCAAATGCCCACAGGAAGATACCCTCGGCTTCAGCTTTCATCTTCTCTGCAAGGTCAGGATCATCGGCTCTGTCCATGGGCTTTTCTTTGGTGGTCAGCACAAGCTGTCTGCGGTAAAAACCATCGCTGCGATCATATAGGGCTTGCAGATCACCATTGCTGAATGCCAGCAACCGGGCAAACATCCAGCCCTGATAACTCTGCTTGCCCTTGCGTTCCAAGTCCATTTTGCCCTGTGCAGTCACGATGGATTTTACATAGTTGGTCTGACGCAGAGCTTCCATCCGCATATCATCATCCACGCACAGCAGGATGTGTTCCAGATCGGCACGGGCAAAACGGTTTTCAGAAATCTTCCCGATGCTGCCGTCTTTCATATTCGTGCCGAAGATGGTGGACAGCACCGCACCGATTTGAGATTTACCCTCGCCACCGTTGCCTTTAATCACCATCATGCGCTGCCCCTTGTTGGAGGGAATCAGGCAATAGCCGATAAACTCCTGCAAAGTTGGAATGTCCTCGGCGTAAAGCAACCCATCCAGAAAGTTCAGCCAGATCACCGGTGCAGGAGCATCGGGATTATAGCCGACAGGCAGACGGCTTCGCACGATAGCCGGTCTGCCTTCGGTGAAAGTGCCGTTCAAGAGCAGCGTACCGTTGGCAACATGGATGCGATCCTGCTCCGGAGGGAAGTCAGACACCTGCGCTTCCAGTTTCAGCACTTCCAGAATGTTGGTGATCTTCCGTGGGATGTTGTTCACGGCACAAAATTTCAGCTTGTCGTAAATCTCCCCACGCAGAGGAAGGTCATCCGTCACTCGACCATCGGGCGTGAAAAAAGCTCCGTTTGCGAAGATGATTCTGCGCTCATGCAGAAATTCTTCACAAAACAGAGCTTCGTTGATGTTCTGCCCGTCAAACCAGACAGGAAAATTCATATTAGGCGTTTTCCGGTTCTTCGCCACGGTGCGCCACCTCCTTTTTCTTTCGTGCGGTATACTCTTGCAGAAAAGCAATTTTGTCGTCCTGCATCAGCTTGTCCACCAATGCCACCCGTTCTTCCAGATCACCCACCGTCAGCACATCTGCCATATATTCGATATAGCAGTGCATCTGGCAGGCTTCCACAAAACGGTCATCCAGAGCATCTTCCGGTGTCTTGGGTGCGTATCGTATTTTCCAATCTTCCAGCAGATGCAGATAATCCGTCAGCACCCGGAAACACAGCATTTCATTCTCCCGGAACTGACGGATATAGGGACGCTTTGGCTTGACCATAGCTGCGGCAGTGGGCGGTTTCGGGTCAAGCCCGAAGTCCGCAGCCAGCTTTTGCGCTGCTTCATAACTGCTCAGATCGAACAGTCTTGCCACAAGGTCGATTACATCCCCCTTGGCTCCGCAGCCGAAGCAGAAGAAATAATCCTCGTTCAGCTTCAAGCTCGGATGCCTGTCGTTGTGGAACGGGCAGCAAGCCATACCATTGCGGTTGACATTCAGCCCGTAGTGTTTTGCGGCTTGCTTTACGCTGATTGCCGCCTTGATGATTTCATAGATTGTCATAGAAAAACCTCCGTTCATAGTATTTAGAAAGCACGAAACACCCGCCGTGATTGGCAGGGGTTTGGCTCCTTCTACTATGGTTATGCCGGATTTTTCAAAAAACAGGCTAATCGGAGGACAACCCCGTTTCAAAAAACAGGACAACTTATGGATAGATGTAGATTTCTTTACATTAGCATGATAGAATTAAGAAAATGAAAAAACAGGACAGGAGGGGCAAGCATGAACCAAGAACTGATGACATTGGATTTTTGGCAGGATACGGTCATATATGAGGGAAAAACACTTCCTGTCGGCGCTCTTGCCTGTGATGCGCTGAATGTCCCTGCGGATACCATCGCAAAGATGAACGAGCAATGCGAGAAAATCAATCTGCTGCTTGGAATATTAAACGCCGGACAGGATGCTTCTGCACTCTGTCCTATTGCAACGGAAGCTGCTCTGACGATGCTTGATATTCTCAGTCAAACACCGCCGTTCTCCTATATGAATATCTCAAAGCACAGAGAACGGATTGAAAAAGTCTTTACTGTGGACAATGCGCTGAAATATGTGGAGTTTGCCATAAAAGCCGCAACCAATTCTTTGCAATTTGAAGAAATCCAGAACTTTGCCGATGCGATGATGCTCCAACGTTATACCGCAGTTTTCGGGCATCTGGCATACTCCCTTGGGGAATACCAAACGGCCATGCTTGATTTTGCAGAAAAATCAGACGGCAATGAAGCAGAACGCACCGCAGAGGGTTTTGCAAAAATGTTCGGCGACTATTTTCCGCCGGAGTTCTCTATCACGGAGGGCAATGCCTGGATGTCTACTTTGAATAATTCCGTTCAGTATATATCGGTCATCCGTCCCGGCGAAAAAGTTGCGAAGCTGGTCAAGCGGATGCACTATGTATCCTTTGTAGGGATGTTCCGGTCTGATCTTTTTGAGGGCTTATGTGTTGGTCATGCCCCGAAAAAATGCAAAATCTGCGGCAAGTGGTTCCTCACCACCAACGCAAGGCACACCAAATACTGCGGCGGCTATGCACCGGGGGACAAGCTGCACCGCACTTGCCGACAGATCGGCAACCTGAAAGGCAGAGAACAACGGGAGCTTGCGGACGATCATCCGGTGAAACAGATTTATGAGAAACGGCTGAACACCATAAACCGCTATGTGAAGCGTGGTACTCTGGACGCTGATCTTGCAGAGGTTATGAAAAAGCTGGCAAAGGATAAAATGCTTCGAGCGCTGAGCAATGTCGCCTATGCCAAAGGTGATTACGAAAAAGAGATGGGACAGGCTGCTTTGAAGAAAGAAGCAAAATTACGGACGAAATGAGGAATATGTAATGGCACAGAAATATGATTTAACTGATATTGGGAATGCGCTTAGCCGGGTTATGGACAATCCTATGACCAAAATAATCCGTTCTGGCTCTATTGGTGTGTTGGGCGTAGTAAACCCAGTTGCGGGAATTGTAGGCGGAATAGGAAATGATCTTCTATCTGAATACAATACCTTCAAACTCGGCCATCTACTGAACGGTCTTGCATCTGGCTTTAATCTCGAAAGAAGATTGAACGAGCTTTACAACTATGTAAACTCCAGCCCGGAAAAGGCTATTATCGTAGCCAATCTGTTCAAACAAACCGTAAATGCAGAATGCCCAAAGGTTTGCGTTATTTATGGTCTAATTCTTGCAAACCATTTAGAAACACTTACAGAATTCACGCACGAAGAATTGATTGTCTGTAAAGCTTTGGAAAACGCTACGGATTATGATCTGAAGAATTTCAAAGAAATAATGGAGAACTATCTTAAGCCAACATCAAATGGAAGAAGAATTGTATTTCCAAAAGACTTTGCAGATATTGCTGCTTTCACCACCACATGCGATTGGTGTGTATATAATAGAATCTTTGCTTCTCGCACAGCAGAGTGGGGTGAAATGGAAGAAGGCATTTTGGATATGAGCACGTACTATTACGAGGCAAATCCTGCATCTGTTCTTCTGGATAATATAAATGCTGCAAGACAAACTTGGAATTATGGTTAATTATTCCCGCTGATTACTTAGAAGGGAGGTGCGCTATGCTAAATGATTTTTCGTGGAACATGACCGGATACATACCGAAGCACCAAGTTAATCCACACGGTGACGGCATCATCCCCTATGTGGCAGAGCGCATCTTCCAACTGGAACCGGAACCGCCAGCGGTGGACAGTCTGAATGAATATATCCTGTCTGCTTTGCGGGAAAAGAATTTGCTATATTTTTCGTTCTTTCTGCACCACTACGAAACGCAGCTCAACAAGCGCATCAAAGGCTTTCTCAGTGTGGACGGCGGCAATCTGTACGACACAGACCGATTTATCGATATAAAGATCTCCTGCCGGGAGCAAATGCTCCAAAAGCTGATGGACTATGATCCTGCCAAGGGTGCGGAGTATGCTACATACATCTATCCGTTCATCTGGGATTCTATGCTCCGTTTCCGCATGGGCGAAGAAAAATGGTCGGTATCCTCTCTGACCAATTACAAAATGGTGCGATCAATGGCGTGGCTGTACCATAACACCAAAGATGCGGTCAACCAGTTTTCCAAGAAGTATAACTGCGACCTTGCTCTTGCGGAAGAATATCTGAAAGTTGTCCGTGGAATCCGCAACCAGCAGCCGTTCTATATAACGGACGAGGACGGCGAGGAAACAGGCGAGGATATAGCCCTTGACGATAGCTGGAACTATACCGACATCCTCTGGAACGGCATACAAGCAGAAAAGGTACAGCGGGCATTTGAGAAGCTGAATTACCGGGAACAGACCTTGCTCGAAAAACGGTTAGCAATCTGTATGACCTGCGGGCGAGTTGGCTCATGGAAGAACCGCCCCACTTTTGAAGAATTGGCGATTATGTTTGAGGGCAGCACAGCCAGCGGTGCAGAGCGAGCCTACCGGAAAGCGGTGGACAAACTGACAGAACTGCTGGTTGCCGAAGGTGCGCTCCATGCTGTCCGGCTGAAACAGAAAACCAAAACCAAGCGCAAAAAGAAAATCGCCGCCGCAATCTACGAATATCAAGCAGACTGCGACGGCGAATGGGGCGAAATTTCAGTTGATTTTGAGAACGGCACAGCAGAGATTATCCGACTTGCTGATTGGGATACAATTAAAACGAACTGGTTTGCCAAGGAGGCGATCCGGTATATTTTATCATTGTCGCCTGATGCTCTTACAAAATATATGCTCGTCCCCCTTGAGCCGCCACTTATATCTTGAATCCTTACAACCACTGTAAGTGGTATTTGCTGTGTTCCCATGCTATCATTTTATTACAAATGATAGGAGGTATTCACATGAAACCCATTTTGAATATTGAAAATTTAACAAAAATCTATGGCAATGTGCCAAGTCAAACAAAGGCACTGAATGGGATCACCTTCCAGGTGATGCCGGGAGAGTTTCTCGGCATTATGGGAAGCAGCGGTTCCGGTAAATCCACACTGCTCAATTGTATTGCGACTGTGATTCAACCCACAGGTGGAAGCATTCAGGTGGAAGGCGATACTCTGCAATCCCTCAAGGGAAAGGCTCTTGCAGAGTACCGTGGCAAAAAAGTTGGTTATCTATTCCAGAACTTTGAATTGCTGGACAACCTGACTGGCAGGGAAAACATCCTGCTCCCGACTTCCTTGCATGGGGTATCCGAAGCAGAAAGCAGCCAGCGGCTGAAGCAGTTGGCTGACTATCTGGAAATCACTGATGTTCTGGATAAGTTTCCGTCCAAGATGTCCGGCGGCCAGCGTCAGCGTGTTGCGGCAGCAAGGGCTCTGATCTTACATCCCCAAATGATCCTTGCCGATGAACCGACGGGTGCGCTGGATTCTAAGAACGCAAGAAGTCTTATGGAGAAGCTGTCCGGCCTGAATCGTGACGAACAAGCTACGATCCTGATGGTAACCCATGATTCCAATGCCGCCAGCTTTTGCAAGCGCATTCTGTTCATCCAGGACGGCGTGATCTTTCATGAGCTTCGGCGTGGAGACGAAAGCCAGCAGGAGTTCTACGGGCGCATCCTGAAGGTGATGGCGCAACTGGGAGGGGGCAGCGCAAATGTTCTCTAATCTCATTCTTCGGAACAGCCACCGCAGCCGAAAGGAAAACGGTCTGTTTTTCAGCTCCCTGGTGATTTCTATTGTTGCCTTTTACATGATTCTTTCCATCTCCACTCAAGATGTGATGCTCTTTTTGCAGAAAATGGAGAGTGACGCAGTTGACAAACTCCTGCTTCTGATTCCTGCGTTTTATGGAATGACCCTCGGTATTCTGTTCTTTTTGATCTATTTTGCCTGCAAGTATCAGTTCGAGCGCAGACGGCATGAGCTTGGTGTTTATCTAATGTTGGGGATGCGTAGAAGTAAACTGTTTGGTATGCTTCTGGCGGAAGATTGCCTGACCAGTATTCTTGCCATGCTCATAGGCTTACCTGTGGCTGTGGTGCTTTCAGAAATTGTCAGTCTTGTCACCGCCAAGCTGGTAGGCATGGGGATCATCGGTCATCAGTTTTCTTTATCCTGGTCTGCGATTGAATGGACGCTGGCAGGATTTCTGGCAATTAAGCTGACGGCACTTCTGATTTTGAGTGGACGAATCAGCCGCCAGGAGATCGGTACTTTGCTATCCCAGCCAACGAACCGCCCCAAAAAGCAAATGCCATCTGTTATCTATGGACTGGCTGCTATATGCGGAAGTGTGATGTTGGCAGTGGCTTACTACATGGCGATTCAGGGAATTGCATGGACAAAGGTAAGTATGATGGGACTGACTTTGCTGTTGGGCATAGTTGGTACGATGCTGCTTTTCTATGGGATGCGTGCGCTGATTGCTTTGATTGTTAAGAAAGGAAAAGGAAATAAGCAGCTTCATGTATTTACCTTCCGGCAGATTCAGGAGAATGTCATTCATCAGTCAAACTCCATGGCCATCAGCTCCCTGCTGATTCTGGCGGCGCTGTGTTGTTTTGGTGCGGGCGTAGGAATTGCAGGAACGAATAGCCTGTCTTCTGGCCATGTAATCGACTATACTTTTGAAGATCATACTGCAGAAGATTCATCGCAGGTTCTTCCGAATATAAAGGCAGTCCTGAAAGAAAACAGTTTGGAAAATCAATTTTCAGAGCTTTTTGAAATGAGGGTTGGGCGTATTCGCACCACAGAAGATTATGATAATGCCTACAGCATGGACGCTGTTATGGACTCTCTTCGGAGCCTGCCCCAGTCGGAAGACCGGGATGTCCTTCTGAACAATCTTGGTTATGCCACATACCCATATTTGATTTGTTTATCGGACTATAATCGTTTGTTGGAATTGTCCGGCAATCCGGCTCTCCAATTAGGCGAAAAGGAGGCCACTGTCTATATTGATACAGAGTTTACTACGGCAAGCCGTACCGCAATGCTGAACCAAGTATTGGCCGGGCAGCCCAAGGTGGAACTGGATGGTAGTCCGATTCATCTTACAGGAGAGGTTCAGTCTGTGAATTTGGTCACGGACCGTTCTATAACCTTGTCCTTTGCATTGATTCTTCCGGATGAAGCATTCCTATATTATAGTCAGGGAATGTATGATACCTATGTCAATGCGGTGCTCAGTGAGCAAGCTCTGAATGGAAATAGCCTTATGACTGCCTATTCCGATCTGAACGAGAAGCTGGACAAAATAGGTATCGAATATGAAAGCTATCTTCAGAATATGGGCCGCCAGCTTTTCTACACCGTAGCATCCATCTATATTACCCTCTATCTGGCGATTGTGTTCCTGGTGGTTGCCAACACCATTGTGGGTGTTCAGTTCCTGATGAGCCAGCAGAAAACCGGGCGTAGATACCAGACCCTGATCCGCCTGGGAGCCACTTACGAAAGCCTTTGCCAGTCTGCCGGAAAGCAGATTGCGTGGTTTATGGGACTTCCTGTATTGGTTGCAGCTGTCAGCAGTCTGTTTGGAGTCAGAGCGTTGTTTACAGGGATACTCTCGTCCCGAACCCGTGGGACAGTGCCTGAAATGCTGCTTGTATCTGCTACTATGATTTTGCTGCTTTGCGTGATAGAATATATTTATATGAGAGTGGTCAAGCACTCCAGTGATCGGTATTTGCTGACACTGATGCAGCCGCAGAGAGAAGAATAATTTGGAAGGAGGTGCTGTCGTGAAAAGAATTGCTGTTGTGGAAGATGAAGTCTATATGCGGGAAGAACTCTGCAATATGCTCCAAAAGGACGGGTATCTTGCGGAGGCAATCACCGAGTTTGAAGATGCCGCTCGGCTCCTGGCAGCCCTCCGTCCTGACCTTGTGATCTTAGACCTGAATTTGCCGGAGATCAGTGGCTTTCAAATCTGCCAGGAACTAAAGAATAAAACCGCTATCCCCGTCCTGGTGCTGACTTCCAGAGATCAGGTAAAGGATGAACTGCAAGCGTTCCACTTGGGTGCCGATGAATATTTGACGAAGCCGTGCAGAAAAGACCGGCTTCTTGCCAGGGTATCCAATATTCTCAAAAGGTATGAAGGCCGTACCAATCTCATAGAGGGACCAGATTTCCTGTTAGACCAGCAGACCTACACGCTTTATATTCATAATACCTCTGTCGTGCTTCCAAAAAATCAGGGAAAACTGTTGGTTGCTCTTTTGTCCGGCGGCGATGCTCTGGTCACGACGGAGCAACTTTGCATAGCACTATGGGGAACCACGGAATACATAGACGAAAATGCCTTGCAGGTTAATCTGACCAGGCTGAAAAAGACGATGTCCGGTCTTGAGATGAAGCAGCGAATCGTTGCGGTTCGTGGGATGGGCTATCGTCTGGAAACGGGGGTGGCTCCATGAAGCAGCTTTGGCGCATAACAGAGCGATACTACCCCTGGCTATTGTTGCTGTTGGGCGTGGATTGCTTTTGTGCTATCATTCTTTGGATTTCTGACATTCAGGCATTTCAACCCTTGATTGGGTTAGTAGTTCTGACAAGCCTCCTTTTGTTTTCAGCGATTCTGTTTGTACTAAACAAGCGGGAGACTACCCGCCGAGAACTGTTCCGGGATTTCCTCAGTGATCCTACCATCTGCAACGAGGAACGGCTGCTCAGTGCCATCAGCCGGGAAGAAGGAGAATCTATCCGGCTTCTGGCATCAGTTTTACAGGAACACAAAACTGAGAGTAACAGTATGGCAGATGCCCTACAGGACTATGAAGAATATGTGGAGGGCTGGGCACATGAAGCGAAAACGCCCCTATCGTTGCTGACCATGCTCTTGGATAACCGGAACGATGAAATCTCTCCTTCCCTGCAAGCAAAGCTGGATTATGTCCGCAGTCAGCTTCAGGAGGATGTCACGCAGATGCTGTACTATGCCCGGTTGAAGAGCAGTACAAAGGATTACCGATTTGAGGATGTCAATTTGAATGACTGCTTGGGTGAAGTTCTGGAGGACTATGCCCCACTTCTTGAAGAGAAGCAGTTTGTCATTCTCAACAAACTGCAATCTGAAACAGTCTATACAGACCGTAGAGGACTTCAGTTTATGTTGGGACAAATCGTTAGCAATGCCATCAAATATAGCAGCGATAGTCCCATGCTTACAATTTCCGTGATACATTCGGAGACCGCAGATATCCTTTCTGTTGAAGATAACGGCATTGGCGTAAAAAAATATAATCTGCCGTACATTTTTCAAAAGGGCTTTACCGGGGATTCTACTGACAGCAGAAAGAAGGCTACCGGTATGGGACTTTACCTGGTTAAGAAGATGGCCGACGATCTAAATCTTCATCTGGAAGCAGCTTCCCAGTGGGGAAAGGGCTTCAAGATTGTCATCTTCTTTCCTAAATTGAGATCCAACGGAGGGAAATAATATAAACAGAAAAACGCCCGCAGGATTTTCTCCTGCGGGCAGCGTGTTGTCAGCTATCCCAAGGCTTGTATTCTGTTACAGTTTTCAAATAGGTTTCGGGATCGCCGTTCAAGATAAGGTCTGCATACTCCAAAGGAGCGTTGTAGATCAAATAATCCAGCTCTGACCGCTGATACATATTGTCAGCAATCTCGTTCTCAACGACGATAGTGTCAATCGCAATCATACTGCCGTCGCTGAATTTCACTTCCACACAGCAATTATCCATATTGTAGGCACAAGATATTAAGGTTTTCATGGTATGTCCTCCATAATTCGTAATATAAAGCGAAAATCCCGTCTGACTTCCTGTTAGAAATCAGACGGGATTTGTCCGTATGCACCCCGGAAACCGTCAGCTAACAGTTGATAAGTAAATTAGTTCCTTATCACTGTTAAGCCAAGGTTTTCCGGGGTTTTTGACCACTTTTGAAAAAGTTTAGCGCTTGCTGAACTGGGGAGCGCGACGAGCGGCTTTGAGGCCGTACTTCTTGCGCTCCTTCATACGAGGATCGCGCGTGAGGAAGCCGGCCTTCTTCAGGACCGTGCGGTACTCGGGGTTGACCAGCAGCAGGGCGCGGGCCACGCCGTGACGCAGAGCGCCGGCCTGACCGGACACGCCGCCGCCCTCGACGGTGGCAACGATGTCGACCTTGCCGAGCTCCTCGGTAGCGGCGAGGGGCTGACGGACGACCATCTTCAGGGTCTCGAGACCGAAATACTCGTCGATGTCGCGGCCGTTGATGGTGATAGCGCCGGTGCCGTTCTGGAAGAGGCGAACGCGGGCGACGGAGGACTTTCTACGGCCGGTGCCGTACAGATAAGGCTTCTTGGACTGATACATTCTTCTCTTCCTCCTTAGACTTCGTAGGCTTCGGGCTTCTGAGCCTGCTGCTCGTGGGTGTCACCAGCGTAGATGTGCAGGCGCTTCAGGGAGTCCTTGGTCACGGTGTTGCGGGGCATCATGCCGCGCACGGCCACGCGCATCGCAAGCTCAGGCTTCTCCTGCATGAGGATACGATACTTGGTCTCCTTCAGGCCGCCGACCCAGCCAGAGTGCGTACGATAGTACTTCTGCTCCATCTTGTTGCCGGTGAGGATGGCCTTGGAAGCGTTGATGATGATGACGTTGTCGCCGCAGTCGGCGTGCGGGGTGTAGGTGACTTTGCGCTTGCCGCGGAGCAGATCAGCCGCAGCAACGGCGGTCTTGCCCATGGGCTTGCCGGCAGCATCGATGACGTACCACTTACGCTCGATGTTGCCCTTGTTCGCCATAAAAGTGGACATGGTGTGTTTCCTCCATATTGATCTATGAATGAAAGCTTGTGCTTTACATTTTTATTGTCCCTTGGTAAAATCGGAACGAGTTTATTTATAGCATTTGGGCGCGAGAATGTCAACACCATTTTAATTTAGCGCAAGCAATGCTCGTAAATTCTCTCGTTTTCTTTGATTATCTCTCAATTTCTCAAATCACAAAATTGCAATTCTTTTATTTTTCGCAAGGAGCTGTACCTATGCAGGAAATCTTGGGCCTCGTGCGCCGCTGCGTTACGGACTACGACATGATCCAGGAGGGCGAGACGGTCGCCGTCGGCGTCTCCGGCGGCAAGGACTCGCTCGTCACGCTCACCGCGCTCGCGCGCCTTTCCAAATTCTACCAGAAGCCGTTCAAGGTCGCGGCCATCACGGTCGAAACGGGTGTGCCGGGCATGAGCTTTGATGCCGTGGCCGACTATTGCGCGGCGCTCGGTGTCGAGTACATCCGCGTGAACGTGCCGATCTACGAGATCGTGTTTTTGGAGCGCAAGGAGAAAAATCCCTGCTCGCTGTGCGCCAAGCTCCGCCGCGGTGCGCTTTCGACCGCGATGAACGAGCACGGCATCAAAACGATCGCGCTCGGCCACCACTACGACGACGCGGTCGAAACACTTTTGATGAATCTTCTCTTTGAGGGCCGCATCGGCTGCTTCCAGCCCGTGACATACCTGAGCCGCTCGGACGTGACGCAGATCCGCCCGCTGCTCTATGTGAAGGAGCAGCAGGTGCGCAATGTCGCGGCAAAGCTCGATCTTCCCATCGTGCACAATCCCTGCCCTGCCAACGGTGAAACGCGCCGTCAGGAGGTCAAAGATCTCATCGAGTCGCTCACCGAGCGCTACCCAGACCTCAAGCAGAAGCTCTTTGGCGCGATGCAGCGGTATCCGCTGTACGGCTGGGATACAAAAAATTCGGAAAAGTGACGTTGTCACTTTTCCGAGAATATTTCACTGCGCTTTGTGCCTCGGTTGGCCGCTGAAAGAGGCCAATTCGACACACGCTTCGCGCAAAGTGTTTTCTGCCACGCGCATGTCGCGGCAGAAAACGATTAAAATCTTTTCGTGCCTATGGGCACGAAACTTTACGAGGCTTTTGTCCTATGTACATTAAATAAACACCAGCCTCAGCAAGATCAGCAGTGCGAGGCCCGGCACGCCGAGGACGGCGATGACGAGAGCGTTGAAAAGATTCAGCCCCAGCGAAAGCTTGGCGAGCACGCCGAGCGCGCTTAGAATGCCGAGCAGCGCAAAGCCGAGCAGCGTGTTGACGAGCAGCTTGCCCGCGAGCTTCAACGGTGCGGCGAACAGCCTGAGCACCGCGAGCAGCGCAAACACGGCAAACAGGACAAGCAGTATTTTTTCCGTTATCCCCATTTTGCGACCCCCTCGCTGCACGTTTTGTACACGGCTTCGCCGCTGCGCTCCTTGATCTGGCGCAGCAGGTAGTCATAGCGTGAGAGCTCGGCGTTGATCTCATACACGCAGGCGTCGACGAGCTCCGGCGCGCAGACCGCGTTGAAGCGCGCGTACGCCTGCGACAGCGCGACACGCGTGTCGCTCAGCTCGCTGAACAAGTCCTGCATGGATGCATCGCGCGCGACGTCACAGCGCAGCAAATTGACCTTTCGCATGTTTTCGCCCTCCCATACCTCTGCAATTTCAGTGTATGGAAAGTGTGGACAAATATTCCTCTTTTCAAACAAGGAGCCAAGTATGGAGCATGAAGATTATATGCGCGAGGCGCTGTCTCTCGCGCGCGAGGCCGCACAGGAGGGCGAGGTGCCCGTCGGCTGTGTCATCGTCAAAGACGGCGAGATCATCGGCCGAGGCCGCAACCGGCGTGAGGAACTGCAGCGCACCTCCTCGCACGCAGAGATGGAAGCCATCGCACAGGCAAATGAACGTCTGCGCTCCTGGCGGCTCGACGGCTGCACGCTCTACGTGACGCTCGAGCCCTGCCCGATGTGCGCGGGCGCGATCGTCAACGCGCGCATCCCGCGCGTCTACTATGGCGCGCGCGACGAGACGATGGGCGCCTGCGGCGGCGTGCTGAACCTCTTTATGGAGCGCTTTCCCTTCCGCCCCGCGCTCGTGGGCGGCATTCTGAAAGACGAATGCCGCGCCGTGCTGGCCGATTTTTTCCGCACGCTGCGTTCGTAAAGTGATTTCGCTTTCGTGCGTCATTTGGCCGGCTGCGTTCGGCGGTTACTGCGTCATTACTGCGTCCGAAATATAGACAGTTTCATACAGTCTCGCACAGTAACATGCAGACCGTAAACGACTGCGGTGCAAGGATTTCCCTTGATTTACAAGGGTTTCCGGATTTTCTTTCTATTTAACACTTTTGTAACACTTTCCCTCGAACTTTGTTAACATGCGTCCTTTATCTTAATCCTTGCAAGAGACAATAGCTTCTTTTCATCCAATCTTCCATCTTATAAGAAAAGGGACGCCGTGAGGCGTCCTTTTTCGTTATATTCTGATGTAGGATGGCGTCACGGATCGAAGTCCGCCGCCGCGCCGATACCGAGCGCGATGCACGCGCCGCCGGCGTAGAAGAGGATCTCGGCAAGCGTCGGGCGCGCGGCCAAGGCCGCCGCGCAGAGGATGACGCTCATCGTGCTCGCGGGCATCAGCAGCCGCGGCGCGCCGCCGCGGAAAGCAAAGGCCGCAAATTCGAGCAGCAGCACCGTCAGCGCCGCGAGCGCCAGCGTTTCGACATAGTAATGACGCAGAATCGGGTCCGCCGCGTGCTCGCGGTAGAAGAGGATCAGCGCAAGCACCATCGCGCACACAGGCACGAGCAGCGCAACGCCTGGGAACTCCGCCTTGCGGCGCAGCGCGGTCGTAGCGTACAGCAGGCATGCCGCTCCCACCGCCAGAAAGACGGACAGGATCATCGTGACCGTCGTACGCAGCGAAAACACCAGCGAGCACACCGCCGAACCGATGAGGGCAAAGCCGCCGAGCACCATCAGCATGACCGCAAGCGTCGAGCGGTCAAAGGCGAAGTAGAGGTCCATGCTGCCGCACAGCTCGCGCTGGGCGGGATAGCGCCGCGCCATAATGACCGCGATGACCGCCGCAACGATGAGCACCGCGGGCAGCGCCATGGTGTTTAAGTCCATCGGAACGGGAAGTCCGTCCGCGTCAAAGCCGACTGCCAGCAGGCGGAGGCGTGCCAGCGCCGCTGCCGCAGAAAAAAGCACCAGCAAAAGCCAATGAAGAATTTTCACAAAACCGAACCCTTTCTTTTTCCGGAATACGACGCGCACAGCGCCGGAAAACATCTATTTATTGATGATAGCACACTCATCCCCGTTTGTCCATGAATCATTTTGCGGACAAGTCGGTCATACACTGATAAAAACACTGTCACTTAAGCATCGCGGCCGTGGGCCGCAGGGAGGAACACGCCTTGAAACAGCTTCTTCGCATCACGATATTATTGATTGGCCTCATCTGGATCCTCGCCTGGGCGGCGGCAGGCCGCTTTGACGATACACCGAGCGCGCAAGACGGCTCGGAATCTCCCCTGCCGAGCGGCGAGATCACCGCCCCCGGCGAGCGAGACAGCGCAAAAACGCTGCGCGTCCAAATTCAGGGCGAGGTCCAGGAGATGGACATGGGCACATACCTTCTCGGCGTGCTGCGCGCGGAAATGCCCGCCTCGTTTGAGGAGGAGGCGCTCAAGGCACAGGCCATCGCCGCGCGCACCTACACGCTCTATCGCATCCGCGGCGGCGGCAGCGCGAACCACCTTGACGCCGACACCTGCGACGATCACACCTGCTGCAAGGCGTACATAAATGCCGAACAGGCCGCAGCCAACTGGGGCAGCATGGCCGTCTACTATGAGGAAAAGCTCGCCCGTGCCGTGAGCGAGACGGACGGCGAGGTCATCTTGTACGACGGCGCGCCCATCCTCGCCGTGTTCTTCTCGTCCGCCGACGGCAGCACGCAGGGCGCGGGCGACGTGTGGATGAACGATCTGCCGTATCTCCAAAAGGTCGATAGCCCCGAGACGGAAGAGCTCGTACCGAACTACTACTCGGTCGCGACGTTCACAGCGGCGGAATTCAAATCCCTCGTCCTCGCCGCCAAGCCGGACGCCGACCTTTCCGGCAGCCCAGAGCACTGGATCAAGGATATCGTGCGAAATGACTCGGACTATGTCGCCTCCGTCACGGTCGGCGGCGTCAAGCTGCGCGGCAATGACCTGCGCACGATTCTCTCGCTACGCTCGCCGTCGTTCACCGTGGAATGCAAGGACAATGCCTTTACCTTCCACGTCACAGGCTACGGCCACGGTGTCGGCATGAGCCAGTACGGTGCAAATATCCTCGCCAAGCAGGGCCTTTCCGCCGAGGAAATCGTGCAGCACTATTTTTCGAACACCACCGTCGGCTATTATGACGGCTGAGGCATCGCGGATATTGCAAAGCGGCGGAAAAATTGCTATAATATTAAGATAAAATACGCAAGGAGGCGGGAGAAATGAAGAGCAAGCGTTTTTTGTGTCTGCTGCTTGTATTGCTGATGGTCTTCTCCCTCACCCCCAGCGAAACGAGGGCCGAGACGACTGTCTATTTCACCGCCGTCAACGACCAACTTTTGCCCGATCTGAGCAATGAGACGATGCCGTTCTGGTCGGGTGGGCGGCTGTATGTCCCCTCCACGGTCATCACCGGCACGGACTTGGGCCTTTTCTACTCCCGCAGCCGCGACAAGAGCACCGCCGTCGTCTACCGGCAGGGCAGCGCACTGACATTCAACTTCGCCGCTGGCACCGTTGCCGACCAGAATGACCGCCAGTACAGCGGTCCTGCCATCGTGCGCAGCGACGTTGTGTTCCTGCCGCTCGACCTTTTGACGCAGTTTTTCTCGCTCGATTATAGCTACACGCGCGTGACCTACGGCTATCTCGTCCGCGTCAAAAGTGATACGGTCGTGCTTTCCGACGCGAAGTTCATCGACGCCGCGGCTATGTCCATGGAGCAGCGCTACAACGAATATATGAAGACGCACAGCGAGTCGAACGATCCCGGCAACACACCGGATCAGAACACCGACGGCGACCGCGACCTTGTCTGTCTCGCGCTGCGTGTGACGGACGAAGAGAGCGCAAACGCCCTGCTCGACACGCTCGCAAGCAACAACGCGACGGCGACATTTCTCTTCTCGGAAGAGCAGCTTTCCTCGCTCGGCGATCTGCTGCGCCGTGTCGTCATCAGCGGCAACGCCGCTGCGCTGCGCATCGACGCTTCCGGCGGCAGCGCGCGCACTCTCAGCGCGATCGAGCGCGCAAACAACGCGCTATGGGCCGCGTGCAACGAAAAAGCGCGGCTCGTCGCGCTCTACGGCGCGTCGGACAAGACGCTGCGCGCCGTGCGCGCCGCGGGCTACTGCCCCATTGACTTTGACCTGGATTACAGCGGCGGTCTTCCCACCGCGGCGCAGGCCGCCAGCAGCATCGCGCGTCAGGCCCGCTCCGGCGGGTGCATCGCCTATCTCGGCGCTGACACCGCCGTGCAGGCAGATTGGAGCACGCTGCTCTCTCGCCTTCGCTCGTCCTCGCGCCTCATCACGGCGCTCAACGAGCTCGCGGTCATAAACGACGCGTGACGGTTTTACAAATTGTTCAGGAAAAGCGCACTATTTCGCGTATAATAAACAATAACACAGAAGAAAGACACACGCTTGCGTGAAGGAGGAAACCAGCATGGCACGCAATATTCTTGTCGTGGAGGACGACAATAATATTTCCAACCTCATTAAGATGTATCTCGACAAAGAGGGCTTCGACGTCCGCATCGCCGCCGACGGCGGCAAGGCCGTGGAGGAATTCAAGGAAAAAGAGCCCGACCTCGTGCTGCTCGACGTGATGCTCCCCGTGCTCGACGGCTGGGGCGTGTGCGCCAAGATCCGCGAGACGTCCAAGTGCCCGATCATCATGCTCACCGCCAAGGGCGAGGTCAACGACCGCATCCACGGCCTTGAGATGGGCGCGGACGACTATGTCGTCAAGCCCTTTGAGATGAAGGAGCTGCTCGCGCGCATCAACGCCGTGCTGCGCCGCAGCGAGATCCCCGAGGACACGCACAAGCGCCTCACGTTCGACAAGCTCATCATCGACCTCGACTCCTACGAGCTCATCGTCGACGGCAAGAAGATCGACACGCCGCCCAAAGAGCTGGAGCTTCTCTATCACCTCGCCGCCACGCCGAACCGCGTCTACACGCGCAACCAGCTCCTTGACGAGGTGTGGGGCTTCGACTACTTCGGCGACTCGCGCACGGTGGACGTGCATGTCAAGAGGCTCCGTGAAAAGGTCGAAAACGTCAGCGACCAGTGGGCGCTCAAGACTGTCTGGGGCGTCGGATATAAATTTGAAGTGAAGTAATTCAGTATGCCGGAAGAAAGCAAAGAGAAAACACAGAAAAAGCGCTGGACGCTCAAAAAGGTCAAGACCCGCTGCCGCACGATCTACTGGCAGAATTTTCTGCTTACGGCGAGCGTCGTCATGCTGACGCTGGCGCTGCTCGGCAGCGCGTTCTTCGCGCTGACGTATTCCTACGCCATCGATGAGCGCAGCGAGCAGATGCAGAGCAAGGCGACGGTCGTGTCGCACATGGTGTCGTCCTACATGGAAAATGGCTCGCTCACAGGGCTGTGTGAGCTGGCAGACTTTGCTTCGAACGTGACGGATGCAGAATTTCTCATCTGCAACTCGGACGGCAACCTGCTGCTGACGACCGATACAACTCTCGTCAACCGCGTGCTGACCGTGCCGCAGGACGTGGCCGAGGGCGCGATGAGCGATGACACCTACGCCGTGCGCACCACACTCGGCGACATCTATGAGGACACGCACTTCGTCGTCGGCGTGCCGATCGTGAGCGAGGGCGCAACCGTCGGCTTTGTGCTGGCGGTGACCGGCGCGCGGGCGCTGACGACGATGTGGCGCACGTTTATTGGATTGTTTTTCATGACGGCGGTGACGGTGCTGCTGCTTTCGTTTGTCGTGAGCGCGTGGGTCAGCATGCGCCAGTCGCGCCCCATCCACGAGATGGCGGAGGCGACGCGCCGCTTCGCCGAGGGCAACTTCGACGTGCGCATGCACAATTACGAGGGCGTGACCGAGATCACAGAGCTGGCAGAATCTTTCAACAACATGGCGGACTCCTTGCAGGAGACCGAGCGCCAGCGCCGCGAATTCATCGCAAACGTCTCCCACGAATTGAAAACCCCGATGACGACCATCGCAGGCTACACCGACGGCATTCTGGACGGCACGATCCCGCCCGAGCAGGAAAAGGAGTACCTGCGCATCATCTCGGATGAGGCGCGGCGCCTGTCCCGCCTCGTGCGCCGCATGCTTGAGGTCTCGCAGCTCCAGTCGCGCGACTTGACGCGCACGAAGGCGCCGTTCGACGTGTGCGAGAGCATGCGCCGCGTGCTCATTTCGATGGAGAAGAAGATCACCGACCGCGGGCTCGACGTCGACGCCGACATTCCCGACAGCGGCATCATGGTGCTCGGCGACAACGATCTCATCACGCAGGTCATCTACAATCTGCTCGAAAACGCGACGAAATTTGCCCGCAAGGGTTCGGCGCTCTACCTCGGCGTGACGACGCTCAACGGCAAGGCGCTGATCTCGGTTCGCAACGAGGGCGACACCATCCCCGCCGAGGAGATCCCGCTGCTGTTCGAGCGCTTCCACAAGAGCGACAAATCCCGCTCCGAGGATAAGGACGGCGTGGGCCTCGGCCTCTACGTGGTCAAAACCATTCTGGACCAGCACAAGGAGCACATCGCCGTCACAAGCGAAAACGGCCTGACGACGTTCACCTTCAGCGTGACGCTCGCCGGCGGGCAGACCGCGCAGTAAAGTCCCCATCAGGAGAAGCAAACACTATGGATCACGAGAATCAGGATATTCCCCAGAGCGGGCAGGGCAATGAGCCGCGCGAGGTCGTGCTGCGCTATGAAGCACCGGTCACGCCCATTGTGGAGCGCTACGTGCAGCCGACACCGCTGCCCGGACAGCCGAAGAAGCATACATCACCTCGCAAAAAGCGGAAAGGGCTTAAGATCTTCCTTTTCTGCATGCTCGGCCTTCTCCTCGTCAGCGGCGTCGTCACGGCGCTGTGGCTCGGCGGCGCGTTCGACGACCACCGGTCCTATCACGACGATGATTTCGAGCAGCACCATGACGAGGATTATTACGATAACAGTGAGCATGGCGAAACGACCATCAAGCGCCTGCCCAACACCGATCAGGTCAAGCTCCGCTACAACGAGAGCCACGGCGAGGCGCTGACGATCCAGGAAATTTACCAGAAAGTCAATCCCTCCACCGTCACGGTGCTCACGGGCAATCGCGACGGCAGCGCCATGGTCGGCACGGGCGTCATCTTCACCGAGGATGGCTTCATCCTCACGAACGCCCACGTCATCGCGGGCGGCTCGGAGTGCTACGTCGTGCTCGACACGGGTGAGGATTACCGTGCGTGCCTTCTGGGACTTGACGAAGAAAAGGACCTCGCTGTCATCAAGATTGCGGCCAGCGGCCTTCCCGCCGCGGAATTCGGCGACTCTGACGCGCTGACCATCGGCGATCCGGTGTTCGCCATCGGCAACCCGCTCGGCGTGGAGCTGCGCGGCACACTGACCGACGGCATCGTCTCCGCCATCAACCGCGACGTGTACGTCGACGGCGTGACGATGACGCTCATTCAGACGAACGCCGCGCTCAACAACGGCAACTCCGGCGGCCCGCTCATCAATGTGTACGGTCAGGTCGTCGGTATCAACACGATGAAGATGGGCTCGTCCTCCACCACGAGCGTGGAGGGCCTCGGCTTTGCCATTCCCATCGCCTCGACCGCCTATATGATCAATGACCTGATCGCCTACGGTGAGGTACACGGCGAGGTGATGATCGGCATTTCGGTGCAGACCGTTCCCGTCACGGCAGAAAATGGCGAGAGCGCGCTTCTCGTCATGGAGGTCACGCCCGGCGGCCCCGGTGAGGAAGCCGGCATCCAGAAGGGTGACCTTATCGTAGCGGCCGACGGCGAAGCGTTGACAAAGTCCACCGACCTTCTGCGTGTCCGCCGCCGCCATGAAGCAGGCGAAACGCTCAAGCTCTTAGTCGAGCGCGACGGCAAGCGCTTCACCGCAGACGTTGTTTTACGCGAAAGCGACACATGAGGATATCGACATGAAAAAAAAGCAATTTGCGCTTGGCTCGCTGCTCCTCGGCGCCGCCTCCTGGCTGTGCCTGTGGGGATTGCAGCACATTGAGCGCCGCATGAAAAAGAAACAGGAAAAGTAAAGAAAGCTGCTCTCAAAAGAGGGCAGCTTTCTTTACTTCCCACTTCACACACAGCTTTGGATGGAATTCACGCGAGCCTCCAGTTTGATCACATTTCTCACTGTGCGGACAATCGAATTGATTACTGCATGCAGATGTGGCAATCTTCCCAAGAATTCCCATACTTACTGTTCCGCCAGTCTTGATCACGTTTTTTGTAATTACGACATCTTTCCCTGCACTCGCACAAAAGTAATACTTGTCAGCCACTTTTCTTCTCTCCTTTCTATGAATTTATCAACTATAGCAGCGAATAAGCATCCAGCACTGATATAATTGCTGACTTATCTGAGCTCTTGACCGTCAAATCATAGTGATAATCATCACCTTGGAAGCGGACAATCGTTTCTTTAGAAGCAGCGATTGCCCTTAACATATTGATGTCCGTGCCGCTCGGGCTAATATCTACATATTCCCAAACATTACCGCTGCCGTTATCGCGTGACACCTCAAAATAATCAAAATCTTTCACATAATTCTGTCCGTCCACTGATACCGTAATTTTCTTAAAGAAAATCCAACTATCGCCAGTATAGTGGAACACCAGCCTCAGCCATGCATTCCCATAACTGTCCACTCCTATGTACGGCAACACATAGCTTCTGCTGTTTGCATAATAAGGATATGCTTGCGGCTTGTACCATGTAATGTTCTCTACTTTATCATAGTCCTTAATCGTTGTCACGCTGACCGGCTGTCGAAAATCTCTACGTCGCTCTGGGCAATTCATTTCCTTCGTTCCGTCATTGCAGCACACCGTATACTTTCCTCTTGTCTGCAAATCATTGATATAGCGACGGATAATTCCCTCAGTCACCTCCGTTACATTCTCAATCAGCATTTCTTCTCCACACCATCTTTCAAACAGATGAAGTGTCTGCTCATAGCTCTCCATTGTCTTTTCGCTGAGCTGTTTGCTTTGGCAATAGAGCATGTACTCGTCGATCTGCCAAATCATTTTGTTAGTAAACATAAAAAACTCCCCCAATTCATCCGGTTTTGTCACCCAATGAATTGAGGGAGTTAGTATCTTTAAGGCGAAAGATTTATAGCTTTTTCAAAGCGTTTTCATTGTATTTTGGCCTTGTTCATCGCTTTGAAAAATTTCTGACTACTCGGAAAAAACCTTGTACCGCCTATACTTCACCTCACCCCCTATAGATCTTCCGTTGTAAACGGATGCGGTCCGCGATCATGGCGATAAACTCGCTGTTGGTCGGCTTTCCTTTCGTGTTGGATACCGTGTAGCCAAAATAGCGCTGGAGCGTCTCAAGGTCGCCGCGGTCCCATGCGACCTCGATCGCATGGCGCACCGCGCGCTCGACGCGCGAGGGCGTGGTGCTGTAGCGGCGCGCGACCTCGGGATAGAGCACCTTTGTCACGGCGTTGATGACATCCATGTCCTGCACGGCGATGACGATGGCCTCGCGCACGTACTGATAGCCCTTGATGTGCGCGGGCACGCCGACCTCGTGGATCACAGCCGTGACCTCGCGCTCAAGCGCCTGCGACTCGTCCTCGCTCTCCTCACCCTCGTTGACCGCGCGGCGCATCTGGTCTAAAAGCGAGGTCAGCTCGCAGGGCTTGGGCATGAAGAACGATACGCCGCGGCTCATCGCCTGCGACACGATCTGATCGCGATAAAGAGCCGAGACGACAACTGTCTTCATCTGCACCTTGTCCTTCGCCGCCTGCTCGAGCACGCCAAAGCCGTCAAGTCCCGGCAGCAAAAGATCCATCACAAGAAGCTGCGGCTTTCGCTCCGCTATATCCTGCGCCGCAGCCAGTCCGTCGGCTGCGCATCCCACTACGTCGAACTCACCCGTTGCTTCCAATGCCTGTTTCAGTGCTGTGCGGAACTCCTCGTTTGCGTCCGCTAATACGACCGTGATCCTCTTGTCCATGTCATCCCGTCCTTTTCACACAAGTTTTCGCCGACCCAGCCGGCCAGCTTCAGCAGCAAAATGTGACGTCTTCGTTCTGCCATGGCTTTAAGCTAACATATTTGGACAGCGTTTTCAAGCGAGTTATGTCGAATCTAACCATCTTTTTCTAACTTTTTGCATGAAAATTTAGTTATTTTTACGCTATCTTAACACAATCTTTCTACTATATGGGTAGGTTATTCACTCGAAAGCCCCGCCGCAGAGAGCATATTTTCGATGAAAATACCATAACCTCTTGACGGATCATCCAGCAGGACGTGCGTGACCGCGCCAATGAACTTGCCATCCTGCAAAATCGCGCTGCCGCTCATTCCCTGCACCACGCCGCCGGTCTGCGCAAGAAGCTCCTCGTCCGTCACGTGCAGCAGCAAATTTCGCGTGCTGCCGCTCGGCGAGTAGATCTTTTCGATCTCGATGTCATACTCGCGCGTTTCATTGCCAGAAACGGTGGCCAGGATCGTCGCCTTGCCGGTCTTGACCTCGTCCTTTTTTGCGATCGGCAGCGCCGCGCCGGCGATCTTTGCTGCGTCCTCTGCCGAGAGCTTGCCGAAAATGCCGCATTCGGTGTTGGCGTAAAGCGTTCCGCTGTCGCGCGTCAGGTCAAAGTCGCCCTTGAGCTCGCCGGGCGAGGCACGCTCGCCTTTTTTCACCGCCTTGACCGAGGCGTCCATGATGCTGCCGTGGTCGAGCGGCAGGAGCTGCCCCGTGTCCACATCCGTGACCCCGTGGCCCAGCGCGCCGAACGTGCCGCTCTGCGGATCAAAGAAGGTCATCGTGCCGATACCCGCCATACTGTCGCGCACCCAGGCGCCGAGGCGGTACTCGCCGTCCTCATCTTTCTCCGGCTCTGCGCTCAGTTCGATCGTGCGGCTGCCGCGCTTGACGGTCAGCGCCGCGGCGTCCTCGCCGTTTTCTGCCAGAAGCTGACGGAATTCCTCAATGGTGTCCAGGCTCTGCCCGCCGATGGCCGTGATGACGTCGCCCTCCTTGAGTCCGCAGTCCTTCGCCGGACTTTCCCCATCGGAAAAGCCCACGACGAGCACGCCGTCGGAAAAGAGCTTCACGCCGACGGTCTGTCCGACGGGGATCAGCTCGCTGACCGTCCGGTCCGCCGCCTGCGCAGACGGCATTGCGATCGCAGCGGCAGCAAAAAATCCCAGCAGGATCGCCGCCGCTCGCTTCTTTGTGCGATGCGTTCCATCCATTCTCTCACCCCTTCAAAAAATACGGGCGGGCGGCGCACCCTGTGCGCGCAGGACGCTGCCGTCCGCCCAATGCCGGAAATTTTTTCTTTCTCATTTCTTTTTCTCTGTCCGGCGCATTTACTTTCTGCGCTTCGGGCAAAATTAAAAGGTGCAAAATTTTGATGCGCTGGCATCGCTTTTTGAAATGGCGCTGTAAATACGGACAAAAAAATTCCGCAGACCAAAGTCTGCGGAATTTTGGGAATTGTTTCCATTTAACGCTCGCGGTTGAAAATTTTGAAGATGTCGTCGAACGGATCGGGCTCATCTTCGTGCTTGGCCTCTTCCTCGGCCTTTTCCTTGTCGAAGTCGAGCGGCGCAAGACCAGCAGCGGCGCTCTCGCCGCTCTGCTCGGCAGGCTTCTTATCCTTGTTGAAGTCCAGCGCGCCGGGCGCCTTGTCAAAGCCCGTGGCGATGACGGTGACGCGGATCTCGTCGTCGAGCGTCTCGTCGAACGTCGCGCCGAAAATCGTGAGCGCGTCGGGATGCACAGCCTCCTGCACGAGGGACGCTGCCTGCTCGACCTCGTCGAGGCCGATGTCCATCGAGCCCGTGACGTTGATGAGCACTCCGTGCGCACCGTTGATGGAGGTCTCCAGCAGCGGGGACGAAATGGCCATGCGCGCGGCCTCCTCGGCCTTGTTCTTGCCGGCGGCGCGGCCGACGCCCATGTGGGCAAGGCCCGCGTCCTTCATGATGGCGGTCACATCGGCAAAGTCGAGGTTGATGAAGCCCGTGTCGCGGATCAGGTCGGAGATGCTCTGCACCGCCTGACGCAGTACGTCGTCCGCGATCTCGAATGCGTTGGCAAAGGTGATCTTCTGGTCGGTCGCATGCTTGAGGCGCTCGTTCGGGATGATGACGAGCGAGTCGACCTTGGTCTTGAGCTCTTCGATGCCCGCTTCCGCCTGCGTCATGCGGCGGCGGCCTTCAAAACCGAAGGGCTTCGTCACGACGCCGACGGTCAGGATGCCCGCCTCGCGCGCGATCTCGGCAACAATGGGCGCGCCGCCCGTGCCGGTGCCGCCGCCCATGCCGGCGGTGATGAAGACCATATCGGTGTCCTCGAGCGCCTTGGCGATCTGGTTGCGGCTCTCCTCGGCGCTCTTGCGGCCGACCTCGGGGTCGGAGCCCGCGCCCTGACCGTGCGTCAGCTTTTCGCCGATCTGGATTTTATAAGTGGCGGCAGACACGTTGAGCGCCTGCTTATCTGTGTTCACCGCGACAAAGTCGACGCCGCGCGCACCGGTGCGCACCATGCGGTTGACCACGTTGTTGCCGCCGCCGCCAACGCCGATGACCTTGATCTTAACTACGTTTTCAGGACCGGTCTCCAATCCGAATGCCATGTCGGTTCCTCCTGCAATCTGTTGTATGGGCAAGGCACTTGCCGCTGCAAGCGCCACAATATCAGGTATTTGCTATCTCAATTATTGTATTACGGTTTTCCCGCGGGGTCAATAGCAATCGGCAATTTCGGGGAAACTTTTTTACGTCAACTTCCGCCTTTATTCCGGGATGAAGTCAGCCCTGCCGTCGTTCATCAGGTTGATCGTGCCGGTCTGGTTGGCTTCAAGCTGCTCCACCACCGTGCGCACATTCCCGAGCTTGTAGGCAATGTCCGCATCCCAGGGCATTTTGACCGTAAATCGGTCCAAATAGGTAAAAGTGATGGCCGTGCCGTCGCTCAGGTCGATCTCGCCGATCATGGAGAGAAGCTGCTTATCCTCCGCTGTGCGCAGCAACGTGAGCAGGCGCTCGAATTTATAAGAATCCTCGTCCGCAAACGCCGCCATCGCGCCGACCGCGGGCTCGACGAGCGTGCAGCCGGTCACGCGCGCGCAGCCCTCGGGGATCTGCGCCGCGCGCTCCAGAATTTTGCCTTCGTCGCTCATGAGCCATGTGCCGTTTTCGCCCGTCAGCGCAGCGGAGGCCGAGCACTCCGTCACGGTCAGAATGAGCGCGTCGGGGTATTTGCGGTTGATGACAACGGTCTCCACATACGGAAGCGTGTCGAAAATGGATTGTTTGACCTTATATTTGTTCAGCAGCACAAGGTTCTGCTCCTTCTGCACGCCCGCAGCCTCGATGATCTGCTCCTCGGTATAGCGCTCGTTGCCCTCCACCACGATCATATCGATGCGGAAGAACATCGTCAGCGCGCCGAGAAACGCGGCGATCACGACCGCGAGGCACAAAAGTCTCAGTGGGAAAGAGGCTCTTCCCCGCCTGCGCCGTCTGTTTCTTCGCTTTGACGCCATAGTTTTCCTGCCTTTTTTCTTCGTTTGCTTATGTACCCGTCTCCCGCCGCACGTGCGCGCCCAGCGCGTAAAGGTCGCGCTCGATGCTCTCATAGCCGCGGTCGATGTGCTCGATGCGCGAAATGCGCGTGAGCCCGTCGGCCTGCAATCCCGCGATGACGAGCGCCGCCCCCGCGCGAAGGTCCGTGCACTTGACGCGCGCACCGTGCAGGTGCTCGCGTCCCGTGACGACGGCCACGCGCCCCGCGACGCGCACCTCAGCGCCCATGCGCGCCAGCTCGTCGACATGGCGGTAACGGTTTTCAAAAATATTCTCTACAAAAACGGTGCTGCCCGCGCTTTTCAAAAGCGCCGCCATCAGCACCGGCTGCGCGTCCGTCGGAAATCCCGGATAGGGCGCCGTGCGCACAGGGCGGATGGATCTGAGACTACCATCACTTTGGAGGAAAACATCGTCCTCCCCGCTTTTGACCGTGCAGCCCGCCTCGCTCAGCGCGCCGGACACAGTCGAAAGCGGTCGCGTGTCGACGCCGCGAAGGCGCACCTCTCCCCCACAGCAGGCCGCGGCGCAGAGATACGTCGCGCCCGCGATGCGGTCGGCGATGATACGGTATGTTCCGCCGTGCAGCGCGCGCTTTCCCTCGACTGTGATGATTGAACCGCCCGCGCCGCGGACGTTGCCGCCCATCGCGTTGATAAAGTTCTGTAAATCGACGATCTCCGGCTCGCGCGCGGCGTTGTAGATCGTCGTCACGCCGTCTGCGCCGCAGGCGCAGAGGAGCGCATTTTCCGTCGCGCCCACGCTCGGCATGGGTAAGTACACATCGCTCCCGAGAAGCGTTCCGCCGCGGCACTTGAGCTCGCCGCCCGTCTCCCTGATCTCTGCCCCCAAGGCGCTCAGGGCGCTTAAGTGCAGGTCAATGGGACGCGGCCCCAGCTCGCAGCCGCCGGGATAACAGATCGTCGCTTCCTTGCAGCGCGCCAGAATCGCGCCGAGAAAGATGACCGACGAGCGCATCTCTCGCATCAGTGCGTCGGGCACGACCGCGCGGTCCATGCGCGCTGTGTCCACCACGAGCGCACTGTCCTCCCAGTGCGTGCAGCAGCCCAAGTACCGCAGAATGGCAATGGACGCATCCACGTCCCGCAGCTTCGGACAATTTTCGATCACGCAGGTGTCCGCGCACAAAAGCGTCGCCGCCAAAATCGGCAGCACACTGTTTTTTGAGCCTTGTATCGTGAGTTCTCCGTACAGGCGCTCCCCGCCCTCTACCAACAGCTCACACATCATGTTCCCTCCCGCAAGCACATTACTTTTCCATCGTATGGCTTTTGCAGGAAATGGGTGACTGCCGGTTTTCGCAGGGCAATAGTTAGGCATTTTCAGTATAGCCATTTTGCCGCAGCGCGTCAACTTCTTTTTGCCTTGCTTTCCCGCCCGCTTTGTGGCAAAATGAGACTATTGTATTTCTCCCCGAAAGGAGTCTTTTTTCATGAAAAAAACGCTCAAAGTCGCGCTCTATATTCTGTTGGCGCTCGTTTTGATCGTGCTGGCTTACGTCATCTATGTCTTTGCCGCGTACTACCGCGTGGAGGACTGGCAGACGCTCAGCGTGGTGCACTGCGACGCCGCCTCTGCCGCACCGATGGAGGGCGCGCCGCAGACCGGCGTCACCTACCGCGTTTCGTCGGCCAACGTGGGCTTCGGCGCGTACAGCGACGATTACAGCTTCTTCATGGACGGCGGCAAGGAGAGCCGCGCCCGCAGCGGGCAGGCTGTCGACGAGAATATGCGCGGCGAGGTCTCGCTCGTCAAGGACCTCTCGCCCGACTTTGCGCTCTTTCAGGAGGTCGACATCGACGGCACGCGCAGCTGGCACATCGCAGAGGACGCTTATCTCAGTGATGTGATGGAAAACAGCGAATTCAACGAGGTCTTCGCGCAGAATTATGACAGTCCCTACCTCTTCTATCCTCTTATTAACCCCCACGGCGCGAACCAGTCCGGTATCGTGACGCTCTCACGTCACCCGATCTCTTCCGCCGTGCGCCGTTCGTTGCCGATCGAGACGAGCGTTATGAAGCTTGTCGACCTCGATCGCTGCTACTCCGTCAGCCGCGTCCCGATGGAAAACGGCAGGGAGCTGGTGCTCTATAACCTGCATCTTTCGGCCTACACATCCGACGGCACGATCGCGACCGAGCAGCTGCAAATGCTCTGCGCCGACATGCTGGTGGAATACGAAAACGGCAACTACTGCGTCGCGGGCGGCGACTTCAATAAGGACCTGCTCGGCAATTCTGCCGAGATCTTCGGTGTCGCGGGCGGCGAGAACGACACCTGGGCGCAGCCCATCCCCGAGGGGACGATCCCCGACGGGCTCTCCCTTGTCGTGCCGTTTGACCCCGAACACCCCGTCGCCACCTGCCGCACGGCCAACGAACCCTACAACGAGGAGACGACCTTCCGCGTCACGGTCGACGGCTTCCTCGTGTCCGACAATGTCGAGGTCGTCTCCGCCGATGTCGTCGACGCAGGCTACCGCTACTCCGACCACAATCCCATCTATATGGATTTCATTTTGAAGGCGGAATAAAGCGTCAAAAGTAAAGGAAGCGAGCCTTGAACTGCACCCCATTTGTTAGACAGTATGATATACTATCTAAGAAGTGGGGTGTTTTGCTATGCCAAAAGGAGTACCAAACAAACGATAT
>NZ_JPJG01000008.1 GCF_000765235.1 Oscillibacter sp. ER4 | reverse complement strand
AGCCGCTAAATTATCATTTTCCGCTCTCTTCAAAGCAATGCGATTGGTAATTGCACGGTAGGACTCGACGATCTCACATTGTCTCGCATAGGAGGGGACAGGGAGCTTTATGCGGCAAAGATCATCCCATGTAATTCCGCCTCGAACACTGCCATCCGTCATGAACCAGCATTCACGGTCAAACTCCGGTCTACGAAACCACATCATCAAATACTCTTCATTTAAGACATCGCGGTCAATAATCTCAAACATGAAATACGCCGGAGAAACTATTGCGGCGTTGTCTTTCTCATAGAGCGCAATCGGAAGACGTTCATCGCGTCCAACGTGCATTGGGTTACAGGCAAATAGCCCCTTGCTGATCAGTTTATACCGACTCAAATCTGTGCCAATTACATTTGCGACGGAAGGCATGAACTCTTTGTCGATGCTTATGCCAAGAACAGTGCTGGTGACTTCCTCGGAGTTTCGATAATCAACAAGCCGAATGTGTTTACCAAGAGGTTCATAATTCGATTTCATAGCCCAACTCCTTAAACACAGTCAACAGGTCAGCCTTCGACTTCTCTTCTGCAACAAGCAGCTCACGAAGCTCACTTTGCAGCGTCTTCATTTTCGTATCAAAGTCGATGTTCTCATCGCGGTTTACAAACTCAATGTAACGGCTCGGAACAAGGGTAAAGCCCTTTTCAGCAACCTCATCGAAGGATGCGCTGTAACAAAACTCAGGCACATTCTGATAAGTTTCTTCATAGCCTTCCTGCTGCCATGCGTGGTAGACGCTCGTGACCTTCGCACGGTCTTCTTCTGTCAGTTCAATGTACTTCTTTTCATAGGGGCTTCCCATTTGCCGCAAGTCCATGAAAAGGATCTCACGCTCACGGTTACGGAAGCGTTTTACCTCACCGTTTTCTTCAACCACACGAGCCTTTTTATTCTTATTCAGAATCCAAAGCGTGACGCTGATGTCGGTGGTGTAGAAGAGGTTGCGGGGAAGGATGATGATTGCTTCGACGAGATTGTTCTCGATGAGCTGACGGCGGATTTTTAACTCTGTACCGTCGTCAGATAGTGCGCCGTTTGCAAGCAGGAAACCGGCAACGCCGTTCTGGGATAGCTTTGAAACAATATTCAGAATCCAGCCATAGTTCGCGTTACTCGTGGGCGGAACTTCATAGCCGTCCCAGCGCGGATCATCAATCAGCTCATTATCACCACGCCATTCTTTCTGATTAAAAGGCGGGTTTGCCATAATGTAATCTGCCTTGAGGTCCTTGTGCTGGTCATTGGTGAATGTGTTCGCTGCCATTTCTCCGAGGTTTGCAGAGATGCCGCGAATAGCCAGATTCATTTTGCACAGCTTGTACGTCGTGTTTGTATATTCCTGACCATAGATAGAGACCTTCTTCTTGTTGCCGTGATGTGCCTCTACAAACTTCATTGACTGCACGAACATACCGCCAGAGCCGCAGCAAGGGTCATAGAGAATACCGTCATACGGCTCGATCATTTCCGCAATCAAATTGACAATGCACTTCGGCGTATAGAACTCGCCCTTGCCTTTGCCTTCCGCAAGTGCAAACTTGCTCAGGAAGTATTCGTAGACCCGTCCGATAATGTCATTCTCTTTATCGCCGGTGTTGATCTTATCAATCTCATCCAGCAGCGATGCGAGCTTTGCCGTGTCGATGTGAAGCCGTGAATAGTAGTTATCAGGAAGTGCGCCTTTCAACGCTGGGTTCGCTTTCTCAATCGTGTAGAGAGCGGTGTCAATTTTCAGTGCAATATCATCCTGCTTCGCATTCTCCATGATGAAAGACCAACGGCTGATCTCTGGCAGGAAGAACACATTGTCCTTCGTGTAGAAGGCAACATTGTCAACAAACTTTTCGCCGTATTTCTCAGCAATGGCTTTTCTTTGCGCCTCAAACTTATCGCTGGCAAACTTCAAGAAGAAGAGACTGAGAACGACGTGTTTGTATTCTGCTGGCTCAACTGAACCACGAAGTTTATCTGCGGACTTCCACAGAGCTTCCTCCATTGAAACCTCTTTCTTCGGTGCCGATGCGGCTCGTGCCATATCAAAATCCTCCCTGTGTATTTATCTAACCTATTTTACAAAAAGTGCTGTACGAAAAACCGGACTCAGTTCTTGTCCGTTCGCACAGCCTCACATATATCTCCGATGTCACAGTTCAAGTAATCACAAATGCGCAGCAAAATAGAGAGGGACACTTCTTCCCCCTTATTCAGTTTTGTCCATGTTCCGGCAGACAGCCCTACTTCATGTCGTAGAGAAGCCTTCTTTATGTCGCGTTCCAGAAGAAGCATCCATAGTTTCTTATAGCTTATGCGCACGGCAACCATCCTTTCGCTTGCTTGCATTCAACATCGCTTATAATATTATACCGGATTTCATTCTCAAAAGCAATCCGTTGATGCAGAAATTAAAGAAAAAGTTTCAACTTCTCGAACCTTCTCTCAAGGATGCAGGGCATCTCCGGTCAACAGGAGATGCCCTGCTTTTGAAAGGACTATTCGCGCTGTGTGCTGCGCAAATGATCACGGTCATGGTCAGCAGAAGGAGCGAGAAACGTATCAACATTAGACTTGATCGTCTCTATTTGCCTTACTTCTTTTTTGAGCTTCGCACGTTCATCATAGAGCCGCTGTTGCTCATCAAGAAGTCGCTGCTGTTCCGCTTGCAGTGTCTTCAAGCTCGGCAGTTTTTCATCGCCCTGCATGGCAAGCAGCGTACTCCGCGCCGCCTCAAAGATCACAAGCTCGGCTTCGTGCTTTGCTTTGAAACCCGGCTTATCTTTTGCCTTCTGGAATGCGTCATATACGGGCTTGAGCCGCTGGTAGTTGGAGATGTTTTTGATAAGCGGTTGGACTTCCCGCAGTCGCGCTTCGACGCCTTTCAGTTCCTTGCCGGTGCGGTCATAGGAGCTGTGAACGTCCTCGACCTTCTTTTCAAGATCGGCGTATTGGAGCAAGTTGTTTTCCGTGAGATAGTTGAGTGTCCGCGCCGCTTCCTTGAGGATCGTGAGCTTGGCTTTATACTCATAGCCCTTGCTGTCGATAAGTCTGATCCGCTCCTGAATATCTCCGATGAGAGAGATGCCCTTCGGCACGGTCTGCCTCCGGTTTCTGCGCGGCGTCCGTCCGGCAATCCGCTCCTTGATGCGTTCCTCGGTGTAGTTCTCTCCGATGGTCTTAGAACGAGTAAACCGCTCCTGAGCTTCAGCGCGAAAGGAGATATATTTGCCGGTCTTGATTTCATAACCGGCTTCCTGCATGAGCCGCAGAAAATCATCGTAATCCTTCGCTGTGATGACGAGTCGGTCAATGGTCTGCTTGAGCTTTTGCTTCCAGCTCGTGCCGCGCTTGGCTTCGGTGTACTCCTTGTAGCCCATGCCTTTGTTCTGAGAGGGCGGGATAACAGAGAGACCGTTTTCCTTACAGAGCCGGTCGCTGACCTCACGCATATCATAGTAAATCCGCTTGTAGCTCTTGTATGCGTGGTAGTTCACAAAGTCAACCGCATTGAAAATCAAATGGTTGTGAACATGGTCTTTGTCAATGTGAGTGGTCAGCACATACTCATATTTTCCTCCGAGGATTTCATCTGCAAACTGCTTGCCAATCTCGTGGGCAAGCTCCGGTGTGACCTCTCCGATTTCAAAGGACTGGATCACATGACGGGCTATGATCCTGACCGGATTCATCCCTTTTTGCTCGGCTAATTTCCGCGTCCATTCAAATTCCCGCGCTGCGGTCTCGCTGGCACAGCCGTAGGACGAGACCAGCAGCTTCTCGTCTGTCTTTTCGGGATTCAGAATGTACGCGATTGCCTTGCTCAAAGTTCCTCGGATTGCTTTGATTTTAGTAACTGCCATACCGCGTCCATCTTTTCTTTCAGCTCGTCAATATCGTCCTGATAGAATCGTCCCGTCGAGTTGATCCTGCGGCAGACGGTATTGATGTTCACGCCGATCTTGTTGATTTCGGCGGCGAGCTTTTTCTGCTCCGTGTAGTCCACGACGATGATGTAGCCGTCGATCAGCATCTTCCTTGCATACGCACCGAAGTTCTCCGTGCCGATCATTTCCATCTTCTTTGCAATCGTTCGTTCTTCCTGTGGTGTCAGCCAAATCTTCTTCTGAATGTCTCGTGTTCTTCGTACCATGCTGCGCCCTCCGTCGTAAAGATTAGAAGGGTTTGGGACTATCCCAACAAGCAAAAATCTAATGTTAAGGGCAGGGTCCCCTTAACTGATTTTTCTCCGGTGGGTACTCACCGGATTTGCTTGCTAATCTCCCAAAATCGTATTCCCCGAAGATTCCTCCGTGAAATGTCCCTTCACTTTACAACGGACACAATAAGAGCGTTTGTTGAGTACCGGATTTCAAAAAAGTCAAAAAATCATTGGATTTCCCATGTGAAAGCCACGGTGTCCGACACGTCAATATCGTCCGGCTCGATCTCTGGCGCAGCGCATTTACTCATCGCCATAAGAGGCTGAATGCAGTCTTCGACCTCATAGCTTGTTCTGGAATACACATTGAGTTCGCCCCAGTTGTAGTCGATATTGAGTAGCTGCCCAAGCGTACTGCCTGATGCTTTGCAAAGAATCTCCGCCTTTGCCCTGGCGTTCTCCGTCGCATTGATCAGCAGCTCTTCGCTGACTCTTGCCGGGTTTTTCACGGTGAACGCAATGCTGAGTTCTGGTTGCGCCCCACAATCCGCAATCGCAGAAATGACCTTTGCAAGCTGCTTGCTGTCAAAGTCAAAGGCAAGTTTCAAGCGATAGCTGCAAGCATATCCGGCAAACTCTCGCTTGTAATTTCCTTGCCGATCCTTGACATTCTCGTACCTTGTCTGGACATCAAAGCTCGTGGTCTTCAGGTCTTCCTTGCGATACCCAACGCGGACTGCGGCACCTTGCAGTCTTTCGATTCTCTCGGCAGCTTCCGACATTGCGCGGTCATAGGTTTCAGATAAGACTTCAATGTTCAGGGATAGGATGATGTAATCCGGTCTTGCGGAGACATTGCCTGTCCCTTTTACGGTGATTGTTCTCATTACTTTCTCCCGTCCTTTCTGGAATTGAAGTCCTCATCAATACGTTTTTTCCAATTCGTACCCAGCGGTACGCTGCATCGGACAGCGGAAACCGCTTCGCTCAGAACTTCGTAGTTGAGTTGCGTTCCCTCGCGGTCAGAGTGGTAATTGACCGCTCGGTCTGCTCCAATACCGAAGTGCTTTGCCGTTTCAACTGCGTCAATATTTGCGCCGAGGAATAGAAACTCCCAGCCGTACTTTTCCTTCTGCCGCTCGATCATTTTCTTAACTGTCTCGCTGTCATAACGGCGGCTTGCATTCTCCATGCCGTCCGTTGTGATGACGAACAGCGTATGTTCAGGGACATCCTCATTTCTTGCGTACTTGTGGACATTCCCAATGTGATGAATTGCTCCGCCGATAGCATCCAGAAGGGCAGTACATCCGCGAACGGAATAGTCCCCGTCGGTCATCGGCTCCACCTTCTGAACCGGCACACGGTCATGGATAACCTCGCTCACGTTGTCAAAGAGAACGGTAGAGATCAATGCCTCGCCATTCTCTTTTTTCTGCTTTTCAATCATGGAGTTGAATCCTCCGATGGTGTCTGTTTCCAGTCCGCTCATAGAGCCGCTGCGATCAAGGATGAATACGATCTCCGTCAAGTTCTTTCTCATGTTCAGTACCTCCGCATATAAAAATATGACTGCTTGGCGTCTCACCTTACAGTCATATTGTACTTCGGTATTCACTTCATTTGGTCGCATGGCAAGCGACATTATTCTAAGGACAAGAACAGCTCTCCGTCAATGCTTAGGATGTCATCCATCGGAATCTTCGTGCCGTCCTGCATGGTAATTAGGCGCTCAAAGTCATCAACCTTTATGACTGCGCCGGTTGCAGTTACATACGCACCGCCAGCTTTGCGCTCATCAGGTTTGAAGTAGGTTATTTCAACCTCCGGCTCTTCATCAAGGGCATCCATGAGAAGCTGATACCTCATGTTCAAAGCGGTCAAGGCTCCCTCATCAAGCTCAATCCTTTCGTCAGTCAGACGTCCGGTTTCTTTGATTGCAGCATCGTAGCCGGTGAGGGCAGCGAAGGGAGCAAACTGCGCTGCACGATCTGACATTGGCATCTGCGGTCGGGTCTTGGAGACGTGGTGAGGAAGTCCCATGATCTCGTCGTATTTTCCGTTCACGCCTTATGCCCTCCAATCTGCGCATTGCGGTCTTTCGCGGTTGCACCTTCTTCAAGATTCATTGCCTTGAGGATGGCGTTCTTTCCATACTTCTTCTTGATGGCAAGCGTGGCGGCTTGTATCTTCCGCTCACGCTCCAAAGCGGCGTCTTCGGCTTTCTGTTTTTCCTCTTCTGCGGCATAGTCGGTGAAGAGGTCAAGCTGGACAGCACCGTTATTTTTCTTCGGCGCGTCCGCTTCCGGCAGGACATGATTTGCCACAACATACATACGGCGGACAAGCAGATTCTTGTCCACGATCCGGTCGAAGAGTTCTGACACAGCACACATTATTTTGCGCGTAGATGATGTGTGACCGTCGAGGTTGATAGAGCCGTGCGCCTGTTTCGGAATCTGCCTTCCATAATGATCTGTCTCAACCGCGCCGTGATACTTTGCCCGTCGTGCCGGATCGGTTAGGTTCTCGATGTCGTAGCCAACTGTGAGAACCATCTGGTCGGTGACAAGCCCCTTGTCCACCAAGTCCAGCACAAGCAAGTCCGTCATTTCCCGGACAACCAGCTTTGCTTTATCCGTCTCGTATGGGCAGTGCAATACCTGACCGGAACTGATGCTGTTGGAGCTGGGACGGTACGCCTTGATCGCTTCAATGGTCGTAGGTTCCCAACCCCACGCATGGTCGATGAGTAGTTCCGCATTCTTGCCGAACAGCTTGTAAAGCAAGTCCTCGTTCCGCTCTGAACAGAGGGCGACATCGCCCATTGTGAACATCCCATTCTGCTCAAGTTTCTTCGCAATGCCCCGACCCACGCGCCAGAAGTCCGTGAGGGGTTGATGCACCCAAAGCTCACGCCGGAATTTCATTTCATCCAGTTCGGCTATTCGGACGCCGTTCTTGTCGGCGGGGATGTGCTTCGCCACAATGTCCATTGCCACTTTGCAGAGGAAAAGATTCGTGCCGATTCCTGCGGTTGCTGTGATGCCGGTTGTTTCAAGCACATCGAGGATGATCTTCATGGCGAGGTCATGTGCCGAGAGCTTGTAAGTATTCAGGTAGTCCGTCACATCCATGAACACTTCGTCGATGGAGTAGACTACAATATCTTCCGGGGCAATATACTTGAGATAAATCTGATAGATGCGGGTGCTGTACTCCATGTAGTACGCCATTCGAGGCGGCGCAATGATGAAGTCAATCGCCAGAGAAGGGTCTGCTTGCAGCTCCGAGAAGAAGTGCGATGAGCCATCTAATCTGTGTCCCGGCGCGTCGTGCTGCCGTCCGGCATTCGCTTCCTTCACACGCTGCTTGACTTCAAACAGCCGTCCACGCCCGGAGATGCCATAGTTCTTGAGGGAGGGCGTGACGGCAAGGCAGATGGTCTTATCCGTCCGGCTTTCGTCTGCGACAACGAGGTTTGTGTCCAGAGGATCTAAGCCACGCTCCCGGCATTCCACGGAGGCATAGAAAGATTTCAGGTCGATTGCAATGTATATGCGCTGCTTCATCTTCTGCGCCTCCGATTTCTTCTCAGATTAGCTCTAATGACATTTCATTGGAGTTTTTGATGTTGAATACGATACGCCATTCAATATCACCCTCCACCGGCTCAAAGTGTAGAGCGGAACAAGCTGCATGGAGTTTTTCTTTCGAGCTGCCTCCACATACGATTGCGGTTGGACCGTCCGCGCCGCCGATAATGCCGATACAAGCCATATCGTTTCGTGCCTCCGGTGCATAGCGGTCAGAGCATGGCGCAATTTCCAAAGGCTTGTCCCCCTCAGCACAATCACAGATCGAAATATCGCTGTCCGGTTCAGGAGAAAGCGTATAGCTCATGGCGGTAAAATGCGTCGGATAAAACCAGCGGTCAGAGCCGAAACGCTTTTCGGAAATTGTCTGCCGCTCCAATTCCTGTACGGTTAATGTGTATTTTGTGCCGCTGACCGGATGGGTGAAAGAAAACGAATCGCCGGGAGCGTGTGTCTTGAAATGTGGTCCTGGGACACGGCATGACCGCTGCTCCATCGTAAAGGAGAGAGATTTTATTTCAGTACGGCGTTTGCTTGCCCACGGAAAAGCTGCCCGAAAAATCATCCATCCATAGGATATATCCAAGTCATAGTGTTCCAACGCCCACTTTGCTTCCAATTCATTGATCATCCCATCCGGCAAACACGGATTATAAACCACCGAGCAGCCGTGGGAGATTCGCATTGTTTTCCCGTTCAATTCCAAACGAGGAATAAAGTCAAGGCAAAGCGGATTGTCTAAATCAATTTGCATTTGCTGCTCCTGCGTGAAGTATTCGCAGGAGTCGTTTTCGGGGTGCAAATCCCATTTCGTCATGAACTTGCGGATGTCATCCTCTGGGGTGCGCATACAAAAGTCCATGACGAGTCCCTTGCTGCAAGAATACGCCGCAGGAATAACCCAATGATGTCCTGCCCAGTCAAATTGCTTATTCAACCGGAGTTCCGTTCCGGAACGGTCTTTTCCTGAATGTCCCCAGAAGTCTCCATCAAAGTAGACCTTCCATTCAGGTATGGTCGGTTCTGCTTCCGGGTTCATATCAACATCATAATAGTCCTCGGTGTACTTGATCTTGCTATAATCAAAGGATGCTTGCAGCTTTTTGATGTATACCCACGGCTGTTCCATAGGCGTCAATTTCATTTTCTCGGCAAGCTCTGATAGCGCTTTTTTCTGTTCATGCGTCGGAGGGTTGTCCCGCAAAAAGGCTTCAAATTGGGCTTTATCCCACATCCACGCCTGTTCCAACGCTGCCGAATCACCGCAAGCAAGGAGCAGCCTCAGAAAGTCTGCAAAATTGTTTGCCAGCGGATGAACGAAATCCGGAGCCGAGTTCATGGGGCTGACGGAAAATACCATACTGCCGAAGCCTCGAACAAAGCAGAAGTGAATGCCATCCACGCCAGCCCAGCCAAAAATAGATGCACCTTTGGGCGTGCAAAAGTAAGGGTTGTTATCTTCACGACACTCCACTCCTACGACAGAGAGTTCAATACCACTTCGCAAAAATTTCTGAAATACTTTATCCATAGACCTTATGCTCCTATTAAACTCTGGTCAAATGCAAACAGAGCCTCGTTGATCTCAAAGACGTTATAGTTCCCGCGCTCCACGAAATACTCCACGATGATGTCAAACTTATTGGAATGGGAGAGCGCAAAGCCAGCCTTCATGAGCATATCCTTCATTTCCACAAGCGGCAGCTCAAGGGCGATGGCAAATGCAATGACCGTGGGCTTAGAAGGCTTATAGGACTTGTCCGAGCGGATCTTCGAGAAGAGCTTCCGGTCAATATTCGCCTTCTTATAGCACTGCGCGTCCGTCATGCCGCGCTCATCAATCTTTCGCAGAAGCATCTCGGAAAAACTCTCGTCAATCTGTCCCAGCGCATCGTCAAGAGTAGCTGCTTTTTCGGAGCTGACTGCCATAGGAGCTGTGAGCTTTTCAATAGCTTCATCGCAGACGGGTGACTCGCAAGGCATCGGCTCTTCCATTCGGAAGGCACTCATTCTGCGCAGCCGCTCGGAACGATTATCGGTATGTTCGTCCACATAGCGGTCATCTATGTATGAAGCAATGTCGGCAAACAGCTTGCCGCTGATCTGATAGGCTTTGCGGTCGAAAATAACGATGTACACCGTCATTTCGTTTTCAAGAAGGAAACTGCTGATAGTGTCAATCGCCACTTTGAGAGCCTGATCCTTCGGATAGCCGAAAATGCCGGAGGAAATCAGAGGGAACGCAGCCGATTCGCAGCCGTATTCCTTCGCCAGCATGAGCGATGTCCGATAACAGGATGTCAGTAGTTCGCGCTCACCATGCCGTCCGTCATACCAGCGCGGACCGACAGCATGAATGACATATTTGCAGGGCAGCTTGTAGCCCTTCGTGATTTTTGCGCTCCCGGTTTTGCAGCCGTGGAGCGTTTCACATTCCGTCAGCAGCTCCGGTCCTGCAGCACGATGAATGCAGCCGTCCACACCGCCGCCACCCAGCAGCGACTCGTTGGCAGCGTTGACGATGGCGTCCACTTTCATTTTCGTGATGTCATTTCTGACGATTTGAAGCGGCATGATTCTATCCTCCGTCCTATCAAAGCGGCATCGGTGTCCGGGCGATCAGAATGACCGCCAGAATCGCGCCCACAAATGCCGCTGCTCCTACGACCGCCAACACCTTTTTGTCGAGCTTCTTCTTCGCTGCCTTGCCAATCAGCGCAGCGCAAGCCATGCAGACAGCCGCAGCAACAAGCGCAATGCCCAGCGTTTCCCATAGCCAAGAAAGTTCATGTAGGATTTTCATGCGATCATCATCTCCTGTTCGTTAAACTGGAATTTATAGTCCTCTCAAAACCAACTTGCTTTTTCTTCTCGAAATACGGGAATATCACTATCTCGATATGGATTGTAATTATGAAGATTGCAACCAAACTCTTTTAATGATTTTATTTTGTTATCCTGTGTCCATACAATTAAAGATATTCCGTCAAATTCTTCAACATTTCCATTATTCATTTTGTTTTTAAAATACCACTCCACGATTGTTTGATTGCCTTGATGAAAAAATTGCTTAATCTCCCAGACAAGAACACTTCCGCGTGTATTCCATTCGTCAAACCAGTGCTTTACCGTTTTGCGGTTTTCATATTTAGGACTCCAACTCTCAGTATATACAACATCATCTGTAAAAATATTGTCAATTCCTAAATCTGCTTTCTTAATCCACATATCAAACCATAATCGGATAATTTTTTCTCTCTCGTTCATAAAGCACCTCCACAACTTCCGATTTGTCTGCCCCTTAAAGTCCAAGTCCTTCAACCCACGCCGCAAGCTCCTGATGCCCGACGTTGCCCTTGAAAACTTTGCCGTCCATCAGCTTTGCGCCTTTGCAGCTCGGCGCAAGGCGTTCGTTCGTCTTGCCAATGCCGCTTCCGCCGGAGGTTGCAAACGGGATGATCGTTTTGCCGCTCAGGTCATAACTCTCAAGGAACGTATTGATAATCGTCGGCGCAACGTACCACCAGATTGGGAAGCCCACAAAGATTGTATCGTAGTCCTTCATGTTGTCCCTCTTCACGGCAATTTCCGGTCGTGAAGCGGGATCGTTCATTTCAATCGTGCTGCGGGCGTTCTTTTGCATCCAGTTCAGATCAGCTTCCGTGTAAGGCACCTTCGGCTCAATCTCAAAGATGTCCGCGCCGATTGCCTCAGCCAGCGTCTCGGCTACCTTTGCAGTCACGCCGGACGCAGAAAAATATGCTACAAGTTTATTACTCATTGTGTTCTTCCTCATCAATCTTTTCATTTCCTTCATTCAGCATGAAGTATAGCAGAGCTTCCAGCAATGTTGCCATATAATGAAGCGACCAGTTTTCTTCCGGCTCTTTTGTCATCTTATCAAGCACGGCTCGAAAAGCCGTGGTACGGTCAATCCTTGTTTCCTCATCAATGCGGTCAAGTATGCCCTTCATTTTCAGGGCGAGTTCTTTTTCCTCGTCAGAAAGCTCCGGTATGCCAAGTAACTCAGATAGTTTCTTGTCCTGCATAATAGCATCGTATTCGATGTATGACTTGTGTTCGGCTGACATCAATTCTTCAAAGTAGTTGATAAAAATATGAACGCGAATGCCACCTTCTTCGTCCGGGGAGAAGCAGACGGTTTGCGATTTTTCTGCAATTTCTTTCAAAAATGCAAGGTCTTCTGAGTCATCGAACTCCGCAAACGGAAGAAACATATTGATTTCCGCGTGCCAACGATGATAGTCCACGATTCCCTTGATATACCCGCGGTGTTGCTTGACAAACGCATCACAGCGTTCCAGAAGATACTCGTAGTTCTTCTTGTCCTCCGGTACAATGATCTTTGGTATCTTGTCCATTGCTTCGGAGTACGCTTTCAGCATACCACAATTAACTGCGCGGTCAAACACCTCATCGCACCATTTATCGTATTCGGCAGACTCGGTTTCCCGGTAATCCTTCTCAAAGATAATATCGTCCATTGCGTTACCCCTTTATGATTTTCTCAAGCTGCATTTTGGTCGCGTTAGGCAGACGTGATTGCAGATGTTTTAGGATACGTTCTTTAGATTCCTGCGGGTCTCAATGATATTACTCATTGCTCATACCTCTTCTTCCTCGATAATTCCGTAGTCAATCAGGACGTTCTCTTCGGCGTACTTCGGGTAGACAATACCCATCATCTCATACCGGTAACGCCTCACCCTGCGAAACGACTTAACCGGTTCCGGTACATAGGCGGCAGTCTCGCAGTGCGCATACTCCGGCATTTCCGCAAGATCATCCCGAACGGCACGGATAAGCGCATCTGCCACATCATCAATGCTTTTGCCGGTCTCCACGGCAACCAGTTCGTGCTTCCGGACCGCCTTGTCCAGATCACCGGGGGAGCGAAACAGCTTATATTTCATATCATTGCCCGTCCTTTCTTTCTATCGTTCTGTCTATTCTTCCTGAAATCTGTTCTTTAGGGACGCAATCATCGCTTGTGCGGCAATGCTTAGATACAAAACTCCAATTTCATAGATAAAGTCGCGGTCGATCACGATAAAGTATTCTCTAACGTGTGTAAAAACCAGTTCCAGCAAGTCCTTGTACAGTGGATCATCAAAGGGCTTGAACCGCGTAAACTTGCTTTTGGCAGCGTCCCATGTCATAGACGCCTCGCCCTCAGCACTGGTCATCGCCTCGCAGAGAATCATGCTGACGCCCATTTTCCCGTTGCCGGTCAGGAGTTCTCCTTCGTAATAGCTGAGAAGGTCTTTCTTGCGTCGGAGCGGAACTACGTCGCAGTTGTCATCCAGCTCAAATGCAATCAGCTCCGCCGCGAGTTCCCGCCAGACCGCATATCCGGCGTTAATGGTTCCGTCCTCTTCGCGGCTGATGGTATCGTCCATGCAATATCGTTCATAGAAGTTGTCTCCGCCAAGCTCGTTGCGGGTGCAGAAGATATGCGCCAGCTCATGCAGAAGAATGTGCTTCAACTCTGCCGGATGACGCGCTATGTCTGTCCGCAGCAGGATCCCGTCCACGCCATCTTCTTTGCCAACGAAAGCGGAAGCGTGAAAGTCAAAATAGCCGTCCTCTTTATATTGATCTGTCAGGCGATCCGGGAAATACTGCTTGCAGAACTGCTCAAAGACTTCCTGCTGGTTTTCCGTCTGAAAGCAGCGCAGCACAAGATTGTCCACTCCGAACTCCGTTCCCAAGCGTTCGTTAAAGATGGAAGCGGCATAGAAAAGGGCTTCTTTATAGTCGTTGTTGTTCATCTAATTGCTATCCTTCATCCTCATTCAGCCCTCCGGTCTGACATTTTTCAGGAAGTCAGAGTGCGGTACATAAGGCAAGTTGAGCTGCCAGCCCATGCGGTTCAGTTCGTTGAGCTTGATCAGCATCAGGTTGATGTTTGTTCCCATTGCAGCCGAGAGCTGCACCACATCGTAGTCCTGCTTCATCAGGTCAATCAGCTCATCATCGTCAATGATCAGGTGTGAGGCAAACGCATTCGCCTCATATTCGTGTTTTGTGCGCATATCGAACAGCACGAACTCCGGGAGCGGTTCGTTTCCTTTGGCAAGATCACGGTGAAAGGTATCATGCCCGATCTCGTGACCGCAAACCATTTGCATGATCAGATACTCCATGTTGGAGTTCAGAAGAATATGCCGCTCTTTATGGCGGTAGGTGTACATTCCGAGCAGATCGTTCAGATTGTCAAGAAAATGGAGATGAATGCCCAGCTCACGGGCAATCTTCAAGGTATCTCTTGTTCCACAGCTTTTGACAATGCTGTTCGCCTTTTTGTATATTTCCTCGGAGCGAATTATCACGGGACCTTCACCCCTTTCATGTTGAAAACAGTCAAAGTAAATCCGTCAAGAAACCGAGACGTAGACAGTTATTCCTCTGCGTCCGTACCGGTCTTCTTGTATTTCTTCGGCGTGTATTTCTCAACATTCCGGGCTTTGGATTCCCAATATATATCCTGCAACGCCTTCATCACCGCATCCTTGTCCTGCTCGGACAGCGTACCGCCCGCAAACAAACCGGACATCCCTTCAATCAGGTCCTTTGCCTGTTTCATGCCACGGGAGCCGTACTGCTCGGATGCCTGAACCACAAACTCTTCGTCCTCGGTCAGCAGATAGTTCACATCCACCTTGAAGTATTCCGCGATTTTTCTGTAAGCGTCCTTGGTACGGGGAAAGGAAATGCCGTTCTCGTACCGGGTAATCATACGCCTGTTGATCCCTAGTGCATCGGCTACTTCCTGCTGGGTCAGCTTCCGCTTCTCCCGTTCAGCCTTGAATTTCTCTCCAAACGTCATTTTGGTAATCACTCCTGTTCACAAAAAGTTTGCGACATCAAATTGCGCAAGTCTATTGACAAAGGCACTTGAAGTGCGTATAATAATGACTGAGCAATCCAACTACTCATAGTATATCCTGAATTGCTCATCCTGTCAAGGGGCATGAGTAGTTGTACACGAAAAAGTTACATCTTTTGAGCAGTTCAAATGGACAGGCATTTATGCTGCCGAAGATCATCCGTACCGGCATACACCGGTATGAGGGAACAGGAGTGAGAAAAACAGAAATGGCTACACAGTACAGAAAAGCATACGTCTCGGTTACGCTGGATGTGGACAAGGAGGGGGCAATCCTCCCTCGCCTTATCTGGTGGGACAACGGTGTAATCTTTCAAATCGACCAGATTCTTTACAAATGCCGCGCCACATCCAAGAAGGTTGGGGGCGGAGGCATCCGTTACACAGTTCAGATTCGCGGAAAGGAGTCATTTCTTTTTCACGAAGGAGACAAGTGGTTTGTCGAAGCAAAGGAGGACAACTGCTCATGATTTTATCCCAGCGCCAACTTGAAGAAATTGCAGCCTCAACAACAAAGGACTTCAATCGGTTCTTTTTCGGGGATGAGGCGGACAAGCCCGACCGATCAGCTTTGCCAACACCCATTGATCAGTTTGCAAAGAATTATCTCGGTCTTCGCGTATCATTCGCCCGTCTCTCGCCGGATGGAAGCATCTGCGGTGTCACTGCCTATGCCGACACTGAGTACAAGATCACGGAACTTGGTATTACGCGCACACTGGCTTTGAAGCGTAATCAGGTCATCTTGGACGAGAGCTTCATTCGATCCGGCAACGTGCAGCGGCTCTGCGCCAAGCGCAGATTTACCCTTGCCCACGAGTGCGCCCATCAGATTCTCTTCCAACTGGAATCGGAAGAGGTAAAGGCTTCCTGCGAAATGAAATATTCCGCACGGACAGCCTATACGCCGCGAGAGCTGAAAACCCGCGAGGACTGGAACGAGTGGCAAGCAAATGTCTTGGGCGCGGCGATCCTGCTTCCTCAAAAAGAGGTTGACCTGGCAATGCGTCGGTTTGCAGAAACGCCGCTGATCAATTACGAGGGGAGGTATTCGTATGGTGATCACTTAACGCTGCGCCTTTTCTGCCGGTTGTTCGGTGTCTCCAAAACAACGGCGTCTATCCGCCTTCGTCAGCTCGGCTACATGGTAGATCGTCCATTCAGTGAGTATGTTGACCCATTGGAGGTGTGGTAATGAAGAGAGCATCCATTCGGGTTCAGGAACCGACGCCGGAGCTGATCGAAAAAATCCGCAGGGCAAGAGTTGCCATTTCCCAGCAAAAGCCCCGATACCTGAAATGTCCCTATTGTCAGCATAATGCCATTGCTGTCTACGAGGACACGAGAGGTCATGTAGAATCCAAGTGCAAGAAATGCGGGCGGATCACAGTCTTTGATGTGCTGAATATGAGAAGACTGCGACCGCGTACCAAGTAAAAACCGGAGGACAAGCCTCTGTTCTAAAATAAAATATATGTCATAGCTGAGCTGTGGAGCCGCCTGATAGGTGAAGTCATCCTAATGCCGCATGAGACAGAGTTTAATTGCTCTGTTTTATCGGCATGGGATTCAAACCTCACCGTCATGCGGCTCTTTTTCTGTCTTCACCCTTCCCGCTGCTCCCGCGCAGCGGAAAGGATGAACAATGAAAATCCCTAAGACCCCTATCGCGTTCGATTACGACCTCTGGACTACGGAGGACGGCAAGTGCATGGTGCGCGTGAAACGAACCGGCGAAGTTTCCGAGGTTGACCGCAAGGTTATGAGAATCCTTCGCGCAGAGGAAAAGCGGATCAGACGCTCGTATGGCTCTGACAACACCTCTGAGGATGAGGACGGCGCAGAGAAAATTTCTGATACCGTGCTGTCCCTTGACGCTATGCCGGAGGACGATGTGAAGTCCGCTGCATGGCTGGCAGACTCCCGCGACTGCATGGAGGAACTGATTACCGCCCTCAAAGAGAAGGAGCTTCTTTCCATTCTGACCGAGAAGCAGCGCGAATTGTATCTTGCGATGACCCGTGAAGGACTGACTCTTCGAGAGTTTGCCCGAAGGAAAGGCATCGGCATCAGAGCTGCATTTGACCTCAAAGCAGCGGTGCAGAAAAAATTTCAAAGAATTTTTTGAGCGGTACTCAACAAACGGCAAAAAGATGTCCGTTGTAAAGTGAAAGGGTCAATCAGACCACTTCACTGCTCCTTGAAAACTGAATAGTTCAGTGCTGCGGATCTTTCCGCTTCTGCGAAGCAACACAGCTTCCGACGCCAAGACCTCCCGAAAGGGAGTGAGCGACCTCCGGAGAGCTATAACAGTCGTGTGGTGCGGCTGCTTGCGACGATGCAGATGCCGGGTATAATGATACTTCCGTCTTTTCTTTGAATGGGCGGCTCGGAGCGATCCTCGGAGGGGTGAGAGTCCCATGATACCGATTGACCATTGGTAGTCCGCAGCATTCCCGGAACTGCATAGTTCTTCTGGCAGGGGCGCGAGCTGCAAATATGCCGGACAATGAAACAAACCCAAAAGAAACTTACTATATAGTTTCAGGATGAAAACTATGTGGCAGGGTATCTTCACAAGATGCTCTGCCATATCCTTTTGTCCTGAATATTTTCACGAAACAGGAGGTGCTTAGAATATGATGGGCATTGAAACAATGAAAAATGTCAGCCCGAAAACGGTTGACCGAAGCACACTCGTTCAGAGAAGCAGCATCCGGCTTGATCCTGCGGCACCGCGAGAGGACAGGCTGAGGGAGTTCATTAAGCAGATCAGAAATCCCTATTGTTATCTGGACGGAAAAACTGTGGTGAAGATCAGCTTCACCGAGACGGATACGACAATGGAAGATTGTCTGGAACACTATCTGAGAGGTCTTTGATTTATGAACAGTCTGAATCTTTTCGCCCGGTTCTATGGACAAGCGATTGAGCCTGTGGTATAATTTAATCGGTCAAAAAAAGAAGAATACGGATTAAGCCGCTTGCCTTGATGGTCATGTGGCGTTTTCGTGTTCCTCTTCATAAGAGTTGAAGCAAGCCTTCGTCTTTCTGATTTGATGTACCACACCAAACAGAAAAACGGAGGTTATTTTTATGCCAGACAAGGTTTACCGCACGGCGATCTACTGCCGTCTGTCCCGTGAGGATGGAGACAAAGTAGAAAGCAACTCCATCGCCAGCCAGAGAGCCATCTGCGAGGACTATATCGCAAGGCACGATGATTTGGAGCTTGTCTGTGAGCCGTTTGTGGATGACGGTTACAGCGGCGTTTCCTTCAATCGTCCTCAGTTCAAAAAGCTGGAAGAGGCAATCCGCAAGGGTGCGCTTGACTGCATTGTAGTCAAGGATCTCAGCCGCTTCTCAAGAAACTACATCGACGGCGGACGTTACATTGAGAAGATATTCCCGCAGCTCGGCATACGCTTCATCGCAATCAATGATGCGTATGACAGTCTGACCGGTGATCCGCAGTCCGACTCCTTTGTTATCCCGTTCAAAAACCTGATTAACGATTCTTACTGCAAGGACATCTCCATGAAAATCCGAAGCAGTCTGGAAGTCAAGCAGAAGAGCGGTGAGTTCGTCGGTTCGTTCGCGCCTTACGGCTACATGAAATCGCCGGAGAACAAAAACCAGCTCATCGTGGATGAAGCGGTCAGCGAATATGTGCAGATGATCTTTTCCATGTACAAGGACGGCTTCTCCATCGGACGTATTGCAAAGCGTCTGAACCAGATGGGCGTCCTGTCCCCAATGGAATACAAGCATTCCGCCGGTGTGAAGTTCGATACCGTCTTCAAGACCGGCGATACCGCAAAATGGACATACAAAGCCGTCCAGCGCATTCTCACCAACGAAGTTTATATCGGCGTTCTGGCTCAGGGCAAACGCGGCACTCCCAACTACAAAGTCCGCGTTGTGAAGAGCAAGGATGAATCCGAGTGGGTCAAGGTTGAAAACGCGCATGAAGCTCTTGTGTCCTACGAGGACTTCATGGCAGTCAAGGTCATGATGCAGCGGGATATGCGCTGTTCACCCGATCAGGATGAAGCACACCTGTTTTCCGGTTTCCTGTTCTGCGGAGACTGTCAGCAGCCAATGATCCGCAAGACCGTCCCGTCGAAGACGAAAAAGTATATCTACTACGTCTGCTCCACCAATAAGCACACCCGGACGTGCAGCCCGCACAGCATCGCCGCAAAAGAGGTTGAAGAGAAGGTCTTCCGTGCCATTCATGACCAGATCGAGCTTGTCATCAATCTGGAACACGCGCTTGCGATGATAGAACGGCTTCCGTCTCAGAGCCGTAAGGCTTTCAATTACGAAGCTCAGATCGCCAAAATCGAGGAAGAGATTGAACGGTACCAAAAGCTCAAGCTGGGGCTTTACGAGAACTTCATCGGCGGCGTCATTGATAAATCGGAATACTTCGAGTTCCGCAGCAGCTACACCAAAATCATTGAGGACAAACAGGAGGCACTTCTGCGGATCAAAAAAGAAATGAAGCAGACGGTGACAACCGGCACGACCGAACGGAACTGGGTAACGCTTTTCAAGCAGTATGAAAACGTCGAAGAGCTGAACCGCCGTGTGCTGATGTCCCTTGTTGACCGCATTCTGATTCACGAAAACCATGCAATCGAAATCGTCTTCAAATACAGGGACGAATACCAGCAGACGCTTGAATACGTTCTCGGCTATGCCGATGAACTGGATATTGCCGTATAAAGGAGGGATGAGCAAATGGCAAGAAAAAGCAGAAAGCAAGTTGCAGTCGAAGAGCCGGTTATTGAATCTGTCTCTTCCGAGGTCTTCTCAACAGCCATCTATGCCCGTCTTTCCGTTGAAAACAGCGGCAAGTCCGAAAAGGTGGATGTCATCGCAAATCAGATTGAGATTTGCAAGTCGTACATTGCAGAGCGTCCCTACCTGAATCTGATAGATACCTATGTGGACAACGGACGAACGGGTACGGTTTTTGACAGACCGGAGTTCAACCGTCTGATGAACGACATCCGCACCGGCAGGATCAAGTGCCTTGTGGTTCGTGATCTCAGCCGGTTCGGGCGTGACTACATCGAGGCAGGAACCTATCTGGAACGGGTCTTTCCGCAGATCGGGCTTAGGTTTATCGCCATCAAAGAGAACTACGACAACTTTGATACGGACGGCTCCGGCGAAAGCCTCATTATCCCTCTGCAAAACATGATCAACACACTCTACTCAAAGGACATCTCCCGCAAGGTTTCTACCGCGCTCAAGGCACAGATGGAAAGTGGAGAGTTCAAGAAGCGCAATCTCCCGTATGGTTATCGCTGGGATGAGGAACGCAGCAATATGGTCTTTGATGAAGAAACCGCACCGATTGTCCGGAAGATTTTCCAGTGGAAGATTGAGGGGCTGTCTCTTCCGGCGATTGCAGACCGGCTTGATGCAATGAATGCGCCCAATCCGGAGTTTCAAAAGTATCAGGTCGGCGTCCGCACAGGCAATGCTACGGCAAAGAAAATTTGGAACAAGTCTTCACTCACTACCATTCTGGATAATCCCCATTACGTCGGAGATACCGTTCTTGGACGGACGCTGAACGCTATCTACAAGGGCGTCAAAAATCAGCATATCGACCGCGAGGAATGGATTGTTTTTCCCAATACTCACGAGGCGATTATCTCCCGTGAGGACTTCCAGAAGGTACGAGAAATGCGGAACGCCGCTGCAAGGACAAGAGTTGAGAAGATGGAGCGCACGGAGAAAATCCGCGCTACGCTGATCAATCTCTTTGAAGACAAAATCATCTGTGCAGATTGCGGCAGGAAACTCTATTTCCATCGAAAGCGCGTTGACAAGCGTAAGGACGGCGCATGGTACGCCTTCTATGAGTGCAGCTCATCCGTCAAGCGCGGCAATCTCTGTACGCCGCACTATACGCGGCAGGACAAACTCGAAGCCGATGTGCTTGCGGCGATTCAGCTTCAAGTCAAGGCGGCTCTCAATTACGACAAGCTGCTTGCCAAACTGAGAAACAGCGAAGGTGAACGCAGCATCCGAGATCAGCAGAATGCGCTCATTACAAGCCTGAATCTGAAACTCAGCGGTATTTCCAAGAAGCGTACCCGTCTCTATGAGGACTTCACGGAAGGCGTTCTCGATGAAGAGGAATACGCCTTTGCCAAGAAAGCCTACGATGAGCAGTATGTCGATCTTTCACGGCGGTTGGATGAAGCGGTTCAGCGGAAGGTAAAGTTTGCCGAGGCAATGTCCGAGGACAATAAGTGGCTCACGCTGATGAAATCTGTCAGCGGCGCAGCAAAACTCTCTCAGGAGTTGATTGACGAGTCCGTAGAGCTTGTAAAAGTCCATAAGGACGGCTCAATCGAGCTGGTCATGAAATACGGCGATATTTACGCTCTGACCGTTCAGAGTATCAAGGATGTACAGGAGGCGATGTAAATGAGCAAGGAATACAACATCGGCATCTACATCCGCCTCTCAATGGCTGATGAAGATACCGGCTATGGCAGCAAGGCGGAAAGTGACAGCATCGGCAACCAGCGTATGCTCATCAACCGCTTTCTTGACAATCATCCGGAGCTGTCTCACTGTCAGCGGTCTGAGTTTGCGGATGACGGTTATACCGGCACGAACTTTCACCGTCCTCAGTTCACGCAGATGATGGAGAAGGTCAAGCGCGGCGAAATCAATCTGATCTGCGTCAAGGACTTTTCCCGCTTTTCTCGTGACTACATCGAAACGGGAAACTATCTGGAATGCACCTTTCCGTTCATGGGCATCCGATTCATTTCTATCAACGACGGCTATGACAGTGACGATTACAAAGGCACAACGGGCGGTCTGGAAGTGGTTATGCGCAGCATCATCTACGCCGCATACAGCAAAGACCTTTCCGTAAAGACCACATCGGCAAAAATCCAGATGATGAAGCAGGGCAAGTATGTCGGTGGCTACGCCCCATACGGCTACGTCCTGCATCCCACCATTCGGAACAAACTTGCCGTAGACCCGGAGGCGGCTGATGTGATCCGTCGTATTTTCCGCGAGGCGCTGGAAGGCAGCAACACCTCTCAGATCGCCCGCAGCCTGAATGATGACGGTATCCCGACGCCGGGGCAATACTTCAAGAGCAAGCATCCCGACAAGAAGAAGTTCAGTAACATGAGCGAGAAAATCAGTTGGGAAACCGTGATGGTCTATAACATCCTCAAAAACCTTGTTTACACCGGAACACTGGTCAGCCGCAAAATGAAGTCCTGCGGTGTCGGCTCAAAAAAGCGTGTTGTCAATGAGCCGATTATCGTAGAAGGAACGCATGAAGCTATTATCAGCAAGGAAGACTTTGAGCTTGCTCAGAAGGTCATTCGAGGCGGAGGACGGAATCCCACGCGCAAGCAGCATGACTATCCGCTCAAGGGACTCGTCCGCTGCGGTAACTGTAAACGTGCTATGACACGCAGAAAGAACAAGGCTGGCATTCGATACTTCCAGTGCATTCACTCGGTCAACAACGGAAACACAGACTGTCCGGTTGGCAGGAGCTTTCCGGAAATGGATATTGAGAAGGTTGTCTTCCATGCCCTTACTCAGTTTCTTGCTTTGGCACAGAAGGAAGCAATACAGAACCGCGAAGTCGGTGATCTGCGGAAATCTGCCATCAAGGAATGTGCTGATAAAATCCGCACTCTGCAAAAGCAGAACGAGCAGCACAAGGCGTCCAAGCTGAGGCTCTACGAGAAGTATGCAGCCGGGAGCATCACGAAGGAGGCGTACATTCAGCAGAAGGCGGCAGCGGATGTGAAGATTGCTGAAAACGATGGAGTAATCCAGCGCAGTCACGAGCGGATGAAGGAGCTTGACTCCGAGACCGCCTGTTCAGATGAAAAGCTGGATGCGGTCTGCGAACAGTACGCCGACTGCAAAGCTCTGACCTATGAGCTGACCCACGCATTCATTTCTGCGGTCTACATTTACGATCTTGACAACATAGAAATCGTCTGGAAGTTCAAGGACTTCCTCAATACATCAGAAGGAGAAGCCAAATGAAAGTATTTCTTTATATCCGTGTTGCCTGTGCGGATCAGCTTGCGGCGGCAAATCAGCGGGAAGAGCTGGAACGCTATGCGAAGGACAAGGGCTATGAGGTAGCTGCTGCGGTTGCCGCAGACGGCATCTCCGGCGTCCATACGGAAGGCATCATGAACTTCTTGATGAACGAAACCAAGCGTCAGGGCATCGGTACAATCCTTACCCGTGACGCTTCGCGGATCAGCCGGGACGCTTCCTCTTTCATGAGGTTTGAGCGAAAATTCAAGGAGAACGGCATCCGGTTCGAGTATCTGTCCAAGCCTGACAACGAGCTTCCGGTCACTCCGATGATGGAGGCATTTGCGGCGGCGTATAAGAAGCGTCGCACAAAGAACGGCACAAGAGCATAGAGAAAACGCAAGCCGTTCACGGGTGGTTGTCCACCTATGAACGGCTTGTAAATTCTCAAAATTTTTTTAGTCCCTACTTGACACAAGAAGACATGAGCCGCATCGGTCGAAATTATCTGGAAGTTGGGATGTATACCGAGATCACATTCCCACAGAATAACGTGCGGTTCATTGCCGTCAACAGCGGTGTGGACAGCGCTAACCAGCAAGACAATGAGTTCGTCCCGTTCGTCAATATTATCAACGAATACTACGTTCGGGACGGCAGCAAGAAAGTGCGTACCTCACTCCGGATCAAGGGAGAATCCGGCGAACACCTGACGACAATTCCGCCGTATGGCTATGTCAAAGACCCGGATAATTCAGAGCATTGGCTCGTCGATCCGGAAGCGGCACAGGTGGTCAAGCGCATCTTTTCCCTTTGCATGGACGGGAACGGTCCGACGCAGATTGCCCGGATGCTGAAAGAGGATCATGTGTTGACGCCCACCGTTTATCAGGACAGGCAAAAACGAAAAGTCCGCTGCGCTTTGCCTGACAATCCTTACAACTGGAACGGCAGCACCGTTGCCGCAATTCTGGAACGGATGGAGTATTGCGGGCATACCGTGAACTTCAAAACGCACCGGCAGTCCTACAAAATCAAGAAGACTATCGAGAATCCACCGGAGCAATGGAAGATATTCCGCAACACCCACGAAGCCATTGTGGATGAGGACACCTTTCAGCGGGTACAGGAGCTGCGCCGCAACAAACGCAGACCGGCAAGAACGGGCAAGAGCAACCTCTTTTCCGGCGTTGCCTACTGCGCCGATTGCGGAGAAAAAATGTACTACTGCACCTCGCGGAACTTTGAAGAACGACAGGATCATTTCGTCTGCTCTACCTCTCGCAAGAAGGGAAAAGACGTGTGCGGAACGCACTTCATCCGTGCGGTTGTTCTGGAAAAGGGCGTGCTAAGATTTCTGCAAATCCTGCTTTGGTATATCTCCGATTGTGAAGACCTGTTCCGTGATAAGCTGGGAGCAAAACGCAAGGAGGACTTCAAGAAAGAACTCGCCGCAAAGCGCAGACAGCTCACGCAGGCACAGCGCAGGATGGAAGAGCTTGACCGTCTGTTCAAACGGCTCTATGAGGACAATATCTCCGGCAAAATCAATGATAGCCGATTTGAAAAGCTGTCCGCCGACTATGAAAATGAGCAAACAGAGCTGACGGAGAAAATGCAGCTTTTGGAACAGGAGATTGCCCAGCAGGAGGAAGAAGCCGACAGCATTGAGCAGTTCATCCTCAGGGCGAAGAAATATCCCAACTTGCAGAAACTGACGCCCGCTGTGCTGCATGATCTTGTGAACATGGTCTATGTTTCCGCGCCGGATAAGAGCAGCGGGCAGCGAGTGCAGGATGTGCATATCAGCCTTGCCTGCATTGGTTTCCTGCCGGAGAGCATCATTGCCGAAATACTCACTCACGCATCAAAAAGCAGAACAGCGTGACTTCCGCCACGCTGTTCTCTCTAAACCTTATAAACCTGTCTTATGCGCTGCTACCCGCGGCGCTCTCTTTTTTCGCACACGTCCGCGCCATTTCGTCAAGGGGGCAAATTGACGAAATTTGCTTTCTCCCTCTTTCACCGCGCGGAGGAGGCGGAAGCGTGTCCATTCATGGTTTATCCGCGGTTATTCTGTTGACATAACGATGTGGAAAACTCTGTGGAAACTGTGAATAACTTTGTTGTTCCAGTGCGTTCCCGCCGGTTGACAATTGGTTATGCTCGACGCGTTTCGGCAAAATCAGCGGTGGAATTCCCGCGCCTGCGTGCATTTCTCCCACAAAAGGAAAAATCTGCCGCGGCCACTTGCCATTGTGGTCAAAAAATCGTATAATGTACCAAGTTTTGTGTTTGAAGATCAGAATCGTAAATTTCGGCGAAATGGAGAAACCCCAATGGCAGAAGCAAAAAAAACGAATTACGGCAATGAGAGCATCTCGTCGCTCAAGGGAGCGGACCGCGTGCGCAAGCGTCCGGGCGTCATCTTTGGCTCGGACGGACTGGACGGCTGCGAGCACGCCGTGTTCGAGATCCTTTCGAACTCCATCGACGAAGCGCGCGAGGGCCATGGCAAGCTCATCACCATCACCCGCTACTTAGACCACAGCATCGAAGTAGAGGACATGGGCCGCGGCTGCCCTGTGGACTATAACCCCAAGGAAAAGCGCTTCAACTGGGAGCTCGTGTACTGCGAGCTCTACGCCGGCGGCAAATACAACAACTTGGACGGCGACAACTATGAATACTCCCTCGGCCTCAACGGCCTCGGCGCGTGCGCGACGCAGTATTCCTCGCGCTATATGAACGTGACCGTCTGGCGCGACGGGAACAAATACTCCCTGCACTTTGAGCGCGGCGAGCCCGTGGGCAAAAAGGGCGACGAGCTCAAGATCGAGCCGACCGACCGCGGCCGCAAGACCGGCACGCGCACGCGCTGGCTGCCCGACCTCGACGTGTTCACCGATATCGACATTCCCGCCGACTACTACGTCGATACCCTGCGCCGTCAGGCCGTCGTCAACGCTGGCATCACGTTCCGCTTCAAAAACGAAGTTCTCCCCGGCCACTTTGAGACGCAGGACTTCGTCTACGAAAACGGCATCATCGACTATGTCGCCGAGATCGCGGGTGAAGACGCCCTGACCACCCCCGTCTTCTGGGAGACCGAGCGCCGCGGCCGCGACCGCGAGGACAAGCCCGAATACAAGGTCAAGCTCTCCTGCGCGTGCTGCTTCTCGAATAAGGTGCAGCGCATCGAACACTACCACAACTCCTCGTGGCTCGAGCACGGCGGCAGCCCCGAAAAGGCGTCGAAGACCGCCTTTGTCTACGCCATCGACAAGTATTTGAAGGACAACAACAAATATCAGAAGGGCGAGGCGCGCATCGCCTGGCAGGACATTGAGGATTGCATCATTCTCGTCTCGAACAACTTCTCCACGCAGACGAGCTACGAGAACCAGACGAAAAAGGCCATCACGAACAAGTTCGTGCAGGAGGCGATGACGGACTTTCTGAAGTCCCGCCTCGAAACCTATTTCATCGAAAACCGCGTCGACGCGCTCAAGATCGCCGAGCAGGTACTCATCAACAAAAGAAGCCGCGAGAGCGCGGAAAAGCAGCGCCTGAACATCAAGAAAAAGCTCTCCGGCAGCATCGACATCTCAAACCGCGTCGAAAAGTTTGTCGACTGCCGCACGCGCGACGTCTCGCGCCGCGAGATCTACATCGTCGAGGGCGACAGCGCCCTCGGCAGCGTCAAGCTCTCGCGCGACGGCGAGTTTCAGGGCATCATGCCCGTGCGCGGCAAGATCTTAAACTGTCTCAAGGCCGACTATCCGCGTATTTTCAAGAGTGAGATCATCACCGACCTTTTGAAGGTCCTCGGCTGCGGCGTCGAGGTGCCGGGCAAGTTTGTCAAGGACCTGAACGCCTTTGATATCAACAATCTTCGCTGGAACAAGGTCATCCTCTGCACCGATGCCGATGTCGACGGCTTCCAAATCCGGACGCTCATCCTGACGATGATCTACCGCCTCTGCCCGACGCTGATTCGCGAGGGCTATGTCTACATCGCCGAGACCCCGCTTTTTGAGATCACCTGCGGCGAAAAGACGTGGTTCGCCTACACGGACAAGGAAAAAAACGACATCGTCAAGACCCTTGAGGGCAAGCGCTACAAGGTCGACCGCTCGAAAGGTCTCGGCGAGAACGACCCCGAAATGATGTGGCTCACGACCATGAACCCCGAGACACGCCGTCTCATCAAGGTCATGCCCGAGGACGCGGAGGCGACGGCACACTCGTTTGATCTGCTGCTCGGCGACAATTTGCAGGGCCGCAAGGACCACATTGCCGAAAACGGCTACAAATACCTCGAAATGATCGACGTATCGTAATACGAACAAGCAGGAAAGGAGCCTTACTTTATGGAAGGCATTTTACTTCACGTTCTCTATCGCGGCGAAAAGGCTAATGACTTTGCATCAGAGATGGAGCGAAGTGGCCTGCGCGCCGCCGTCCTCGCGGAAGAGGGCTGCATGCAGTACGACTACTACCGGCCTCTTGCCGAGGAAAACTGCGTGCTGCTCGTGGAGCACTGGCGCGACCGCGCCGCGCTCGACAAGCACTCCGCGGGCGAGCCGATGGCAAAGCTCAAGGCGCTCAAGGCAAGCTACGACCTCGCAACGACCGTTGAGCGCTTTGAATGAGGAGAAGCGCATCCCCTCGGGCAGGCGTTTGGAACGCCGCAACGCGCAGATAAAGCAAAAAGGTAAAAGATGATGAAAAAAATTGCAACCATCATCCTGTCGCTGCTGGTCTGTACGATGTTATTTACCGGATGCGGAAATTCTTCTAAAAGCAGTCAGGTGCAGTCCTTGAAGGTCTATTCATTCAGCGGAAATAGCGAGTCGATTTCGGTATCAAATGGCGTAATTGTTCTATCGGGGAAAGATGAAATCTGCTATGGCGGCAATTTGAAAGTAATGTCAGATGATTTTGCTGATATTACCGCATATTCCACCACCATTTATGTTGATGGCGAGGAAGACTCCATTTTACTTTCCCATGCAGTTGCCGATCAAACAGGCGGGACAATAGACGTTTCCGGTAATATCGAGAAAATTTCCGGTGATGTTTTGAGAGACGGCGATGCCGATAAGCTGGCTGATAATCTGTGGTTTGAATTAAAAACGACCAATCTAAGCGGAGAAGAAAATACTTATCAAGTGCAATTAGAAACAACTCTAATCGCAGGGGACAGCAGCAACTAATTGTGGTTTGCCGAACCGGTTTCATCCCTTCAAGAACGAAGTTCCCCTGCATCATTCGGACCGCAAAAAATCCGTACACAAGCATGAAGACCCGACCGATGAGCATCCATCGGTCGGGTCTTCTGTCTGATGCGTCCCTTTTTTCACGCCTTCTGCGCGCCGACGTCGCCGAGGGCGGCGGCCGCCGCTTTCTCCCGCCGGCGCACGCAGAGCGTGCCGTTTTCCGCCGCCAACACCGCCGTGTCGCCGCTTGCGAGCGTGCCGTCCAAAAGGCAGGTCGCGAGCGCGTCCTCCACCTCGCCGCGGATGAGCCGCCGCAGGGGACGCGCGCCGTAGGAAACATCGTAGCCCCGCTCGGCGAGGGAGACCGCGCACTCCTCGTCCGCCTCAAGCGTGATGCCGAGCGCCGCGGCGCGGGAAACGGTCTGCGCAAGCAGCCGCCGCGCGATCTCGGCGCAGTCCTCGCGCGATAAGCGGCGGAAGACGATCGTCTCGTCCACGCGGTTCAAAAATTCCGGCCGGAACGTCCGCCGCAGCTCCGCGATTACCGCCGCCTTCACGGCAGCGAACTGCGCGTCGGCGCTTTTCTGCTCCTCCGGCGCAAAGCCGAGCGGCGCGCCCGCCGCCGTGATGCTCTTCGCCCCGATGTTCGACGTCATGATGACCGCCGTGTTGCGAAAGTCCACCTTGTGGCCCTGCGCATCCGTCACGACGCCGTCCTCTAAAATTTGCAGCAGGATGTTCCACACGTCCTCATGCGCTTTTTCGATCTCATCGAAAAGCACGACGGAGTATGGCTTGCGCCGCACCTTTTCCGTCAGCTGCCCGCCCTCGTCGTAGCCAACGTAGCCCGGCGGCGAGCCGATCAGGCGCGAGACGGTGTGTTTTTCCATATACTCGCTCATGTCGATGCGGATCATCGCGTCCTCGCTGCCAAATACCGCCTCGGCGAGCGCTTTACTGAGCTCCGTCTTGCCCACGCCCGTGGGACCGAGGAAGAGGAACGACCCGACAGGCCGTTTCGGATCCTTGACGCCGACGCGCCCGCGGCGGATGGCGCGCGCCACGGCGCGCACCGCGTCCTCCTGCCCGACGACGCGCGCGTGCAGCGTTTCTTCAAGCGTCAAAAGCCGCGCGCTTTCGCTCTCGTTGAGCCTTGTCACCGGAATGCCCGTCCAGTTCGACACCACGGCGGCGATGTCCTCCGCCGTCACACGCACAGCGGTCTTTTTCGCCTCGCGCGCCTGTTTTTTCCGCTCAGCTGCCGCCTGCGTGCGGAAGCTCTCCTCCGCGTCGCGCAGCCGCGCCGCTTTTTCATAGTCCTGCGCGCGGATGGCAGTCTCCTTGTCCCGCGCGGCGGCGCTCGCCTTCTCTTCGAGTGCTTTCAGTTCGGGCGAGGCGCTGCGCGCGGACAGTTTCACGCTTGCCGCCGCCTCGTCAATAAGGTCGATAGCCTTATCCGGCAAAAAACGGTCGGGCAGATACCGCTTTGAGAGCGTCACCGCCGTGCGCAGGGCCTCGTCCTCGATGGAAAGGCCGTGATACGCCTCGTACTTTGGCCGCAGGCCTTGTAAGATCTGCAGCGCCTGCTTCTCGTCCGGCTCGCCGACCTGCACGCTCTGGAACCGCCGCTCGAGCGCGGCGTCCTTTTCGATGAATTTTCGGTACTCCTCGAGCGTCGTCGCGCCGATGACGCGGATCTCCCCGCGCCCGAGCGCGGGCTTTAAGATATTCGCCGCGTCCACCGCCCCCTCGGCGCTGCCCGCGCCGACGATGGTGTGCACTTCGTCGATGAACAAAATGACATTGCCGTCGCGCCGCACCTCGTCGAGCACGGCGCGGATGCGCTCTTCAAACTCGCCGCGGTACTTTGTCCCCGCCACCATGCCGGAGAGGTCGAGCAGCAGGATGCGCTTGTCGATAAGCTCCTCCGGCACGTCGCCCGCGGCGATCTTTTCGGCGAGGCCCTCGGCGATGGCCGTCTTGCCAACACCCGGCTCGCCGATGAGCACGGGGTTATTTTTCGTCCGCCGCGTCAGGATGCGCAGCGCGCGGGCGATCTCCTTTTCCCGCCCGATCACTGGGTCGAGCCGCCCCTCGCGTGCCATCGCCGTCAGATCGCGCGAGAATTCCAAGAGCGTCTTGCCGTTTTTCGCCTCCGCGCGGCTTGCACGCACCTCGGGCAGCGGGAGCTTGCGCGGTGACAGGCTCATCGCGCGCAGCGTGTCGCTGTACAGCTTTTTGGTATCCACACCCAGCGATCGCAGCAGCCGCACGGCCATATTGCCGCTGTCGCGCAGGATGCCAAGCAGCAGGTGTCCCGCCTCGATCTCTCCGCTGCCCGCGCGCAGCGCCTCGCCCACAGCCAGCTCGACCGCGCAGCGCGCGTGCGGGGTGAGCCCCTGCACGGTCGATCTCTCCGCCGTGCCGCGCCCCAGCTTTTCGATCATCCTCTCGCGCACTGCCGACTCGTAGATGCCCGAGGCACTCAGCGCGCGGCAGGCCGCGTCGTCCTCCTCGCGCAGCATCGCGAGCAGCAGGTGCTCGCAGCCCACATAGCCGTGCCCCAACTCGCCCGCCGCTGCCTGCGCACAGCGCAGCACATGTTCTGCCTTCAGGCTGAATTTCCGGTCATTCATCGCTCTACCCTCCGCTTCCTTTTCGTCCTTTCATTTTTGACCGGTTTATTCAAAAATAAACACCGTAAATGACACAGAAAATTCAATATTTTCCTGCATTCTGACTCTTGCATTTTCGCTTTGACATGCTATAATAGCGACATCAACTTATGGAGGTACTAATTATGGCTTATCAGATTAGCTCTGCCTGCGTCAGCTGCGGTGCTTGCGCAGACGCCTGCCCCGTCGGTGCTATTTCCCAGGGCGATTCCCAGTATCAGATCGACGCAAATGCCTGCTTGGATTGCGGCTCCTGCGCTGATACCTGCCCCAACGGCGCCATCTCCCAGGCCTAAGGTCTAAGGGTACTTAAAAAATAAGGACGCGCAAAAGCGCGTCCTTATTTTTATCATCAGAAAGGGTCATCACATGGAAAAACGCGACGAGCTCTGGCCGCACGGCCCCTGCTTTTATTACGACACCGCCCTCTTCCCGCCGGGGACGGACAGCTTTTGCCTCGCCTACTTTGCCCGCCCGTCCCGCGGCGACACGGTCTGCGACCTCGGCAGCGGGATTGGTCTTCTCGGAACGCTCCTGCTCGCGCGCCAGGAATCGCTTTTTATCGAAAATGTTGAGCTCTCCGCGCCCGCGGCAGCGCTTGCGCGAAAGACGTTCGCCGAAAACGCCTGGGCGGACAGAGCCGCTTTCCACGAAGGCGACCTTCGCGATGTCTCCGTCCTGCCAAAGGCCGGCAGCGTCGACTATGTGATCTCGAACCCGCCGTACTTTCCCGCCGGCAGCGGCGAGAGCGCCAAAGGCGAAGCGCGCCAAATCGCGCGCGAGGAAACCTCCTGCTCGCTGGACGACGTCTGCGCCGCGGCGCAGCGTGTGCTGCGCTATGGCGGGCGCTTCACCCTCGTTCACCGCGCCAAGCGCCTCGCCGACGTGCTCTGCGCCATGCGGAGTCACGGCATCGAGCCCAAGCGTCTGCGCTTTCTCGCAAAATCGCCGGACGCCGCGCCCTCGCTCCTCTTCGTCGAGGGAAAGCGCGGCGGCAAAAGCGGCCTTGTCATCGAGCCGCCGCTCGTCCCCAACGGCGAGGAGTGGGACGCCGTGTACTTCCGAAAATGAAAAAAGCCGCCCTTTTCAGGCGGCCTAACAGCTTTATTATACTAAAGCGCAGGATAAACCGCAAGCATTTTCTGCCGATTTTCGAATAATCAGCCCTGCGCACAAAATATCGATCGCATCTTTATCCATTCCGCCGCTTGATTTTTGTGCTCATTCTTGCTATTCTTTAAACACAGAAAGGGTGAGACCAATGTATAAGTGATCTTCACAAACCCGATTCCAAATGGTTCCGATCATATCCATCGCGCAGCACTCTCTGATGTGTACCGTCATTCAGGTAAAACCGCCGCAACCGCGGTGTTTGAGATAGCAGGAGTGGAAACCGGAGTAAGCGATATTCGGCACCAGATCATTGAAGAAAGGAAGGAAAGAAAACAGAATATGAGAGATCCAAATATTCATCATGGCTGACCCTTGATCGTAGTTCAGTAATCGCGATCAAGGGTCAGTCATTTTTTGTTTTCTTTCACTTTTTTAGAAAAATTGAGGAAAAATATCCCGTGCTCTGCGCGGGAGGGGTGGCAGCGCCGATGGCGCTGCTACGAAATAAGGGGGATATTCTCTCGCGTGAGAGAATATCCCCCTTGGACCCCCAAGAGAAAAGCAGGGGGCGTTTCGATTTCGCCCCCTGCACCCCCTAACGACCAAAAGGGAGGGGCGTAGCCCCTCCTTTTTGGATTATCCACCCCGTGCTTCTGACGGTGTGGCATTGCTTCGCTCGCCGCTTTGGGGTGCTGCTTTTTTAGCTTTCTGCTGGATCGGTACTGCCAATAGGCTCATCGGGGATGATGTCTTGCGAAATGACTTGCTCTTCTGCATCTAACAGGGCTTTTTTTAGGACTTCACGGGCAAGGATACCTTTGCCCGCATCGTAAAGGTCGATGGCCTCACTCATATTTTGGACCATCAAATGATATAGAGCCTTATACGTCGTCATTTTCATCACCTCGTTTACAATTTAGAACCAGCCATGAGCAAAACGCAAGAAACGCAGTAATTGCAATGCTTCCCGGCCATGGCTGAAGCCGAAAATCACTCAAATGGTATAGAAAGCGGAGCCCCTTTTTGGTAAAATTGACTTGAGAGAAAACCAACCAGAAAGGGGCTGGCCGCTATCTACCGACAGGAAATCATTCAGGATGTGACATTGTTTACATCCCAAAGCGCCGCTGCGTTCTACGACAAGCTTTTCAGCAGTCTTTACTTCACGCTGCCCAGGGCGGCAACCGGGCGGCGGGGCTTCCCCAAAGAAGCCATGGTCTGTGCTTTTATCGTTATGAAATGCGAGGGCTTCTCACAAATCACAGATTTGGCGGATTATCTAGACAACAACCGGCTCATTGCCCACTACTGCGGGTTCAATATCATGGAGCCGCTGCCGTCCTACTGGACGTATGACCGTTTCCTCAAAAAATGGATAACGCTGCATTGAAAGAAATCATGGCGGCACAGGTGAAGAAACTCTATGAGATGGGGATCGTGGACGCCTCATTTATTGGCCTGGATTCCACGCCCGTCATGGCAAACACGAAGCAGAACAATCCAAAATCCTTTGCAAAGAACAAGTTCTCCAAGGAAAACCACCCGAAAAGCGATCCGGACTGCGCCCTCGGCGTCCACTCGGCCTCCAACCAGCACAATGAGCGCCGGTATGAGTTCTACTGGGGCTACAAAAGTCATGTGCTGGTGGACTGCATCTCCGGCCTGCCGCTCTACGAGCTGACCACACCGGGCAATGTCGCCGATTCCTCCGTCGCCGCTGATATCCTCGCAGCTGCGAATCAGACGGTTTCTTTGAAAGAATACACCTTCCTTGCCGACAAGGGCTACGATGTGAAAAGCATCTACAACACCGTGAAAACGGTCTATGATGGGGAAACTTTTATCCCCCTCAATCCACGCAGTACGAAAACCTCTGAAGCAATTTCTGCCGGTAATCCAATCTGCGAGGCCGGACTGGCCATGCACAAAGATGGCAAGACCACCGATGGCAGAGGGGGGATTCGGCAGAAATACTGCTGCCCCTTCCGCCAGTCCAAAACCAGCGTTTGCCCCTGCAACCACAAAAACTGGAACAATGGGAAGAAAAACCAGGGTTGTACCAAGTATAAGACCATTCCAACAGACTACAGACTTTCCATTGACAGGGAATGCCTGCGTTTTAAGCGTATCTATGCCTTGCGTACAGAGTGTGAAAGATACAACTCCCGCTTTAAGGCGTCTGGGCAGGAACGATTATGGGTGCGTAACGGAAACAATGTGGCAAACCTCAATACGCTGGCTCATATCTCCGCTTTAGCGGTTGCGCTGGCCGCCGTTCTGCACGGCTCTCACTCCTACCGTTCTGCCAAACAGCTTCGGCGTTCCGCCTGATCTGTCTTTTCCATACCTTTTTTAGGCGCGGGAGTTACTGCGCTATGGTTTTTGCGCCCTTGAGATGCCCCAAGCTCTTTTGATTCCCAGTTGCCTTGTTTGCGGGCAGTTTTTTCCGTCCGTTTTGCTCATCTCTCATTTAGAACAGAATATTCAAAAATGTAATAGAACACTTTGTTCTACATATACTGTATTTGGTGATAAACGTGAAAAGATACCGGCGCATCCGCGATTTGCGGGAAGACGCCGATTTGACACAGCGTCAGGTCGGCGAAGCAATCAATGTTCCGCAGCGCACATACGCATATTACGAGAGTGGCGAAAGAATGCTGCCGCCGCACGTTTTGTGCGCGCTCGCTGATTTTTATGGCGTCAGCGTCGACTATCTTCTGGAACGAACTGATAAAAAGAACGAAAACGACCGCTGATGCGGTCGTTTTTTTCCTATTAGAAATGCGGCGAGCGCAGCAATGCCGCCTCGGCAGGCACCATCGAAACAGAATCATCCGAAGTAGGCGCAATGCTTACCAGAAGTGCCATAGGGTGGATAATCCAAAAAGGAGGGGCCTTGCCCCTCCTTTTTGGTCGTTAGGGGTGCAGGGGCGAGATCGAAACGCCCCTGCCGTTCTCTTGGGGGATCAAAAGGGGGCCTTCTCTCACGTGAGAGAAGGCCCCCTTTGCCCCGCGCAGTCCCATGACAATGGGACATTTCCCCGCGGCGTGGGAAATCACTTCAATGTATTCACCGTGCCGAGGAAGAGCGGCAGACCGTCCACGCCGGTGATCATGAAAGCAAACGGCCGGTTCAAATTCATCTCCACCACCGGAAGTTCCTCGGGCATGGCAGATGCGGCGTCCGCCGTGATAGTCGTGAACGCCGCGGCCTCGCAGCCCTTTTCGTCCACCTTGACGCGCGCGGCGTGCTGCACCTGCGTCACAGCGACGCTCTCGTCAAACTTCTCTTTGTCGACGAGGGGCGAGAAGTCCGCCTTGTTGAAGTCGAACACATCCGTGACGCCCATCGCCTTGAGCGCGTCGGTCAGCTCCAGGTTGGAATCCACGTCGAACTTCGGCACGCTCCAGTGGATCTCCGCACTCGGCAGCGCAGCGTCCATGTCGTAGGCCATCAGTCCGCCCACGACCTCACCATTGGCAAGCAGGCTCTCGAGCGTCGTCCCCTCATCCGGCAGCAAAAAGCGCATCGACTGCCCGCCGCGGAAGCCGAGCTCCGCCACGGTGTAGTTCTCGCCGCGATAGTACGCGGCGCGGTCGTCCGTGCGATGCATGAACTGGGCGTTCTGCTTTTCGCCGCCTGCCGCGGTGAACGTGTCCTTCTTCGTCGCATCCTTCCAGAATTCGTCGCGCCACTGGTCCTTAAAATAGAGCGTCGTCAAAAGGAGCATCACGGTCTCGGGCTTCGTCTGGATCTCACCCGCCGCGTCCTGCAAGAGATTGCCCGTGTTCTCATTGATCCATTCGCCGATGGCCTTGTCCGTCTTCTCATCTCCCATCGGGGCGGAGAACGTCGAAGCAAGGTACTGCTCGGCGAGCACCTGCAGCGTCTCTTCATTATAAGGGACGTTCTCATTCAGCCACACGGAGCTGCCGAGCAGCGTCTTTCCCGTCGAGGTCTCGCCGTAGAGATTGCGCCAGACATAGTTGCCCGCAGCGCGCGACGCGTCGGTATTTTCAAGGCCTAAGAGCGATAAAAGCTGCGCGCGGCTGTCGCCGTCCGTCGTCTCGCTGAGCATCGCAAAGGCGAGATACAGGTTTGCGGACGAGAGAACGGTGTTCTCCTCCGCCGAAAGCAGCGTGCCCGTCTCCTGTGTGAAGTGCAGGAATGCCGCGGGGTAGCTCGTGCCCTTGCTGCGCAGCGCCTTGAGCGCATCGTAATAGGCATTGCTGCGCGCGTCCCAGTCCTCCCAGATCTTCTCCTGCGCCTTTTCATAGGCGTCCGCGCCCATCTTGTCATAGTCGATGGTGCTGAATGCCTCGTCAAGCTCACTCTCGTTCGGCATGGCGGGCAGCACGGGATAGTCCGCCGTCTTCACGGCGAGGTCCTGCAAATACTGCGCGGCAATGGGGTCTTTTTTCACATTGTCCTCCTCTTTTTCATTTCGGATCGTCGTTCCGTTGTCTCCGCAGGCGGCGAAGGACAGGACCATCGCCGCGGCGAGCAGCAGCGTTAAGAATCGTTTCATGTCGGATGTACCTCCGTTTCGGGATTTGTTATATTAGACGGCGCGGATGGAAAAAAGTTCCCGTTTTGTCAAAAATAGCATGCCGCCCTTTTACGAAACGGGCGAATGTGGTATACTTTCAAAAATATTTTCTCTTTTGTGTAACGCAAACGGCAAAAAAGTTGTCTTTTCCCCATGATGGCAGACAACAGAAAGGAGCGAGCCTATGGACGACCATGAGATCGTCGACCTCTACTGGCAGCGGGACGAGCACGCCATCGAAGCCACCGCCGCCAAATACGAAAGCTATTGCATGAAAATTTCGCAAAACATTTTATCCGACCGCGCCGACAGTGAAGAAAACGTCAACGACACGTACTTACACGCCTGGCAGGCCATGCCGCCGCAAAGGCCTGCGATCCTGTCTGCCTTTCTCGGCAAGATCGCGCGCAATCTGGCGCTGAACCGCTATAAGGCGAGGTCGGCGCAGAAGCGGCAGGGCGACGTCTTCGCGCTCTCGCTCGACGAGCTGGACGACTGCGCACCCGCCCTGTCCTCGCCCGACGACGGGGCCATGGCAGCAGAGCTCGGCCGCAGCATCAGCGCGTTTCTGCGCACGCAGAGCGAAGAGGTGCGCAGCATGTTCATCCTGCGCTATTTCTACTGCGAACCGGTCGAAGCGCTGGCCGCGCGCTTTCACTGCGGCGAGAGCCGCATCAAAACCACGCTCCTGCGCACGCGCAGAAAGCTCAAGGAGCATCTCATCAAGGAGGGATACTGTGAAGCATGAAGTTCTGACCCGCGCCATAGGCGAGCTCGACGATGAGCTCATCGCGGACGCCTACGCCTACAAGCCGCGCAAACGGTACGCCCTCCCGCGTTTTCTTGCCGCTGCGGCGTGCCTTGCGCTCGTGCTGGCCGCCGCCCTGGCGATGACGCGCGACACCTTACCGGCTGAGATCAAGGTCGAAGGCGCAGCGCTCTCCTCAATCCCCATTCCCATCAGTCAGCCCGCAGCGATGGCGCTCGACGCGCGCGGCAGTCTGAGCGGCCCGCTCAGTCCGATGCTCACCATCGAGAGCAAATCGGGCGAGGCCGTGACCGTTACGGTGTCGGATGGCGTGCTGACCCAGCCTCTTTACTCGCTGCAGGAGGAGTTCACCTCCTACACCGTCTCCGGCAAGGTGCAGCTTTGCTGGACCATCGAAGAGCCGGACACGGGTATGGTTTACACGCTCTCTCTCGACGGCGCGCCCGCCGTCACGCTGCGCTACGACGAGGCCAACGGCTATTGGGCCGCCGCGCGGGCGTAAGCATCCCATTCCACATTACTATTGACAACACACAACATTTTGGAGGTAAATTCCCATGAAAAAGTTTCTCACCCTGCTGCTGGCCGCAGCGATGACTCTCTCCCTCGCCGCCTGCGGCAGCAAGACGGACGACAATAGTGGCAATAACAGCCAGCCCGCGAGCGCTCTCGAGCTGCTGAACGCCGTATGGGCCAACTACAGCGACGACGACAAGTTCCCTGCTGCCGGCGGCGACTATGATGAGGCGAATATGACCGAGGACGCGCCCGGCAACTTCTCCGTCGAAGACGGCGACGCACTTGACTACTCTCTCTCCTTCCCCGCCGCGGACGCAGGCAAGCTCTCCGACGCCGCGTCCCTCACTCACATGATGAACGCCAACACCTTCACCGCGGGCGCGTTCCATGTTGCGAGCTCTTCCGACGTTGACAGTGTCGTCTCCGACCTCAAGGACAACGTCATGTCCCGCCAGTGGATGTGCGGCTTCCCCGACAAACTCGTCATCCTGACGCTCGGCGACTATGTCATCTCCTGCTACGGCGCGGAGGACCTTGTCGACCAGTTCAGCGAAAAGGTCACCGAGGCCTTTGCCGATGCTGCCGTCGCCTGCGACGAGGCCATCGCCTGATTTGATCTTCTGAAAGGCGGAGAAGTTTATGCTCTTTTCCAGCGTTCCCTTTCTCTTTTACTTTCTGCCTGCGGCGCTGCTGATCTACTTTGCAGCGCCGCGGCAGCTGAAAAACGCGGTGCTGCTGCTCGCAAGCCTCTTTTTCTATGCCTGGGGCGAGCCGAAATATATGCTGCTTATGCTCGTCTCCATCGTGCAGGGCTATGGTTTCGGCCTGCTGATTGAAAAGCACCGCGGGCAAAAGGCGTCGAAGGTCTTTCTGACGCTCTCGATCCTTGTGAGCCTTGGGCTTCTCGGCTATTTTAAGTACGCGGACTTTTTTCTCTCCAGCGTCAACGCCGTCACAGGGCTCTCCCTGCCGCTTTTGAAGCTGAGCCTGCCCATCGGCATCAGCTTCTACACCTTTCAGGTATTGAGCTACGTCATCGACGTCTACCGCAGCGAGACGGCGGCGCAGCGAAATTTTATCGACCTGGCCACTTATGTTTCGCTCTTCCCCCAGCTCATCGCGGGGCCGATCGTGCGCTATTCCGACGTCGCCGCGGAGCTCAAAAGCCGCACGCACAGTGTCTCCGCCGCGGCGGAGGGCGTGCGCCGCTTCACGGTCGGCTTTGCCAAGAAAATTCTGCTCGCCAACCAGTTCGGCGCGCTCGCGAGCGCCTACAAGTCGACGCAGGACGCGAGCGTCCTCTTCGTCTGGCTCTACGCGCTCGCGTTTCTGCTCCAGGTGTACTTCGACTTTTCGGGTTACAGTGACATGGCCATCGGCCTCGGGCGGATGCTGGGCTTCCAATTCCCTGAAAACTTCAACTACCCCTATATTTCAGCGAGCATCACGGAGTTCTGGCGCAGGTGGCACATGTCGCTTGGCTCGTGGTTCCGCGACTACCTCTATATCCCTCTCGGCGGCAGCCGGAAGGGCAAGGCGCGTCAGCTGTTGAACATTCTGATTGTCTGGCTTGCAACGGGCCTGTGGCATGGCGCCGCGTGGACATTTGTTCTCTGGGGACTGTGGTTCGCAATTTTGTTGCTTCTTGAGAAGCTCCTTCTGCTACCGGTCCTGCAGAAGCACCGCGTGCTCGGCCATGTGTACACGCTCTTTTTCGTCACGCTCGGCTTCGTGCTTTTCGACGCAGACAGCGCCGCGCAGGCAGTCTCGCGCATCGGCGCGATGTTTGGTGCAGGCGGTCTGCCGCTATCGAGCGCACAGGCGGTCTACTATCTTAAAAGCTATGGCCCGCTGCTCGTGCTCGGTATCCTCTGCGCAACACCGCTGCCGAAGATGATCGTCGCAAAGCTGCGCAAATCCAAAGGCGCAGCGACGGCGCTCGATGTGCTCGAACCGCTGTTTGTACTGATTCCTCTGCTGCTCGGCACGGCATTTTTAGTGGATGGGTCGTTCAACCCGTTCCTCTACTTCCGCTTTTAAGGAGGGCATCGCATGAATCGAAAAATCAAAGACACCCTCACCCTCGGCATCGCGGCAGCGTTCGTGCTTATGTTCACGCTGTGGAGCATTTGCAAGAGCGACGACGCCGTGTCGGAAAGCGAGCGCCGCCCGCTCAAGCAGTTCCCGACGCTCAGCGTGAAAGAAGTGCTCTCCGGGCGCTTCCAGTCGAACTTTGAGAGCTACACGCTCGACCAGTTCCCGCTGCGCGACGAGCTCCGCACGCTCAAGGCGCTGTCCGTCCGCGATTTATTTGGCGAGAAGGACAACAACGGCATCTACGTTGAGGACGGCTACGCCGCGAAGCTCGACGACACGATCCACGAGGATTCGCTCGACCACGCGGCCGACCGCTTCCGCTACGTGTACGAAACGTATCTCAAAGATACGGGCGTAAACGTCTACCTCTCCGTCATCCCCGACAAGAATTACTTTTTGGCCGCCGAAAACGGCTATCCCGCGATGGATTACGAGAAGTTCTTGGCGCTCATGCGGGAAAAGGTCGATTTTGCGGACTATATCGACCTGACGGGCACGCTGTCGCTCTCATCCTATTACCGCACCGACCTCCACTGGCGGCAGGAAATGCTTGCCCCCACGGCCAAGGCGCTGGCAGATGCGATGGGCGTCTCACTCACCGTGGACTTTACCGAGGTCACGCTCGATACGCCGTTTTACGGTGTGTACCGCGGGCAGTCGGCACTGCCGATGGAGCCCGACAGGCTCGCCTACCTCACAAACGATATCATTGGTAGCTGCCGCGTGTACGACTATGAAAGCGGTGCCTATCTCCCTGTCTACACGCTCGAAAAGGCAGACGGCAGCGACCCGTATGAAATTTTCCTCTCGGGACCCAAGTCGCTGCTGCGCATTGAGAACCCGAACGCGCAGGCGGAGCGAAAGCTCCTTGTCTTCCGCGATTCGTTTGCCGCGAGTTTGCTTCCGCTGCTTGCGGAGGGGTACAGCGAGATTACGCTTGCCGACATCCGCTACCTCTCCCCCTCAATGCTCGGAAAATTCATCGACTTTACCGCGCAGGACGTGCTGTTTCTTTACAGCACGAGCGTGCTGAACGACAGCGCCACGATCAAGTGATGCAAAACGGGACGCAAACGCCGTGACCGGCGTTCACGTCCCGTTTTCTTTTTTGTCCGCAAAATTTTTTCACAGCAGATCAGAAAAACAAAACGCCCTCCCCTGCCGTTTCCGGCAAGGGAGGGTTCAGGCTAAATATAGCACAGCCGTTTTCTTCATGCAAGAAAAAGTTGCCGCACTTTCATAATTTCGTTCACACCGCACATCCCGTCTCACTAAAGTGAGGGGAAAGTTGGAAAAACAAAGTATTGACGCTGCTTGCCCCGATGAAGTATCATTACTTATCAAATTTTTTATTTCGAAACAGGAGGTCTGGATCATGAGTGAAGCGACTCGCATTCCCGAGCTTTTTGGCTCTCTGGTGTTCAATGAACGCACAATGGAGCAGTATGTGCCGCAGAGCGCCATGGACGTTTGGCGCGGCTGCTTAAAGAGCGGGCAGCCTCTTCCCCTTTCCGCGGCAAATGAGATTGCCGACGCGATGAAGACCTGGGCGCTGGAGCATGGCGCAACGCATTTCACGCACTGGTTCCAGCCCTTGAGCGGCGTGACGGCGGAAAAGCACGACAGCTTTATCAACAACGCCGGCGGCGGCCGCGTGATGATGGACTTTTCCGGCAAGGAGCTGGTGCGTGGCGAGCCCGACGCGTCCTCCTTCCCCAACGGCGGCCTGCGCGCCACGTTTGAAGCCCGCGGCTACAGCGCTTGGGACCCCACGGCGTTTGCCTTCATCAAAGATGGCAGCCTTTGCATCCCGACGGTGTTCTGCTCCTACAGCGGCGACGCGCTCGACAAGAAGACGCCGCTGCTGCGCTCCATGGCCGCGGTCGACCGCGCGGCGGTGCGCGTGCTCAAGTTATTTGGCGACGACGCGGAAAAGGTCACGCCGCAGATCGGCGCGGAGCAGGAGTATTTCCTCATCGACCGCGAGCTGTACTTAAAGCGCATGGACCTGCGCCTGTGCGGCCGCGCCCTGTTCGGCGCAAAGCCCCCGAAAGGTCAGGAGTTGGACGACCACTACTTCGGCGCGTTCCGTCCCCGCGTGGCCGCCTACATGAAAGAGCTCGATGAAGAGCTGTGGAAGCTCGGCGTGCTCTCCAAGACCAAGCACAACGAGGTCGCCCCCGGCCAGCACGAGATGGCCCCCATCTACACCGACGCCAACACCGCGAGCGACCAGAACCAGCTCGTCATGGAGACGATGAAAAAGGTTGCCGAGCGCCACAACCTTGTGTGCCTGCTGCACGAAAAGCCCTTCGCGGGCGTCAACGGCTCGGGCAAACACGTTAACTGGTCGCTCTCGACCGACACTGGCAAAAACCTCTTCTCCCCCGGCAAGACGCCGAGCCAGAACGCCGTGTTCCTGCTGGTGCTCGCCGCGTTCATCAAGGGCGTGGATGAGTATCAGGAGCTTCTGCGCTGCTCCGTTGCCTTCGCGGGCAACGATCACCGTCTCGGCGCGCAGGAAGCGCCCCCGGCTGTCATCTCCGTCTTCCTCGGCACCGAGCTTGAGGGCATCATCGATGCCATCGTCGACGAAAACGACTACACCGCGCCCGAGCACAAGTCCCTGCGCATCGGCGTGGACGTGCTCCCCGCCATCCCGCAGGATACGACCGACCGCAACCGAACCTCGCCCGTCGCCTTCACCGGCAATAAGTTTGAGTTCCGCATGCCCGGCTCCTCGCAGTCCATCGCGGGCCCGGTCACGATTCTCAACACCATCATGGCCGAAGAGCTCGACGAATTCTACGCGCAGCTCAAGGACGCGCCGGACTTCACCGCCGCGCTCCACAAGCTGATCCGCGACACGTTCTCCGCCCACCGCCGCATCATCTTCAACGGCAACGGCTATGAAGAGGCCTGGATCAAGGAAGCCGAAAAGCGCGGCCTTGCCAACCTGCACAACACCGCCGAGGCGCTGCCGACCTACATCCTGCCCAAGAACATTGAGCTGCTGACGCGCCAGGGCGTTTACAGCAAGGAAGAAATTTTCTCCCGCCACGAAGTTCATATCGAGAAGTACTGCAAGGTCATCCGCATCGAGGCCGCGACGCTTGTTGACATGGTCCAGCACGGCATTCTCAACGCCGCTTCCGAATACGAAGCCGCGCTGTGCAACACCATCGCCGCCAAGCGCGCCGCCGCGCCGGAGCTGACCTGCCACGTCGAATCCTCGCTCGCCAACGCCATCGGCTCGCTCAACGAGCAGCTGCTCGAAGAGACCATCGGCCTCAAGACAGCGCTTGAGACCGTCTCCGACGACGCCGAGCCCGAAAAGCTCCTGCGCTACTACCACGACGAGGTCGAAAAGCGCACGAACGACGTGCGCAAGACCGTCGACAAGCTGGAAGTGCTGACCGCGTCCAAGTATTGGCCGTATCCGACGTTCTGCGAATTACTCTTCTCCGTGTAAGTCAAAAAGGACGCTCTTTCGAGCGTCCTTTTTGAAGTGGAGTTTTGCTTTATCGCAGCAGTTTCATTTTTCTTTGACAGGGGAGGAAGAAAATCTATGAAGTACATTTTTGTCACCGGCGGCGTGGTGTCGGGGCTGGGCAAGGGCATCTGCGCGGCGTCGCTCGGGCGGCTCTTAAAGCAGTGCGGGCTGAAGGTCAAAAACCAGAAGTTCGACCCGTATCTCAACGTCGACCCCGGCACGATGAGCCCGTATCAGCACGGCGAGGTCTTCGTCACGGACGACGGCGCGGAGACCGACCTTGACCTCGGCCACTACGAGCGCTTTGTCGACGAGGCGCTGGACGAGAAGTCCTCCGTGTCCTCGGGCAAAATCTTCTGGAGCGTTCTCAACCGCGAGCGCCAGGGCGGTTATCTTGGCGGCACGGTGCAGATCATCCCGCATGTGACCGATGAGATCAAGCGCCGCATTTACGACATGGACGACGGCGAGACCGACGTTGCCATCTCCGAGATCGGCGGCACGGTCGGCGATATCGAGAGCCAGCCGTTTTTGGAGGCCATCCGTCAAGTCGCAGCCGAGCGCGGGCGTGAAAATGTGCTCTTCATCCACGTGCCGCTCATCGTGACCATCCCCGGCAGCGGCGAGCTCAAGAGCAAGCCCACGCAGCACTCGGTCAAGGAACTCCTGAGCGAGGGCATCCAGCCGGACGTTCTCGTCGTGCGCACGGATGAGCCCATCACAGACGACATCCGCCGCAAGATTGCGCTCTTCTGCAACGTGGAGCCCGACTGCGTCATCCAGAACGCAACGGCGTCCACGCTCTACGAGGTGCCGTTGCTGCTTGAGCACGAGGGCCTTTGCCGCGTGGTGTGCCGCAAGCTGCACCTTGACTGCGGTGAACCTGACATGACCGAGTGGCGCGCGCTGGTCGACAAGATCCACGGCGTGCACCGTCATGTGCGCATCGCGCTCGTCGGCAAATACGTCGGCCTGCACGACGCCTATTTGAGCGTCGTTGAGTCGCTCTTCCACGCGGGCACGGCCTGCGACGCGAGCGTCGAAATTCAATGGGTCGACTCCGAAACGCTGACGAGTGACAACATCGCGCAGAAGCTCTGCGGGTGCAGCGGCATCTTAGTCCCCGGCGGCTTTGGCGACCGCGGCATCGAGGGCATGATCTTAGCCGCGCAGTACGCGCGCGAGCGCGGCATCCCGTACCTCGGCATCTGCCTCGGCATGCAGATCGCAGTCATCGAATTTGCGCGCCATGTGCTCTCATGGGACGACGCGACGAGCGCGGAGTTCTCCTCCACGACGGCGCATCCCGTCATCGCGCTCATGCCCGAGCAGGTCGGCGTGACGGCCAAGGGCGGCACGATGCGCCTTGGCAAGTATCCCTGCGTGCTCGAAGAGGGCTCGCTCTCCCGCGCGCTCTACGACGCGCCGGAGATCTGGGAGCGCCACCGCCACCGCTACGAGTTCAACAACGACTTCCGCGACGACTTCACGGACGCCGGCATGCGCCTCGCCGGTCTCTCCCCCGACGGCACGCTCGTCGAGATCGTCGAATCGAAGAGCCATCCCTGGTTCGTCGGCGCGCAGTTCCACCCCGAATTCAAGAGCCGCCCCAACAAGCCGCATCCCCTGTTCCGCGGCTTTGTCGCGGCCTCCCTCGATCGCGCGGTCCATTGACCGCGCGACCTTTTTATTTTTACAATACCGCTGGAAAAATGGGAAAAGCTATGATATGATGCTTTTACCATATTATTGGATACGGCAGGAGAATTTCAATATGAACCATCAGACCATCATCGTACTGGACTTTGGCGGCCAGTACAACCAGCTCATCGCGCGCCGCGTGCGCGAATGCGGCGTTTACTGCGAGGTCAAGCCCTACACGACGCCGCTTGCGGACCTTCTCGCAATGAAGCCCATCGGCTTCATCTTCACCGGCGGCCCGAACAGCGTGTATCTCGAGGACGCGCCGCACGTCGATCCCGCGCTCTTTGACGCGGGCGTGCCCGTGCTCGGCATCTGCTACGGCTGCCAGCTCATCGCGCACCACCTCGGCGGCAAGGTCGTCGCCGCAAACGACGCCACCGCGCGCGAATACGGCAAGACCGAGACGTTTTTTGACACGAACTGCAAACTCTTCAAGGGTCTTCCCGAAAAGAGCGTGACGTGGATGAGTCACGGCGACTACATGGAAAAGGTCCCCGAGGGCTTCTCTCTCGTCGCGCACTCCGACGCCTGCCCGAACGTCGCCATCTGCGACGAAACGCGCGGGTTCTACGGCGTGCAGTACCATCCTGAGGTCAACCACACGGAGTTCGGCACCGCGATGATCCGCAACTTCCTCTACGAGGTCTGCGGCGCGACAGGCGACTGGACGATGGGCGACTATAAAAATACTGCCATCGCCGCCGTGCGCGAAAAGGTCGGCTCTGGCCGCGTGCTGCTGGCGCTCTCCGGCGGCGTGGACTCGTCCGTCGTGGCGGCGCTGCTGGCCGAGGCCGTCGGCCCCCAGCTCACCTGCGTTTTTGTCGACCACGGCCTCATGCGCCTCAACGAGGGCGACGAGGTCGAGGCGGCGTTCAAGAAGTGGGACATCAACTTTGTCCGCGTGAACGCCGAGGGCCGCTTCCTCTCGAAGCTCGCTGGCATCTCCGATCCCGAGCGCAAGCGCAAGATCATCGGCGAAGAGTTCATCCGCGTGTTCGAGGAAGAGTCGAAGAAGATCGGCGCGGTCGACTTTCTCGCTCAGGGCACGATCTACCCCGACGTCATCGAATCCGGCCTTGGCAATGCCGCAGTCATCAAGAGCCACCACAACGTCGGCGGTCTTCCCGACTATGTCGACTTCAAGGAGATCATCGAGCCGCTGCGCCTGCTCTTTAAGGACGAAGTGCGTCAACTTGGCCGCGAGCTGGGGCTTCCCGAATACCTCGTCTCCCGCCAGCCGTTCCCCGGCCCGGGCCTTGCCATCCGCATCATGGGCGAGATCACGAAGGAAAAGGCCGACACGCTGCGCCTTGCCGACGCGATCTACCGCGAGGAGCTGGAAAAGGCCGGCGAAAACAAGAAGATGAACCAGTACTTCGCCGTCCTGACCGACACGCGCACCGTCGGCGTCATGGGCGATGGCCGCAGCTACGACCGCGTGCTTGCGCTGCGCGCTGTGACGACCGAGGACTTCATGACCGCCGACTGGGCCCGCATCCCCTACGAGCTGCTCGACAAGATCAGCGGCCGCATCGTCAACGAGGTCAAGGGCATCAACAGAATTGTCTACGACATCACCAGCAAGCCCCCCGCAACGGTGGAGTGGGAATGATTGCAGAAGCCAGAAAAGCCTTGAAATACAAGGCTTTTGCGGATTTCGATGCTATCAAAATCGCCTTTTGACGCGAATTTGACGCAACTTATTTTCAGAGAAAACAAGAAATGCTCTGACGAAACCAATCGTCAGAGCATTTCCTTTATTCTTCATCACCCTCGGTGTCTGAGTAATGAATCGGATTGTTGCAGCAGTCCAAACCAAAGTTGCAAAGAGAGCAGTTATAGCAGTAACGCTCATCTTGCGGTAACTTCCACACACAATATTTTTCGTCTTCAAATCTGTACATCATTTATTGACCTCCAATCAAGATATTCCCATGTGAGCTATCAACTCGACAAGGTAAGTTATATTCTCTAAAATGTCATCATCCTGCTCGATTCGCTGCATTCGTTTCATTTCCTCAGTCAGCTCTATAAGGTACTGACTGAGGATTTTTTGAATGCGGCAGTTGGGGCGAACAATGACTTCTTCTTTGAACAGTTGCTTCAAAATGTAATCCTGCTTCGTGAGTCCAGAAGTTTTTGCTACCATGTTAAGGCGGTACGCTTCTTCTGGTGAAACTCTGAAAGCAACCGTAACACTGCGCCACCTGTTTCTTTTTAAGACGGGTATAGGTTTCGTCCACTTTGATAGTCAGATTATCGAAATCAATATCGCCCAATCGCAAAGCCAGCATTTCACCCATCCGCATACCTGTCCAATACAAGACCTCAAATGCGTAATAGTATTCTGGTTTATCTGCAACCACATTTCTAAACTGTATAAACTCGTCAAGTGTCCAATATGCCCGTGGTTCAGCTCCCTTGCATCCAAGATGTTTTGGACGCTTTTTAAAAATACTGCGTGTGAATTTTGAAAAAGCAGTATCGCAATTCAAAGAGCACTGCGCCTATAATATCCATACAGATTGGTTTTGCGCCAATCTGTCATTCGTGACAATATAATGGCAATAGGAATTATGATACACCGTAATTCTTGGATAATCTAAGTAATCCCGATAGCCGGATACAAAATCGTTTAGGTCCCGGTTTCAGAGAGCAAGTAGGAATGATTTCCCCAAGCCTGCAACAGTATAAATAGCAAAAGCCCGCGGCGATTTGCCGCGGGCTTTCTTATTTTCAGTTCACTGCTTCTCTTCCTCTGCGATCGCTTCCACCGCAATATGCAGCGCTTTGACCATCATTTCCAAACCCATGCTCGGCGCATTGCCGTCCTTTGCCTGCTCGGGCAGGTAGGGGACGTGGACAAAGCCGCAGCGCAGGGCGGGATAGCTCTGCGCGCTCTCGTGCAGGGCGCAGTAAAGGAGATTGTTGCACACGAATGTGCCCGCGGAGTACGAGAGCTGGGCAGGGATATTCTGCTCACGCAGAGCGTCGACGATCTCGCGCGTCGGGATCGTCGCAAAATAGGCGTCCGGACCTCCGGCCACAACCGGCTCGTCCGTCGGCTGTTTACCCGCGTTGTCGGCGATACGCGCGTCGCGCAGGTTGATGGCCACGCGCTCGACGCGTATGCAATTTGCGCCGCCGTACTGGCCGACGGAGAGCACCGCGTCGGGACGCAACTCCGTCAAAAGTTTGTGCAGCGCAGCACCGGAGGCGTCAAACTCCGTCGGAATTTCATGCTTGATGAGCTCTGCTCCCCCGATGCGGTTGGGAAGCCGGCGTGCCGCCTCCCACGAGGGGTTGATCTGCTCCCCGCCGAACGGCGTGAAGCCTGTGACAAGTATCTTCATTTGACAGTTTCCTCCCCGATCATCAGGCGGATGATCTCGTTGTCGGTCTCGCGCATGCCGTCGCGCGCGATGCTGCTGACGGCGCGGATGGTGTTCTCCACACCCTTGACGACGATGCCATCGCCGCCGTAGAACTGGCTGTCGTGCCGGTACATCTGCATGCCGAGCAGCCCCGCCTCGACCGCTGAAGCGATCTTCGCCGCGCAGCTCGCCTTCGCCCCGTCGCAGAGCATGCCGGAGTTGATGGCGAGCGCGTTGACGATCGTGTGGGCAATCTCATCATAGCGCCCGCCGTACAGATAGCAGATGCCGGCCCCGGCTCCTGCGCCCGCGCTGGTCGCGCCGCAGTAGGCGGAAAGGCTGCCGATGCCCGTTTTCAGATGGATGGTGACAAGATTCGACACGACGAGCGCGCGGTAGAGCTGCTCCTCGCTCGCTTTCAGCTCGCGCGCGTAGACAATGACGGGCAGCGAAGCCGTCATGCCCTGATTGCCGCTGCCAGAGTTGATGACGACAGGCTTTTCGCAGCCGTTCATGCGCGCGTCCGAGCCCGCGGCAGCCCAGGCCTTGGCGCGGTTCTGCACGCTGTCGCCATAGGAATCAAGCAGGATTTTCCCGATGGCCGCGCCGTACTGCCCTGTCAATCCTGCCTCAGCGATGGCCGTGTTATATTCGATCTGGCGCGCGATGGGCACGCGGACATCGTTTAAGTCGACTTCGTCGGCAAAGACGATGATGTCCTTGACCGTCAGGCTCCTGCGGCTCTCGGGCGGCTGGGCCGCCTCCTCGGAAAAGGGCTTGCTGAGCAGCACTTCGCCGTTTTTCTCGATGCGCACGACGTTTGTGTGGCTGCCGACGATCTGGACAAAGGCCGTGTCCCCGCCCGCAAGCACGCACACCTGAATGTCGAACGGGCAGCGCAGCGGCGATTTGCTCACCGTGATCTCCGCCGCGGAAAGGTACTCGTCCAGCAGCGGCAGCTGGTCCTCCGTCACATTCGCCAGCACCTCTAACTGCGCGCCGGCATCGCCGACGCGTACGCCCGCCGCGACCGCGACGGGAAGGCCCTTTCGCCCGCCGGTGTGCGGCACGATAACGCTCTTGACGTTTTTGATGATATTGCCGCTCACGGTCAGCTCGATGCGCTCGGGAAGTGTCCCGAGCGTTTGGCGCGCAAGCGCACCCGCGTAGGCGACGGCGATGGGCTCAGTGCAGCCCATCGCGGGTACAAGCTCCTCATGCAAAATCTGAACGTAGGTCTCATACAGCGCAGTATTCATTTTTGCTCTCCCATCTCTCATTGCGGGCGTGCGGTCTCTCCTCCGCTCGTTACCCGCTTCTCTCTCCGCCCATTGTATCGGAAATGCGGTTACAATGCAATGGACTTTCCACGTTTCACGCACAAAAAGGCGATATCCGGTCGGATACCGCCTTTTTGATGCTATTCCGCTCTTACAAACCGTAAATTTCGCCGTACTTTTCCTCAAGGTACTGCGTGTAGACCGTCGGGTCGAACTTTTCGCCAAGCGCCTGTTCCAAGAGCGCGCCGGGCTTTTTGAGGCAGCCGTACTGCCAGATGTGCTCGCGGTTCCACGCGTTGATGGGCGCGAAATTGCCGGTCTTGAGGCACTCGTCCACATCGACCGTCTCTTTCATCTTGCGAAGCAGCTGTGCGCCGTAGGCGCTGCCGAGCGCGTAGGACGGGAAGTAGCCGATGCTGCCGCCCGACCAATGGCTGTCCTGCAAAACGCCGTGTTTGTCGTCCGGCACGTCGACGCCGAGGTATTCCTTATAAAGGCGGTTCCACTCGCCCGGCAGGTCGTGTACCTTGAGCTCGCCGTGCATCACGCGCTTTTCGAGCTCGTAGCGCACCATGACGTGCAGGCTGTAGGTGACCTCGTCGGCCTCGGTGCGGATGAGGGACGGCTCCGCCTTATTGATGGCGCGGTAGAATTCCTCCGCCGTGTGGCCCGCGAGCGAGGGGAAGAGCTCGCAGAGCTTCGGGAAAACAAAACCCGTAAAGGCGCGGGAGCGGCCGAGCAGGTTCTCATAGAAGCGGCTCTGGCTCTCGTGGATGCCCATGGAGACACCGCCGTCGAGCACCGTATAGGCGAGATCATCCGCGCTGCCGGTGTCATAGAGCGCGTGGCCGCCCTCGTGGATAACGGAGAACATCGAGGAGGCAAAATTCTCCTCCAAATAGTGCGTCGTGATACGCTCGTCAAAGTGCGAGCCGAGCGACGTCGTAAACGGATGCTCGGTCGTGGACAGGCCGACATGGTCCAAATCGAGGCCCATCGTGCGCATCAGGTAGTCGGAAAGCTGCGCCTGCTTCTCCTCGGAAAAATGGCCGTGCAGCATCGCGTCGTCGACCTGCGGCTTTTCCTTGATCTTCTTGAGAAGCGGCACGATGTGCTCGCGCAGCGTCGCGAAAAATTCGTCGCACTGCGCCATCGTCAGCCCGTCCTCATACTCGCTGAGCCAGTAGTCGTAGGAATCCTTTTCCGGCGCGCAGTAGTGTGCGAAGCGGATGTTGGTCTCGAAAATTTTCTCAAGCACGGGCTCAAAGAGAGCAAAGTCGCTCGTCTCCTTCGCGCGGTGCCAGACGTCGTCCGCCTCGACAAGCAGCTGCTGGTAGGCGACGTACTCGTCCATCGGGATCTTCTGCATATTGCGGATGTCCTTGATGAGCAAAAACACCATGCGCTGCTGCTTTTCGTCGAGCTCAGATTTGCGCGCGTCGAGGAATTCGAGCAGCGCGACGGTCTCCCCGCCGGTCGTGAGCTTGTAGTGCTCCTCGCTCAAAATACTCATGGTCTGGCCGCGGTTCGCCGCCGTGCCCTTGGGCGCGGTGGTCGCGCCGTCGTAAAAGAGCAGGCCCATGGCGTGGCCGTAGGCCGCGAGCTTAGCCTGCAAAGCCATCAAGGACTTGATTGCTTCATCGAGAGTCATGATGATCTCCTCACTTTCTCTTTTTCTGTGAAAATATCATAGCATGAAAGGGGCTTGCTGCGCAAGGGGGACGCTGAGGTTCTCCCCCTGTGGCCGCGCAGAAGAGGGGGCATTCTCTCGCGTGAGAGAATGCCCCCTTGTACCCCCCAAAGCGAACGCGAGGGGAGTTCCCCTCGACCCCCGACATTGGCAGTTTGCAGTTTGAAGATCTGCGCAGCCTGCGGAATCGAATACCTGCCAAGTGTGGGTGCTATACGATTTGAGTTGCTTCTATTACCCGCTGCCGCTCTGCCTGTATGAGCGAAAAATTCATCATTTCACTATTTTTTCTCTCACGGTTTCGCAAGCATCTGCACTGACGACCCCCTGTTCTTTCAGCAGTGCCAGCACTGAAGCAAGCGCATCCTGCGGATCACACCAGACATCCGGAGCATAGCCCCTGTGATCGACATTTTCTCCGTCCCCATAGAGGAAAAGCGTTGACCCAAAGCGCACACCGATGCCGGTATATGGCAATGTAAAGGTGCTGATATTTCCGCAGAGCTGGTATCCCGCCGTGTTGCTGCCGACAACGAGCACATTGTCAAGCGTTTTCAAAAGCTGTACCGCGCCCTCGCCGGACGAGCCGCAATGATCGTCAACCAACACGATGATCGGAATATCATTTTCATACCAGGTCCCGTGGACTTCACGGGCAAAGCAAGTTCCCTCATCTTCCGGCAGCAGGCTCTCGCTGTTTTCCGCAGCAAAAAGGGCGCTGTTTTTCTGCGCATACAGCATGGAGGTCTCAATACTGTTCTGCGTTCCAAGGAAACTCTGTATCCACTTTCTCGGCCAACTGTCCGAGCCGCCAACATTGCCGCGCAGGTCATAGATCACCGCTTTGCTCCCGCGTGCTTTTGCCCCTTCCCGAGCATAGCGTGCAAGCATATTATCATATGTGCTGGAAACAAAGCTGCGGAGGGAAACATAGGTAAGACCGTCTTCCTGTATCAGGCGGTAATCCAGCGTGCCGAGGTCAACATCAAGCGGCTGACTCTCCGTCCAGTCAAGGCGATAGATTTTCGCTTTTCCAGAAGAATTTTTCAGTGTGACACTGCTCTGCACGGCGTCCTTCCGCAGCGCAAAAAGCGTCGGCTGATAAACAATGCGTCCGTCTTGCAGAAGCGTCGGCTGCACGCTGACATGTTCATCGGAGAAGCTACTCAATGTCCACCTCTCCCCGTCATTCATCATATAATAGCTGCCGTTGACATCCTTTGAAAAATAGAAGTTGTCGGCAAAGAAGTATTCATATCGCACCTGCGCTTCGATCTCTTCCGTCGCCGGTTCATAAATCATGGCATGCGCGTCGTGCGCAAGCATGAATGCGAGAGATTCCTGCAGTTTTTCTCCCAGCGCAGAAACTTTAATCTCATCATCCTGTGAGGAAAGCCATTGTGTCACAGCGTCCTCCGCTGCGTCAAACTTTTCCTGCCCAAAGTATTCGTAAGCGCCGTAAGCGCTTTGCAGCGTGCGGAACAGCAGGGAAACATCAGACTGCGCCTGTTCCTTCGACACCGTCTCCATCGCGGCATGACCTCGTAAAAGGCTCTCCACCTCGCTCTCGCTCAGCAGCCCTGCCGAGGCGGGGTCATCCGAAATCGCATCGGCAAAATCAGCCGCAGAGGGAACGTGCTCCAGTTCTGCACGGTGAGTTTGTGAAGTCTCCACCATCAAAGAAGAAAGTTCTTCTCCTTCCGGAGCGTAGGAAAAGTCCAACGCCTGCGGTGCGCCGCAGGCTGACAAAAGCAGCAGCAAAACTATTGTGCTGCATATAGCAAATCTTTTTTTCACAAATTATCCCCTATGGAAAGTGTGAAGGTATCATAGCAAATTAAAAACCTGTTTTCAATCATTGACAGGGAACGTTCTTATAAAAAACAGGACACCCAGTTCGGATGTCCCGTATCTATTTGGCCTACCGAAGCAAAAAACAACGCTTTTGCGCCGTACAAGCGTTTTGCGCAGCAAAACCTTGGCGGAAGGCGAATTCACTTCGCCCGAGCATTTTAATTTCTCACAGGAATCCCAAAAAAGAGGTCACAACTTACGTTGTGACCTCTTTTTTGAGAGCGGGCGACGAGGCTCGCTCGCAGCACTGCCGTGCCGCGACACGCACAGCGGGCGACAAACGCCCCACCGGGGCGTTTTCTCGCTTCGCTCGCGCCCTGTTCGACCCTCTGCCCGCTTCATTTCCAAAAAATAAAGGCATGACTTACATCATGCCTTTATTTTTTGGAGCGGGCGACGAGGCTCGAACTCGCTACCTCCACCTTGGCAAGGTGGCGCTCTACCAGATGAGCTACGCCCGCGGAACAAGATTTACTATACCAGACATTTTTCGCTTTGTCAAGCATAGATTTTAGGATTCTGTTGCAAAATGCGGGGGGCTGTGATACACTTGCCCGGTAAATCGTATTTTTCAGGAGGCAGTCATGGCCACTTTACAGGAAGAGATCTCCCGCCGCCGGACGTTTGCGATCATTTCGCACCCGGACGCCGGTAAAACCACGCTGACGGAAAAGTTTCTGCTCTACGGCGGAGCAATCGCCCAGGCGGGCGAGGTCAAGGGCAAGCGCGAGCGCGCGGCAAAATCCGACTGGATGGAAATCGAAAAGCAGCGCGGCATTTCGGTCACGTCGTCGGTCATGCAGTTCCAGCACGGCGGCTACTGCATCAACATTCTCGACACGCCGGGACATCAGGACTTCTCTGAGGACACGTACCGCACGCTGATGGCCGCGGACAGCGCCGTCATGGTCATTGACGGCGCAAAGGGCGTCGAGCCGCAGACGCGCAAGCTCTTCAAGGTCTGTGCCCTGCGCAATATCCCCATCTTTACCTTTATCAATAAAATGGACCGCGAGACGCGCGACCCGCTCGAGCTCTGCGAGGAGGTCGAGCGCGAGCTGGGCATCGACACCTATCCCGTCAACTGGCCGATTGGCTGCGGCAAGGAGTTTGCCGGTGTGTACGACCGCGATAAGCGCTGCATCCTGCACTTCACCGACGCGGGCCACGCCAAAAAGGCGGGCATCACGGAAATCGAGCTCGATGATCCCGCGCTCGTCGACCTGATCGGTCAGGCCCGCCGCGACACACTCGCCGAAGAGGTCGAGCTGCTCGGCGCAGGCCGTGACTTTGACCTCGACGCCGTGCGCCACGGTAAGCTCTCCCCCGTGTTCTTCGGCAGCGCGCTGACGAACTTCGGCGTCGAGCCGTTTTTGAACGCGTTTTTAGAGATGACCACGCCGCCGCTGCCGCGTGTGAGCGACGCGGGCGAGGTGGACGTCTACTCCCCCGAATTCTCGGCTTTCGTCTTCAAGATCCAGGCCAATATGAACAAGGCCCACCGTGACCGCCTTGCCTTCATGCGCATCTGCTCGGGCAAGTTTGAGCGTGACACCGAGTATTTCCACGTCCAGTCCGGCCGCAAGATGCGCCTTTCCCAGCCGCAGACGATGATGGCCGCCGAGCGCGAGATCGTCGACGAGGCCTACGCGGGCGACATCATCGGCGTGTTTGATCCCGGTATCTTCTCGATCGGCGACACGATCACGATGCCCGGCAAAAAGTTCCGCTTCTCCGGCATCCCGACGTTCGAGCCCGAGCACTTCATGCTCGTCTCACCCAAGGACACGATGAAGCGCAAGCAGTTCGTCAAGGGCGTGGAGCAGATCGCGCAGGAGGGCGCCATCCAGATCTTCAAAATCCCCGACAGCGGCTTTGAGGACGTGGTCGTCGGCGTGGTCGGCACGCTGCAGTTCGACGTGTTCGAGTACCGCATGAAAAACGAGTACGGCGTGGACCTGCGCATGAGCGGCCTCCCCTACGAGCACCTGCGCCTGATCCGCGAGTGCCCATGCGACGTGAAGGACCTGATGCTCTGCTCGGGCTCCCGCGTGCTCGAGGACTTCAAGGGGCGCAAGCTCATCGCCTTCGGCGGCGAGTGGAGCGTGGGCTTTCTCACCAAGCACAACGAGGGTCTTATCCTCGACGACTGGCTCAGCGTGTGATTTTGCCCGAAAATTGCAAAAACATCAAAAGGAGCGCGATTTTCGCGCTCTTTTTTGCCTGTTTTTTGTCGAAAAAGCGCAAATTATCTGTTAACAAACGTTAAGAACGCGTATATAGTGTGAGCCGTAAAAAAGAGTAGGTGCAGCCGCTTCGACCGCATCTCAAACGATAATAGCAAACCCGGTGAAAACCGGCGACGCAAAGCTATAGGGCCTTACCCCTAGTAACAGGGCTGGCAGCCAGTTACCGAAAGGAGATCGACGTATGAAACGGCTGTTTCGTCATGCCTGCGCTATGCTCGCAGTGCTTATTGTCATGTCCATGTTCACGGTTGTGAACGCCAGCGCTGCCAATGGCACCACCATTGACACCACGAATGCCAAGTATGGTTTCGTCACCGTCAACTACACCTCCAATGCCAAATTGAAGGTCGGCATCCAGTACGGTAACGAAAAGACGTCTTACAAAAACTGCCCGAGCGGCAAGGACGCCGTCTTCTCCCCCGAGCAGGGCGACGGCACCTACACCATCTCCCTCTGCGAGAACATCTCCGGCACGACCTACCGCGTCGTGACCAGCAAGCGCGTCAACGCCAAGATTGAAAACGCCTACGCCCCTTACCTCATCGCCACGACCGACGTGCAGTTCACCTCCGGTGACGATGTGTGCAAGAAGGCCGCCGCGCTCTGCAAGGACGCCAAGACCGATATGGACAAGGTCACCGCGATCTACAACTACATCGCCGGTCACTACACCTACGACACCAAGCTCGCGAGCGACATCACCTCCGGCAAGGTCAGCAAGTACATCCCCGACACCGCCGCCACCCTGAACAGCAACAAGGGCATCTGCTACGACCTCGCGTCCCTCTTCGCCGCCATGTGCCGCAGCCAGAACATCCCCTGCACCCTCACCAAGGGCTACGCCGGCAGCAGCTACCACGCCTGGAACAAGGTCAGCGTCAGCGGCAACTGGTACCAGATCGACATGACCTATGCCGTCACCAAGCGCGTCATCAACGAGACCACCTTCGCCGGCTGCGTCTCCCCCCTGACCTACTCCCAGCAGAGCGATACGCTCGCCGTGTCCACGGTGGCGTAAAATATCACAATTCGTCGAAGTACGGCGGCAGGTATTTCCTGCCGCCGTTTTTTTCTGTGCAGTATTAGTTCTGTTAATATCTTATGTATTTTTTGAGAATTTCCTTGCATTTTTGGGCAAATCTGGTATACTGTGAACATAAAATATTGGCAAACACAAATATCTGTGCGGCTCGCAGAAGAGCAACTGTACAGAAAAAGGCACAGCAGGCGAAAGCCTGTGTCGCAAAGCCCCGGACCTAAACGGCGCTCGCGCCGCACGGCAGCCGGTTGCCAAATGCAGATTACCTCCCCCTTCTTCGCGCCGTACAGGCAGAAGAAGGAGGATTTTTTATGTCTGAGAAGAAAGTTGGCAAGCGCCTTCTCACCTGGGTCCTGGTCCTCGTGATGACGCTGTCGCTATTGCCGCTGAACGTACTGGCGGCAGAGGGCGATCCGACGACGGACAGCGGCTCCGGCATGAACTTTACCAAGACCGCAGACGGGCCGGATGCGAATGGCAACTACACCATTCGGATGACCGCGCAGGCAACGGGCAAAACGACGACCACGACCGAGGCCGTGCCGATGGATATCGTGCTGGTGCTGGACCAGTCCGGCTCGATGGCAGATGATTTTAATGGCAATTCCACAAATAACAATAAAGCTCGCCGCCAGTATGCGATGAAGGAAGCGGTCAACAGCTTTATCGGCGAGGTGGCAGCCAAGTACAGCGACGATGCTAACCACCACATGGCGATCGTGACCTTTGACGATAATGCGAAAACGCTGGTAAACTGGACTCCCGTGAACAGTGATGGTGCAGATGCACTCACCAGAAAGATTAGCAATTTGCCGAAAAATCCCTCCGGCGCAACAAACGTCGGGGAAGGTATGGAGACGGCACGGACGCTGATGAACAACTCCGAAGCTGGTGCAGGCCGCCTGAAAACCGTGATCGTCTTTACCGACGGTGTGCCGACAACGTCCGACTTTTTCGATACAGATGTTGCCAATACCGCTATTTCGGCGGCGAAGAGCATGAAGGACAGCGGCGTCACCATTTATACCGTTGGTATCTTCAATGGTGCAGATCCGGATGAAATGTATGGCGCAAGAGACTTCGATGTAAATAGCGATGGTACGATAGATTCAAAGTGGATGAAGGACACATGGGGTCTGTTCCCGGGTACGGATTTTCGGAAACCGATCGACCTGCCGGTAATCGTTTCTTGAATCTGGTTTCCAGTAATTATCCGAATGCAGATTCGATTGGTTTAGATCGTGATACAAGAGGTCTCGGCATTCTCCACTACAAAATTACGTATAAGATCACCGAGAATTTCACTGGGACTTCTTCTAACTACTACCTGACAGCGTCTAACGCTTCGTCGCTGAAAAAAATCTTCAAGGATATCTCCACCACGGTCCCCGAGCCGGACAATGATAAACTGAACGGCGATACCGTGATCACCGACACGCTGTCCGACTACTTCACCTTTGCCGGTACTGCGGACGACGTGAAGATCTACGCGATCGATGCGAACGGCCGTGAGAAGGAGATCGCGGATGCAGTCAAAGCGGTGGCTACCCCCAACGGCAAGACCGTGACGGTCACGAATTATGATTTCTCTGCGCACTATAAGGGCATCGGCGATGCCGAAGAAACTCTGGTCATCGAGATCAAGGTGAAGCCCAGCGGCGATGGTTACACCAGTGCGAACATCCCGACCAACGCCGACACGCCTGAAACCCATGCTGCCAGAGTAGAGGTAGAGGTGAAGTCGGAAGATGGAATCGGAACCGAGACCAAGGTCGTGACGTCGCACAAGACGGCTACCGTTAACGGCTACTCTGTTGAATATGCAATTGGTGACAATGCCTCTTGGCCCAACAATGGTAATGGCCCTGAGAAGTTGTACTATCCGCAGGGCGCTGACGTTGTTGTGACGAACAGTGTGCCTACGCGCGAAGGCTATAAGTTCATCGGCTGGACACCTTCCATGAACAACGACGCTGTCGATGCTCCTGCAATTAGCGAGGGCAAGTTCACCATGCCCGCCGCAAATGTGACCCTGACGGCGCAGTGGGAGAAAAGCAAGTATACGGTGACGTATAATCTGGATGGCGGTAACACCACTTCCGAAAAGACCACCTTCCCCGACCTGACCTACGGTGTCAATACCCCCACCATCAA
>NZ_JPJG01000070.1 GCF_000765235.1 Oscillibacter sp. ER4 | reverse complement strand
AAAACCAAGTAAACCCAGCCCGCGGAGGCGGGCAAAAGATAAAGAAAACTTTAGGAGGTAATGGAATGAAACGGCGATTATTGGCAAGTATATTAACGCTTGTCATGCTGCTGAGTCTTCTGCCTACGGCGGTTTTGGCATCAGATGAGCCACCTACGCAGGGGACTCCGACTGAGGTTTCTCAGGAAGCCCAGAACGGAGATCAACAGCAACAGGAGACGAAAGAAATTTCCTCTGTGGGCGGCGAGCTGACCACGGGCAGCTATGTTCTGAACGCGGATGTTGAGCTGCAGACTGACCTGACCGTCCCAGAAGGTGCTGTTGTCACGCTTGACCTGAACGGCCACACGCTGAAGGGTACCGGCAATGACAGTGTCATTGTGGTAAACGGTAACGGTGTACTGACTGTGAAGGACAGCAGCGGCAACAACAGCGGTAAGATCACCGGCGGTATCGGACATCCCAACGAAGAATACGGCAATGACGGTGGCGCCATCAGCATTGAAAGCGGCGGTAAATGTACGCTTGAAGGCGGCACTTTGACCGGGAACCACTGTGATGACTATAATTATAATGCCGGCGGCGTGTACGCCAAGGGAACCGCTGAGTTCTACATGACCGGCGGCGTAATTACCGGAAATACTGCAAACCGTCAGGGTGGCGGCGTTTTTGGCGGTGGTTCGTCGACGATCATGATCAGCGGCGGTGAGATCAGCAATAATACTGCCCAGTTTGGCGGCGGTGTGTGCTACAATGGCAAGATGACCATGACCGGCGGCACGATCAAAAACAACACTGCTCAATACAGTGGAGACTTCAATGGAGCATTTTGGCCGAACATTATGGGCGGCGGCATTAAGGTGAACTCTAAAACCCCCCTTGAATTCTTTGGCGGTGAGGTGTCTGGAAACAAGGCCATCAGTTCAAATGGTATTACCGCCCTCGGCGCAGGCATCTACGGCGGCAATATCAAAGTCAAGGGCGACGTGAAGGTATGCGATAACAAACGTGATGATGTTGCCGAGAACATTTATCTGGACGGTTCGGCTATGCTGGAAATTGTGGGGAACCTGGGCAACAGCGCACAACTTCCGGTGACCCGCGCTACCCAAACAGGACGCGTAACGAGCAGCAACGACTTTTCTTTTGATGGCATCATCACTGCGGATGATTCTGAGCTCACTTTAGAAACACGAAATGGTGACCTGTACTTCACCAAGACAGTTGATCCTGATAAAAGTGATCTGCACCATGCAGGTGGGAGGGGATACTCTGGGGTATGATTCCCTTTCCGCTGCGCTGGCAGACCTGCCCTCGGATAACAATGTGATCACTCTGCTGAAGAACATTGATCTCGGCGCGCAGGTGAGTGTTCCCGCAAACAGCGGGGCCGCTACAATTACAGCTGCTGAGAACGAAGATGGTACCCCGATTGAGATCACTTGGGAGAACGCCACGGCGAGCTTCTTTAATATTCCGTCCGGTGCAGCGTTGACTGTGAGTGGAAATATTATCATTCGCGGCACGGAGAGCACTGGACAGCGCGCCTTTGATGTGGCGGGCACGTTGAACTTTGGAGAAGCGAGTAGCGCGTCCCAGTATCCCATGGTCGAGCAATTTGATCTGTCTACTGAGAAGGGCATTGCTGCTGTTTATGTGAATGGCGGTGCTTTGAATCTTTATAGTGGCACGCTGAGCCAGAATAAGGGTTATTATGGCGGCGCGGTTTCCGTTAGATACAATGGTAACGCGAATCTGTTCGGTGGAACAATTTCTGGCAACACTGCACCCTCCGGCGGCGGTCTCTATGTTGCTAACAGTACGGTGACCCTTTCCGGAACAAAGATTTCTGAGAATAGCGCCCAAAAGGGCGGCGGCGTTTATAACCAGAACGGTACCGTCACGATAGAACAGGGTGAAATCTCCAGAAACTGGGTTGACGGAGAAATCCCCAATGGCGGCGGTATCTACAGCGATGGTATTGTTACCATGAACGGCGGTAAAATTAACGGAAACGCTGTAAAAGTGAACGTGAATGAGTATGGCCGCGGTCGCGGTGCAGCCGTTTGCAACAATGGTAAATTTACTATCACGGACGGTGAGGTTTCCGGAAATTACTGTGAGCAAGGTAATGCTGTAACTGCTGCGAAGACCATGTATTGTGCGGGCCTGTACAATGAAAAGCAAATGGATATTGCAGGAGGCACAATTTCCGGTAACTTCTACACATTCAGCAGTGATTTCAACAACCACGAATGCTTCGCGGGTGTTGGCGTCAGCAATAACGGTGGAACGCTAACGATCACCGGCGGTACGATCACGGGCAATGGAATCCAATCCGAAGGTTCTTCTGTTGCTGGTATTGCAGGTGCGGGCGTCGCATCGACAGCTAACTCAGTATATAATGCTGTGTTCAATATGACCGGCGGTAAGATCACCGGCAATAATGGCGGTACCGGATCCGGGGCTGGCCTCTACTTGGAGAATAGTGGTGAGCATACATCAGCCGCAACGATCTCGGGCGGCAGCATCGTCGAAAATAAGGGTGCATCAGGTGTCTATGCAGCCAACGCAAATCTTTCTATTTCCGGCAATCCTGTTATTTCCGGAAACAAAAATGCCGGAGAAGAGGAGAAAAATCTCTATCTGACTTCTGGAACAACGGTCGGCGTGGTTGACAGGATGACTTCCGGTGCAGATATCGGTGTGACGATGGCTGCGCCGGCTAACGGCTCGACGGTTGCAACAGGGGCGGTCGCAAGTGATGTAAATGGATTCACTTATGACGGCGGCGCCTTCGGCATGTATTTCGATTCTACTGATAACACAATTAAAATTGGCTCTGCTGTAACGGTCACCTTTAATGCAAATACTGGCGACAACTCGGAGACCTCGAGACAGGAAGTCCCCAGTGGCAAAGAGGTAAATCTCAATCCTAACTCTTTTAAGAATCCCGGCAAGACCTTTGTTAAGTGGAATACTAAGCAAGATGGCAGCGGAACGGATTATGAGGACGGGGACAGTATTATGGCTAATAGCGCTGTGAACCTCTACGCTCAGTGGCGTGACCGCAAACCTTCCCACATCGAAGTGACCCCCAAGAAGGATAGCTTTGCCTATGGCACGGTTCTGAGCACAGATGATTTTACTGTTACGGCGGTCTATGACAATGGCGAGAGTGAAGAGGTCAGCGATTATAGCATTTCGCCCAATACTGCATTGACGGCTTCTGGCACGGTTGCGGTTAAGATTACATATCAGGGCGTGCAGAAGGACGTCAGTATCAATGTCGAGCCTCAGAAGCAGACGGTCAATGTTGTGATCTACCGCAACGGTGACTTCACGACACCCTACAAGACGGTTGCTCTTGATAAGGTCCCGAAGGGAAATGCCATTGATCTGAGCAAACTGAACATTACAAATTATTATACCGCTAAATGTGAGTTCCACGGCTGGTATAATGACGGCGCATGGAACGAATATAAGAAAAATCCCGCGAATCCGCCTGCCGGCTTGAGTTCTATCACCGTCAACGGCTGGACGAACATCCGGTGCATGGTCTATGACTATGAGACGGTTGTCTGCTTCGCCTCGAAGGAAGCATTGGCTGATTATCAGGCTGACCACTCCAAGACCGAGGGCTTACTGTTAACGGTGAAAGCTGTTCATGGCACGACTCTCCCCACCGTTGTCGCGCCTACTGAGACCCGTGACGGATATACGTTTACCTTCTGGAGCCGCGAGGGTCAGTCCACGGACGTCACCGGCCAGACCGTTGGCGGCTGGACAAATCTGTATGCCAACTGGAAAATTACCCCGCATAACATCTACGCTTTCGCAAGAGTGAATAGTGCGTTTGCTCCGCTCACTCCGGTCGAGTTTGGCGAGCACATCACACTGAACAACGCAACATTGACCCGCCTCGGCCTCGGCAGCTATAACGCTAACGGCTACATTTCTATCGGCTCGTTCAGCTTTGATAAGCTGCCGCTGGTGGGAGACGATTTCATGTCGCACTACGGTGATGAGGAGTTCAACGCGGTTGTTGAAGAACTGGCAAAGAGCATCATGCTCGAAACCGGCGTTTCCGAAGAGACTGCGAATAAGATTGCCTGGACGTATCTATTTAAGGCTGACGGCAGTGACTACACAACGACCGCTGGCTATCCGACGGAGGACGCAGCAGGCTACCAGTTGTCCGGCAATCTGAACCTTGCGACTGTGATGTTCCAGCCCAACGGCGATGATGTCACAGGTATGCCTGAGGCTAACTACACCTACGACGGCATGGAGATCTATGATTTCTATTTCCCTGGTGAGACTGTTACCATGCCTGCCGACCTGACCCGAGCCGGTTACACGTTCCTCGGCTGGAGTGCAAAGGTTATCCCGAGCGAGGCAGATGAGGCTGAGGTTACTGCGCTTGCGGCTACAGACGCCAACGGTGATCTGCTCAAGGCCAACGATACCTACACTATCACTGATGGCGGTGTGGTTTTTACTGCGCAGTGGGAAAAGAATGACTACATTATTGCATCCGATCTCCGTATCAACGGCAATGATGCCTATAAGGATGAGGGCAAGAACTTTGCGTGGACGCACCGCTATGGCGGCAAGTTTGATGAGCCCATCGAATACACGGAGATGCTCGAAGCACTGAAGAACAAGACCCTCGAAGTTGATGCAGCCAATGAGCCCTGTGATGTCGAGATTAAGCTCTGCTTCCCCGGCAGCGAGGACAAGCTGTTCAACGAAGCAATTACGACCTACGGTCAGACCGGCGGCGGCTGGAATCCCGGCGTCAAGAACACTGCTTTCATCTGGGGCTATGCGACCACTTCCTACGAAGTGACCTTCGACTCGGATGGCGGCAGCGATGTTGAAAAGCAGATTGTTAAGTATGGAGAGACTCTTGAAGCATTTGATGCTCCTACCAAGAAGGGCTATAACTTCGTTGGCTGGGTCGATAAGAATGGTGATTCGTTTAACCTTGATACCGCTATCACCCACAAAACGGAACTGAAGGCTCAGTGGGAAAAGAAGAGTTACACCGTTGCTGCCAACATGAGCGTGAATGGTGCTGCTCCGTATCAGGACGGCAAGACCTACGCTTGGACTGTCCGTGTTACAGGCAAATATGGAGAGGCTATTCCCTACGATGATATCTACGCGGCAATCAAGGCGAAGGCTCTTGTGGCTGATGCAGCCAGTGAGCCCAACAGCACAAAGGTCGATGTTGTTCTGAAGTTTGCAGGATCTAACGATATCTTTGACGAGACAATCAAGACCTTTGGCCAGGATGGCGCGACTTGGCAGGAAAAGAACAACAACACCTGTTATGTCCGCGGTTTCGCCTACACCTATTACGATGTGACTTTCGTCACTCCGGAAGGCGCAACCACTGTCGATGCAGAACTCATCAAGAGAGGTGAAGAGGTCACTCAGCCCGATGATCCGACCAAGGCAGGCTGGAAGTTCCTGGGCTGGTATGCCGATGCTGATTTCAATACTGAGTTCAACTTCAGCGATCCTATTACCAAGAAGACTTCTGTCTATGCCAAGTTTGAACTGAATCAGACCCCTGCTGGCGATATTTATGTTCGCTATGATGTTCAGCATATCAAGCAATTGCCTGATGGTACCTACGATGAAGCCAACGCTGAAATTGAGCATCTGAGTGCCAAGGCAAAAACAACTCCATCCAAGCCAAACTATCCGTTCAGCTCATCTGTAATGAACTTCTTTGATCCGTTGTATACGATCAAATTTGAGATAGCAACACAGGAGAATAAATAGGAAATCAGCGGCACAGCACAGAGTCTTGCAAACTGAGAAACGGATTGTTGAGTGCACATCGGAAAGCAGAAATCGTTTATCGTTCTCTATTTGCCCCTGAATGGCATAGTGGCGAGAAGTTTCACACAAAACTTCTCGCCACTATTGTCTTATATGTGTCCTTACACGGTTAGATTCTATGATCATGCGGTACAAAACCGCTGCTCCTATTCCAGAGCTTATCAGACTTTACGAACAGCGCCTTTTGCAGTGCGAGCAGTCTCCGCAGCAGCCGCTACCTGATCTGGCCTTTTTTCGCCAGTGCAGGATAGCTGTGATAGCTGCAGCTGCGATGAGGACAAGAAGGGCCCAATCTAACAGATGCATCACAGGATCCCCACCAAGGTATAGACAGCAAGAGCCACGATCCATGCCACGCAGCACTGCATCATCACGACCCCAACTGTCTTCAGCGCTGAGCCGAATTCTCGTCGAATCGTGGTTACCGCCGCGATGCAGGGAGTATACAGCAGCGTGAACACCAGAAAGCTGATAACGGAACGACCGGTAAACATCGTAGAAAGTGCAGCCCCGCCTAACAGGATTTGCAGCGTACTGACCACAGATTCCTTTGCGATAAAACCGGAAATAAGGGAGGTTGCGCAGCGCCAATCCGCAAAGCCCAACGGTGCGAACACCGGCGCGATCCATCGACCAATGAGAGCCAAAAGGCTATCGGCACTGTCGGCAACTACATTCAGCCTGGTATCAAAACTCTGGAGGAACCAGATCACGATGGTAGCAAGAAAAATCACAGTAAACGCCCGCTGCAAAAAGTCCTCGGCCTTTTCCCAAAGCAGCAGCGCAACGCTCTTGAGGCTCGGAAGCCGATAATTGGGCAACTCCATAACGAAAGGCACGGGCTTTCCGCGGAACACGGTTTGGTTCATGATGAGGGCCGCAGCAATTCCAATCAGAATGCCCAGCAGATACAGTAGGATCATTATGAGCGCGCGGTGCGTTGGAAAGAACGCTGCGGTAAAAAATGCATAAATTGATATTTTTGCCGAGCAGCTCATATAAGGCGTGAGCAAGATCGTCATCTTGCGGTCACGGTCACTCGACACCGTGCGCGTTGCCATAATTGCCGGCACAGAACAGCCGAAGCCGATGAGCATAGGGACGATGCTGCGGCCGGACAAACCGATCTTTCGCAGAGGCTTGTCCATTACAAAGGCGACGCGGGCCATGTAGCCGGTATCTTCCAAGATAGAGAGGAAGAAAAAAAGCGTCACAATGATAGGTAGGAACACCAGCACACTGCCAACACCGGAAAAAATGCCGTCAATAATCAAGCTGTGTACCACAGGATTGATCTCATAGGCAGTCAAAGCTTGGTCTACAAGAAAGGTAAGGCCATCGATCCCGCCTTGCAGCCAGTCGGACAGACGCTGACCAATAACATTGAAGGTGAGATAGAAAATCAGCAGCATGACAAGCAGAAACGTCGGAATGGCTGTGTAGCGACCGGTGAGAATTCTGTCGATCTTCATGGAGCGGGCGTGCTCCCGACTTTTATGGCATTTCACCACAGATGATGCCACCACGCCTTCAATGAAGGTGTAGCGCATATCAGCAAGCGCCGCGTTGCGATCAAGTCCTGCCTCACTCTCCATCTGCACGATGCAATGCTCAAGCAACTCGCGCTCGTTTTGATCAAGTGCCAGACGGTCGGCAAGGTCATCGCCGCCTTCGATCAGTTTTGCTGCGCAGAAGCGAGCCGGCACACCGATGCGGTCGGCGTGATCGGCAATCAGATGCGTAACGGCGTGGATACAACGGTGAACGGCGGAATCATCCGCGCAGAAATCTGTCACCTTTGGCAGAGTTCTGCTCCGAGCCACAGCAATCGCCTGATTCACCAGCTCGCTCACGCCCTCACCCTTTGCGGCCGCGATCGGTACGACAGGGATGCCGAGCGAGGCGCTCATCTTCTGCACGTCGATGGAACCGCCGTTGGAACGCACTTCATCCATCATGTTCAGCGCCAGCACCATAGGTATCCGCAACTCAAGCAGCTGAAGTGTCAGGTACAGATTCCGTTCAATGTTGGTGGCATCCACAATGTTGATGATGCCGTCCGGCTTTTGGTTGAGGATAAAGTCACGGGAGACGATCTCCTCCTGTGTATAGGGCCGCAAGGAGTAGATGCCGGGCAGATCCACCACGGAGCAGCTTTTTTCGTCTATGATCTCTCCCATCTTCTGGTCTACCGTGACACCGGGAAAGTTGCCGACATGCTGATTGGATCCGGTGAGGGCGTTGAAAAGAGTCGTTTTCCCGCAGTTCTGATTTCCAACGAGTGCAAAGATCATTTCGGCTCGTCCTCCACTTCGATTTTTTGAGCCTCCTCTACGCGCAGCGTTAGCTCGTAGCCGCGCACGCGAATCTCGATAGGATCACCCATCGGCGCGACCTTCTGTAATGTCACGCGGGTGTGCGGGATCAAGCCCATATCCAGCAGGCGGCAGCGCAAGGCTCCATCTCCGCCAACAGTGGTGATCACGGCAGAATTCCCCACTTTTAATTGATTCAATGTCATTTGCTTTCCTCTTTTCTTGCCCAGTTTTAATTTCATGGTAGCATTCCTGCTGCGGACTGTCAATACAGCCGAACCGGCATAATTCAAAGTGTGTGATAGAATATTTGGCCTTGTGCTGCAGAAAATGTTGAAAAGGTTCCTGCGGCAAGGAAAAGTCTTACAACTCTTTCGCAGTTTTAATCGATCCGCAGCAATTCGTCATCGTCGGAGCATCCGAAGCGGTTAACATCAGAGTCAGGGAAAGACTGGTAAATGTGCACGTTCGAACGCGGAAAGCATTCTTGCAGAAAATCGCGGACCGGGAAAAGATCATGGAATCCGCTGAAGTGCTTTTTGCCGTCTTCAAAGGAGACCGAGTTCACGACAAAATGCAGATGACAGTGTGCAGAGTCCATGTGCAGGGCATATACGACTTGGTGCCCAGGGAAAAGATGGCAGATATCGTAACCTAAGGCAAGCATATCGTCTGCACTTAGACGGTAGGCCACCGTCGTCGAAAAGGATACAATAAATGCAGCAGCTGCCGACCATCGATATTCTGATAAGCGCTTTTAACAAGCATAAACTCACGGAACGCATAGACTGGATCGACGGCATATCCGCCTATCATTCCGGAGCGGCACGCATAGTCAAGAACGCGGTGCAAAGCTGCTGCGTCTGGATACTGATTGCGGATCAAGATAACGTCTGGCACAGCCGGTTCATCTCCTCGCTGATCATTTCGTTTTCAGTAAAACCCTGTTCTGCCAGTGCAATGCGCAGATGGCAGAATGCGGCGGCGTGATTCGGTGAACAGACGCCGGATGAAGAATTTGCGCGGATCAAACTGCGCAGGTAAGCGCTGGGCGTCATTCCTGCAGTGTGAGACAAATCATCTAATCGTTTGCGCTCGTCCACTGAGAGGCGGACAGATAAAATTTGATTTTTCATTTATTACTCCTTTTGACGTTCATGGCAGGAAGCGCAAATCGTATGACGCTTCTTTATTGAGATGTTTGCAGTGTGGTAAAAAATGAATAGAGATTATAGAAAAGTCTGATGAAGCGCACGCAGTTGTGCAGTCTCATCAGACTTTCCAAATGATGTTGACATGGTTGCCGTCGAGTTCGATCCGCTCGATAAATTCAGCAGCGATCAATTTTTTCTCGTCAAAAGCAGAGCGGGAAAAATCCAACCGCCGAATCTGAGACGCAGAATGCGGGGCGGCATGTAAGAGCTGTTCCCGCTCGGCGTGCAGTTTTTCAATCATTTTTGAGATATACACGACCGCCACATCGCTGCTCTCGGCGAGAGCGTTCACCAGACGATCGATTTTCTGCTCGATTTCCAAAACAGCTTTCGCTTGCGCGTGGTCTTCATTTACTGAGGGAAGCTCGGCGGGACAGGCATCGAGAATGTGCTGGAGCTCATTGGCAATATGGGTCTCCAGCTCTCTAAGGTCTACATCAATCGATTCATCACAGTTGCCGAAGTTGGACCGACCGGAGCAGACCAGCTTACAGCGTTGCTCCGACTTTATGTAGTTGACCTTGACGGCATAGCCGCATTTGCTGCATTTTAAGAGACCGGTCAGCCAGGAGTATTTACCCGCGTTGGCGCGGGGAAGCTGCATCTGTCCGGAGAGCTTGTCCTGTACACGCAGCCAGAGGGAAGACGGAATGATTCCCTCATGCGTGGACAGGCTGAGCATCTGCTCATCCTTTTTCGTGTACTTGCCGCGGCTGCGGTCGCGCTTCCCAATCAGAAGACAGCCATGGACGCCGTCAAAAACTTCGGGCGTCTGGCGGATCTGGATGCCCTGCGCAAGGTAATAGCAGTAGACCGCTTCGTCAGCCTGCACGTAGACGGGGTTCCGCAGAATACGGGACAGAGTCACGTTATCCCACGCCTCGCGCTTGGGGCCGTGAATGCCTTGCTCAGTTAGAGCCTTAGCCAATGCGCGCAGCGATGTTTCAGACCGGACATATTCTTCAAAAATGTGGAGAACAGTCTTTGCGTTTTCATCGGCTATCAGAGATGAGACCTTGCGCCCGTCAAGCTCAGCTTTGGAAAGCGCATACCCGTACGGTGCGGGACCACCCGGCCATGCACCGAGGGAAACGCGGTGATGGTAGTTGTCGCGCACACGCTCCGCGGTCGTTTCGCGCTCAAGCTGGGCAAAGGTCATCACAATGTTGAGCATGGCCCGTCCCATCGGTGAGGAAGTGTCGAACTGCTCGTTGACAGACAGAAATTCGACATCGTTTTTACGCAGAAGCTCCCAAATCTGGCTGAAATCCGCGAGGGAGCGGCTGAAGCGGTCCAGCCGGTACACGACGATTTTTTTGATGCGGCCCGCCTCCACCGCCTCCATGAGCTCGCCGAAAGCAGGCCGCTTGGTGTTTTTGCCGGAAAAGCCCTTGTCCGAAAAAACAAGGGCATCGTCCACAGTAAACTTCCGGCACAGTTCAATCTGTCCCTCGATCGAAAGGCTGCCCTTTTTATCGATGGACTGACGCGCATAAATGGCATCCATCGGCCTCACCTCTGCGCGCGGGCAGCCAGCAGCAGAAGGCAGCGACGGCAGATCGCCGCCTGACGCGCAGAGCGCTCTATAGGGTCAACGGTTGAATAAGTGTTTTTGATAATCATAAGGGTTTCCTCCTTCGAGAATGTATGAGCCAGGGCCGGAAGTTATTCCGGACGGCTTTACCACCCTGTTGAAGGCTGTGTAAAAATGTATTACAGGTGCTGCCGGACCTTTCGATAAAAGGTGCTGCGGCTCATATCGAGACGACGCATGGCTTCAGCTGCGCTGATGGTACCCGCACGCCAGAGTTTTTCCACCGCATCAAAATTGCTTCGCTCAATCGGCTTGCGGCCCCTGTACTTCCCTTCTGCTTTGGCAATGGCAAGGTTTTGGACAACGGCGTCAATATTAGCGATAAAGGCGTGCGGCACATTGTCATTCCCTTTTGTGATCAGACCGAATTTATGCAGATGCTCGGACGAAGAAGAACAGCTGAGGGCGAACGGGTTTACCTTTATGTCGAGGTGCCAACAATTCAGAAAGTTAACACTTTGAGGCATGGCGTGGAGACCAAGCGAAATGCGATCAATGGGGTAAAAAGATGTGCTCCGAATAGAAGAAACGCTTTGTTAGCAAAAATGTGGGAGGCGGGCCGCAAAGACATTGGCTTTCGATTCTGGTGTCCTCGGGGATTGTGGCACTGATCCAGCCCTACTCCAACAACGCCTTGAAGCGAGTGATCAAGGCTCCGAGAATGTATTTTCTGGACACAGGGCTCTGCGCACATCTCACCAGATGGACCAGCGCAGAGACATTAGAGCGGGGAGCGATGGACGGCGCGTTCTTTGAAACGTGGGTGGTATCTGAGATCTACAAGAGCTACCTCAATCAGGGAAAATCTCAGCCGCCGCTGTATTTCTACCGTGACAGCAACAAGAAGGAGATCGACCTTATCATTTATCAGGATGGTGTCGTTTCGCCGATAGAGATCAAAAAAATTCTGCGCCAAAGGATGCCGCAAAGAATTTCAGCGTGCTGAATCCTATTGAGAAAGAACCAGATGCTGACAGCATCTCGGCTGGAGTAGCGCATCTGAAAACGAAGATTGGAACCGGTGCCGTGATCTGCATGCCGCCGGATATGATCCCGGTCGATCAAAAAACTGGTATGTTCCTGCTTGGCTGATTTGAGCAAACGCAGATTGAATTTCACAAAACTGCTGCCGCAATTCTGCGGCAGCAGTTCCTGCTGTGTGTCTGGTGAACACACTTTACTAATATGGAATTGATTCTGGGCATGTTCAGCGGTGGGCTATGAATAGGCGGAAAGAAGACAGTCAGCGGAGGCCATGAAGCGAGGCACGACAGGCGTTTCCAAGTGCTGCCAGTGGGGATTCCCTCGACTGGAAGGGCATCTCGGCGGGTGAGATCACGAAGCGCGTGACGGGCAAGGTGCAGAGCGGGTCGATCGTGCTGTTCCACAACGCGGGTGAGCACACGCCCGAGGCGCTGCCGGATATTCTCGACTACCTGCTCGCCGAGGGGTATAAGATCGTACCGATTTCGAAGATCTTGCTCACCTGTGACTATACCATCGACCACGAAGGCCGGCAGTGCCCGGCAGTGCAGTGAGCGTCCGATACCGCACTTGCTTGACCGTGTGTAAAGACGCGAAAAGGGGAGCCCTCTATCACAAGAGAACTCCCCTTTATTATTTCTTCCGTGCATTGCAGGGTGATTTTTTACGCGCCGATGATGATCGGCACCAGCGCTGCGGAGGTGATGCACATCAGCATGCCGGTACAGAACGAGTAGGCGACCGTTTCCGAGTTGCACACCCGCTCGATGATCGGCAGGCACACGTCAGTCGAGGCGGTGCCAGGGATGGTGATGGCCTCGATATAGCCGATCTTGCCCGCGATGACGGGCAGCAGAATGATACCGAGCATCTCGCGCAGCACATTGTGCAGAAACGAGACCGCGCTCGCCATAGTGTGCCCCGCGCTTGCGATGACGCTCGGGGCCATCGTGTACCAGCCGAAGCCTGCGCTGATGGCCAGTCCCTCGCGCAGCGTCATGGGTGAGAGTGCGGCATAGACAGCGCCGCCGAGCAACGTGCCGAGCACGGCGAAGATGGGGACTAAAATGACGCCGAGCCCCGCGTTGCGCAGAATGCGGGCAATGCTGCCGTCCAGCCCCATGGAAAAGCCGATGAGCCCCAGCATGATACACAGACCGACTACAAGATAGTCGCCCGAGCGGGACTGAAAGGCGGGTAGGTCGGTGCACACGCGGCGGATGACAAGATCACCGAGCAGCATCCCGACAACGACCATCAGCAGGATGATAAAAGACATTTTCGCGCCCGAGACGTCGGCCTTTTCGTGCACAGCCTCCGCTTCGTTGACGACTGCACCGGCGGGGTGGGCGTGGCGGTCGATGTGCAGCAGCTTTCGCACGGAGAACGCGCCGAGCATGCTGCCCGCAGCAGTCAGCAGCGTGACAAAAAGCGCCTGAATGCCGATGCTGCCGAGGCTCGACGTGACCTCCTCGTCTGCGCCCATGCGCAGGCCCATCAAAAGCACCAGCGCATAAACGGAAAGCGACATGAGCTTGTCCACGAATTTGAATTTTTCTGCATACTTTCGCAGGCGCGAGGCCAGGAGGTAGCAGGCGATCATAATGGACCAGTAGAGTGCGAGCATTGCCATGAGAGGGGACCATCCTTTCGCCGCGTGGCGGCAAAGATAGAAAAAGGGCGGCGCGTGATCCGCGCCGCCCTTTGCTGCTTTGGGATAGGGAAATATCAGGCGAGGGTGTTGACCCAGGCGGAGTATTTGGCGAGGTTTGCGTCGCGCTCCTGCGCGTCTGCGCCCTTGGTGAGGATGTAGACCTTGATCTTCGGCTCGGTGCCGCTCGGGCGCACGACGATGTGCGTGCCGTCGCAGAGCTCGAAGCGCAGCACGTTCGAGCCCGAGAGCGTGATCTTCGTCACCTTGCCACTCGCGGCGTCGCGCGCGGTGCCGTCTGCGTAATCCTTGTACACAGCAACCGGAACTCCCGCAATCTCGCTCGGCGGCGTCTCGCGCAGGAGCTTCATGAGGTTTGCCATCTTCTCCGCGCCGTCGAGGCCCGGCATGACGAGGTTGTGCGTCTTTTCACCGTACCAGCCGTACTTTTCAAAGAGTGCGTTGAGCGCGTCGAAGAGCGTCATGCCCTGGGAGTAGTACCACGCGGCCATTTCGGTGAGCAGCAGCGAGGCCGTGACTGCGTCCTTGTCGCGCACGTAGTGGCCGATCATGTAGCCGTAGCTCTCCTCGTAGGAGAAGATGACGGTGTTTTTGCCCGCGCCCTCAAGCTCGTTCATCTTCTCGGCCATGAACTTAAAGCCCGTGAACGTGTTGTAGCAGTCGAGGCCGTTCGCCTCCGCCACGGCGCGCGCCATCTCGGTCGTGACGATAGTCTTGAGCGCGGCGGCATTCGCAGGCAGCTTGCCCGCGCGCTTCATCGCACCGATCAGATAGTCGAGCAGCAGCACGCCCGTCTGGTTGCCGGTGACAGGCTCGAACTCGCCCTGCTTGTTGCGCACCATGATACCGACGCGGTCGCTGTCGGGGTCGGTGCCGAGGATGAAGTCGACGTCGTTCTTCTTGGCAAGGTCAATGGCGAGGGCGAAGCCCTCGGGATTCTCGGGGTTCGGGGACACGACGGTCGGGAAATTGCCGTCGATGACCATCTGCTCGGGCACGCATAAAAGGTGCTTGATGCCAAGACGCGTCAGCGCCTCGGGCACGAGCTTGTGGCCGCAGCCATGGAAGGGCGTGTAGACGAGCTTGAAGTCGTCGGCGACCTTTTTGACGGTCTCATAGTCGTTGACCATGCTCATGACATTTGCCATGAAGCGCTTGTCACAGTCCTCACCGAGCATCGTGATGAGGCCCTTGTTGACGGCTTCGTCAAAGTCCATCGACGTGACGCCGGTGAAAATGTCGATGTGCTCGAGCTCCCTGGCGATCGCCGCGGCGTGCTGGGGCGGCAGCTGCGCGCCGTCCGACCAGTAGACCTTGTAGCCGTTGTACTCCTTGGGATTGTGCGACGCGGTGACGTTGATGCCCGCCTCGCAGCCGTATTCGCGCACGGCGAACGAGAGCTCAGGCGTCGGGCGCAGGGACTCAAAGAGCTTGACGGTGATGCCGTTGCCCGCCATGACGCAGGCCGCGGCGCGTGCAAACTCCATCGAGTGGTTGCGGCAGTCCATGCAGATGGCGACGCCCTTTTTCATGGCCTCTTCGCCCTCAGCGCGGATGACGTTGGCAAAGCCCTGCGTCGCCCAGCGGATGACGTGGCGGTTCATGTTGTGAAGGCCAACGTACATCGTGCCGCGAAGGCCGGCCGTGCCGAATTCGAGCGGACCGTAGAAGCGGTTTTCAATCTCCTTTTCGTCGTTTGCGATGGCCTTGAGCTCGTTTCTCTCGTCCTCGCTCAGCGCGGGGGAGGCGAGCCACTTTTCATATTCCTGACGGTAATTCATTGCATGTCCTCCTGTTCCGGAATTTCATCAATGGGGCGGATCAGATTTTTCGCGTCCTCGAGCATCGAGGACGGCACATAGAGCCACGTGCCGCTGCCGGGCATGCCGAGCACGATCTTGCCGAACGAGCCCTCGCCCTCGTACTTGCGCAGCACGGGGATGTCATACGAGCGGAGCATGGCGCAGAGCATGTCCGTCTCGGCGTTCGTGTCCATTGCGACGGTCAAAAGCGCGGGCTCCTCCGGCGTGCCGTCGGCGGATTTGGGCCAGCGCTGCAAAAGGTCGTTTTCTGTCTTGCCCCAGGTGAGCTTCACTTCATCCGACATGGGCGGTGTCCTCCTTTATATTGATGATGAGTCATTTGTGGTATTTGGTCCCGGCCTCGATCTGGTAGGCGCGGTAGATTTGCTCGAGCAGCATCACGCGCGCTAAGTGGTGCGGAAATGTCATCGGCGACATCGAGAGCCGCAGGTCGGCTTTTTTCTTTAAGTCCCCGTCAAGGCCGAAGCTCGACCCGATGAGGAACGTCAGCTGCGACGCGCCGCGCGCGGCGAGCTGCTGCATTTTCTGCGAAAGCGCCACGCTGCTCATCTCCTGCCCCTCAATGCACATGGCGATGAGCGCGCCGCCCTTGGACAGCTTCTGCTCGACGAGCGCAGCCTCTTTTTTGAGGGCCTGGCGGATCTCCGCCTCGCTCGGCTCGTCGCCAAGGCGCTGCTCGGGCAGTTCCAAAAGCTCTAACTTACAGCAGCGCGAAAGGCGCTTTTCGTATTCCTTGACGGCCTGCTCGTAGAAGGCCTCTTTCAGTTTTCCGACGCAAAGGACGGTGATCTTCTGCATACGTGTACCTCGCTGATGGTGTCGCGCGGCGCGGCGGCAAGGCGGACGCTCAGTCCGCTCGATTGCAGGGCGCGGCCGACGGTGTATTCGGCAAGCTGGGGAGAGTTGTTCTCGTCGCTCAAGTGCGCGAGCAGAATGTCGCTCGTGCCCGCGCGGACACATTCGATGGCGAATTCCGCCGCGGCGTCGTTCGACAGGTGCCCGTACTCGCTCAGGATGCGCTGCTTGAGATAATAGGGGTAGCCGCCGTTTTTGAGCATCACGACGTCGTGATTCGATTCGAGCAGCAGCATGTCCGCGCCGAGGGCGGCATCGTGCGCTTCGTCGGTGACAAAGCCCGTATCCGTCAGCACGGCGAGCGAGCCTGCGTCGCTCTCGATGCGGTAGCCGACGCTTTCTTTCGCGTCGTGCGACGTGCGGAACGAGCGGACGTGCAGGTCCTTGATCGTAAACTCTTTGCCCGCGGCAAAGGCACGCAGGCGCGGCTCGGGGTATTGGATGGCCGCCGCGGTGCCGAACGTCGCATACAGCGGGGCGGGGCATTTTTTGGCGAGCGTCACAAGTCCTCGGACATGGTCGATGTGCTCGTGCGTGATGAGAATGCCGTCGAGGTCGTCGAGCGTGAGGTTCAGCACCGCGAGCGACTGTGTGATGCGGCGGCAGGAGATGCCCGCGTCGATGAGAAGGCGGGTATCGTTGTGACAGACGAGCGCGGCGTTGCCGGCGCTCGAACTGGCGAGGGTGTAAAATTCCATGGGATGATTCCTTTATATCAATTCACCGAAATCATACCACAGCCGCGCGCAATAGTCAAAAAGAAAAAGCCCCCGCACGGGGGCTGTGAGAGGGAGAAGAAAGCGCTGTCAACCGGCGGGGAAAGCGAGCCCTGCCATGAAGCCGTTTTCGCCGGTGCAGACGATGTCGCCCGCGGCGAGCGCGCCGTCGCAGACGTACAGGTCGGCCTGACAGGGGAGCGAGGCGTCAGGATAGTTAGTCACAACATAGGTGTAACGCGAGAGCGTCTGCCCGCAATAGCGTGTGAGGTCAAAGCCCTGCGAGCGCTGGAGGTCGTTGTAGCTCAAATACGGCTCTTCGAGCGTTTCGCCCAGCGTGACGCTCAGCGTTTCGATCGGCTGGTCGTTCACCTCCCAGCCGAGGGAGGCAAGATACGCAATGCGCTCTTCATTTGTTCCGGCGGCGATGACGGGCGGCGGAGACGAATGCCGGCACGCGCGCAGCGCCAGAAAGAGCGAGAGCAGCAGCGCGAAGATGAGCAGAATTTTTACAACGCGGCGTTTGGAGCACTTGGCGGTGATGATGAACATGAAGCGACCACACCCTTTCGATAAAAGCTATTCCACCGAAAGAAAAAGTATGCTACACTGATACTTCAGAATGCAGAAAGGCGGGAACCACCATGGCACAGCAGAGACTCGACAAGATCATCGCCTCGACCGGGCGCTATTCGCGCCGCGAGGTCAAGACCCTCGTGCGCGAGGGTCGCGTGCTCGTCGACGGGCGCATCGCGGCCAGCGCGGAGGACAAGTGCGATCCCTTGACCGCGCGCATCAGCGTGAACGGCGAAGAGCTTTTTTATCGCGAGCACACGTATGTGATGCTCCACAAGCCCGCGGGCGTGCTCTCGGCGACCGAGGACGGACGCGGGGAGACGGTGCTCGACCTGCTTGCGCCCGAGTATCGAAAGATCGGCCTGTTTCCCGTCGGGCGGCTCGACAAGGACACGGAGGGGCTGCTGCTTCTGACCGACGACGGCGCGCTCGCGCACGACCTGCTCGCGCCGAAAAAGCACGTCGACAAGGTCTACTTTGTCCGCACCGACGGCGCGCTCGACGACGCTGACTGTAAAGCCTTTGTGCAGGGCATCACGCTCGGCGACGGGCTTGAATGCCTTCCGGCAAAGCTTGAGATTTTAAAGAGCGACGCGCAGAGCGAGGCGCTCATCACCATCCACGAGGGCAAATTCCACCAGATCAAGCGGATGCTGGCCTCGCGCGGAAAGCCGGTCGTTTACTTAAAGCGGCTGAGCATGGGCTCACTCACGCTTGACGAGGGACTTTCCAAGGGTGAATACCGCCTGCTCACGGCGGAAGAGATCAAAAACCTGCGGGAAAGTGGGCAATTTGCCCAAGGAAAAGCGGGCGCGGACAAGTAAGCGTTTGTCCTTCCTTTACGGAATGCCTAAAAAAGAAGAAAAAAATTGTTGAAAAGAGAAAAAAGTTCTTGCAATCGTCAGACGGAGAAAGTATAATAGTCCCATCAAGTTGGCAGAATGCACAAACTCCCTAATAAATCAAGGAGGCACGGAATATGTCCGGTAGGATTTTTCAGAACATCGTTTTACAGTTTAAGGAAACGACCGATACGGTCATTGGCGTGATCGACTCCGAGGGCACGGTCATCGCCTGCACCGACCTGCCGGAGATCGGCCAGCGCTGGCCGCATCTGGTGCAGCCGATCAATGAGGCCGAGGGCGCCTGCACCGCGCTCGAGGGCAAGACCTTCAAGGCGCTCGAGGGCTGGGGCGGTCAGTTCGACTTTGCGGCCTTCACCCGCGGCGAGGACGCGCTCAGCTCGACCGTCTGCAGCATGGCGACCGTCGCGCTCAACACCGCCAAGAGCTATTACGAGGAAAAGCACGACAAGACGTCGTTTGTCAAGAGCATCCTCTCCGATAACATTCTTTTAAGCGATATCTACGTCCGCGCCAAGGAGCTGCATGTCGAAGCCGAGCTCAACCGCGGCGTGTTCGTCGTCCGCCGCACGGACGAAAAGGCCGACGCTATCCCCGTCGAGATCGTGCAGAACATCTTCCCCGACCGGCAGACGAGCTTTGTCCTTTCCATGGGCGAGGACGATGTGGTGCTTGTGCAGCAGCTCGGCGACAATGTGGAGATGAGCGACCTTGAAAAGACCGCCGCGCAGATCGAAGAGACGCTGCGCGTGAACGGTGAGAGCACTGTGGTCGTCGGTATCGGCACGGTGGCGACGCACCTGCGCGACCTCGCGAAGTCCTATAAGGAAGCGCAGATGGCGATCGAGGTCGGCAAGGTCTTCGACACCGAGAAGTACATCATCAGCTATGAAAACCTCGGCATCGGCCGCCTCATTTATCAGCTGCCGACGACACTGTGCGAAATGTTCCTGCAGGAGGTCTTCAAGAAGAACCCCATCGACGCGCTCGACAAGGAGACGCTCTTTACGATCAACAAGTTCTTCGAGAACAACCTCATCCTCTCCGAAACGGCGAGAAAGCTGTTCGTCCACAGAAATACGCTCGTCTACCGTCTCGAGAAGATCAAGAAGCTCACGGGCCTCGACCTGCGCGAGTTCGACGACGCCATCACCTTCAAGGTCGCGCTCATGGTCAAAAAGTACCTTGCCTCCCGCGGCATCGAAGCGTAAAGAAAAAGAATTTGACAAGGGCTGCCTTCAGACAGTCCTTGTTTTTTCGCCATTTTGCGGCAAAAAAGTTGAAAGTTTACATAATTACCTGTTGCCATCGCGGGCGCTTCGCGCTATAATAAAGACTGAAAATTTGCGGGATCGAGTCAAAACCTGCTGGAAACTGAGGGAAGAGCATGATACGCCTAAGCGATGTAGTAAAGGAATACGAGAGCGGCACGACGGCCTTAAAGGGCATTTCGCTTCGCATCGAGGATGGGGAATTCGTCTTTTTGGTCGGCCCGAGCGGCAGCGGCAAGTCGACGATTATCAAGCTGCTCACCGGCGAGATCGTGCCGACGTCCGGTCAGATCGCCGTCAACGGCTTCAGCCTGACGAACATTGCCGAGCGGCAGATCCCGCTGCTGCGCCGCTCCGTCGGCGTCATCTTCCAGGACTTCCGCCTGATCGAGAAGAAAACGGTCTATGAGAACCTGAGCTTCGCCATGCGCGCCGTCGGTTCTTCGCCGCGCGAGATTAAAAAGCGCATCCCCTATGTGCTTGAGCTCGTCGGACTTGAGGAAAAGACCGACCGTTATCCCAACGAGCTCTCCGGCGGCGAACAGCAGCGCGTGGCCATTGCGCGTGCGCTCATCAACAACCCCAGCACCATCATCGCCGACGAGCCGACGGGCAACCTGGACCCCGCGCGCTCGCTGGAGATCATGCGCCTGCTCGAGCGCATCAACCAGCTCGGCACGACGATGGTCGTCGTCACGCACGAGAAAGATCTTGTCAATCAGTTCAAAAAACGCGTCGTCACGCTCGAACAGGGCGTCATCATGAGCGATGGCGACGGCGTCGGCTATAATGCGAGGTAAGCTATGCGCAAACACGATTTTTCTTACTTTTTCGGCGAGGGCATGCGCAACATGTTCTCGCACGGATTCATGTCCTTTGCGGCCGTGGGCATTACGGTCGCCTGCCTTGTCGTCATGGGTACATTTTCGCTTGTGGCGTACAACGCGCAGGTGCAGCTCCAGCAGCTTGAGAGCGAGTATGAAATTCTCGCCTTCGTGGACGAGAGCTGCGACGATGCGCAGACCAAGGCCGTGGGCCGCGCCATCGAGCAGCGCGCCAATGTGAAGGAATGCGTCTTCATCAGCAAGGAAGAGGCGATGAAGTCCTTTGAGGCGCGTTACGAGGGGGACAACATGTTCCAGAACCTTGACCCCGAGATTTTGCGCGACCGCTACGCTGTCTATGTTGACGATCTGAGCATTTCCGGCAAGACTGCACAGGATATCCTCGACAATGTCGAAGGCGTTGCCAATGTCCGCGTGGACGAAGACATCGCGGGCGGCTTTATCACGCTGCGAAATGTTGCGAGCGTAGTGTGCATCGCGCTCATTGCCATTTTGCTGCTCGTGTCGGTTTTCATCATCTCGAATACCATCAAGCTCACGACATTCGACCGCCGCGACGAGATCGCCATTATGAAGATGGTCGGCGCGACGAACGGCTTCATCCGCTGGCCGTTCGTGTACGAGGGCTTTATGATCGGCCTCCTCAGCGCGGTGCTTGGCTTTGGCTTGCAGTGGCTGCTGTATGAATCGGTCGCAAAGAGCCTTGCGATGTCCGACCGGCTGCAGCTGTTGACGATCGTCGACTTTACGTCGATCTGGCGGCCCGTGGCTGCGATCTTTGCCGCCGCCGGTATCCTGATCGGTGTGGGTGGCAGCATGACGGCTATCCGCAAGTTCCTGCACGTGTGAGGGAGGCGGACGATGAGTAAGAAAAAGATTGCACGTATCCTCCTGGTGCTGGCTGTCGTTGCGTCGCTGACGCTGACGGAGCTGACACCGCTTTCCCTGGTGCAGGACGCCTCCGCCGTTACGCAGGCGGATATCGACAAGCTCAAAGACGAGCTCAGCGGTATGAACTCGGAAAAGTCGCAGCTTGAAAAGGAGCTCAAGTCCATCCAGAATGACAAGAGTGCGGCGCTTGCGCAGAAGGAGAACATCGACAAGCAGATCAACTTGCTTCAGTCGGAGATCACGAGCGTCGAGTCGCTCATCAGCAACTATGAGTCTCTCATCACGCAGACTGAGCAGGAGATCCGCGAGAACGAAGAGGAAGAGGCGCGCCAGTACGAAAAGTTCTGCGAGCGTGTGCGCTCGATGGAAGAGCGCGGTACGGTGTCCTACTGGTCGGTGCTGTTCGACTCGGCGAGCTTTTCTGACTTGCTGAGCGCCATGGACTTCATCAGCGAGATCATGGACAGCGACCAGAAGGTCATCGACGATCTGCGTGCCCTGCGCGAGCAGATCGAGCAGAAGAAGGCTTCACTCGAAACGTCCCTTGCCGAGCAGCAGAGCGCCAAGGAGACGCTCGTTGCCAAAAAGAGCGAGCTGAATACCCAGCGCGCCGAGGCGGAGAAGGTGCTTGCCGAGCTCAAGGCGAACGAAGCGCAGTACAAGCAGGTCCTTTCGGAAAAGGATGCCGCGATGGAGCGCCAGCAGGCGGAGATCGTGCGCCTTTCCCGTGAGCTTGCCGAAAAGAACGGCAACACCACCGTGACCTATGGCGGCTACATCTGGCCGTGCTCGAGCAAGTATGTCACCTCGCCGCTCGGCGCGCGCTACACGGGCATCGCGGGCGCGTCGACGAATCACGCGGGCATTGACATCGGCCGCGTGGGCTACACGACGCAGGCCGTCGCCGCCAAGGCGGGCACGGTCATCATCTCGGCCTACAACAAGTACCGCGGCAACTATGTGGTCGTCAGCCACGGCAGCGGCAACACGACGACGTATCAGCATTTGTCATCCCGTTCGGTCAGCGTGGGCACGTATGTCGCGCAGGGTCAGGTCGTCGGCATTACCGGTACGACCGGCGTGAGCAGCGGCCCGCACCTGCACTTTGAGATCACCGAGAACGGACGGATCATCAACCCGCTCAAGTACCTCACCGACTATATCAAGGGTTGGTAAACCGCATAACGCACAAGCTCCCCGCCATATACTGGCGGGGAGCTTTTTTGCGGGGAGGGGTCATTTTGCAGGGATTGGTCTGCTATCGGGACACGGGGGAGAAAAACGGCGCGCGCACGCTTTGCGGCGTGCGCTTTGGCGCGGCCTACGCATCGCGCGGCGAGGGAATGCTTGCTGCACTTTCGGCCAAGCGCGCAGCAAAATACCTGCAAAAGCGCCGTGTGAGCTATGCCGTGTTTCCCAAGGATTATCCATATGCGGAGGTATTTGCGCGCTGTGGTGTCCTGCCGCCGCCCGAGCAGCCGCTGCGCATGGCAAAGGCGGCGGAGATCATCCGCCGCGCGATGGCGCGGCTCGGCCTTGCGCCGGAGCGGGCACGTATCGCGCTGTGCGCACCCTCGCAGAGTGCGGCGCTCGAAGCGGCGGCGCGCGAGCTCTCTAAAGATGTGCGCTATCTTGCACTCTGCGCGCCGAATGGCGAGCGCCTTGCGCGCACGCTGCGCTGGGACTGCGGCGCGAGTGTCCATACATTGCAGACGGACGAGAGGATCGCCGCCGACCTGAGCGTCTGCTTCGACGATTTCCCGCTGCCCGACGGCCTTGTGCTGCCGCTGGGGAGCGGTGCGGTTTCTGTCGCCTATGGGACGGAAAACCTGGGCGATGCAGCGATGATCTGGAATGAAGATCAGCTCATCTGCGCACTCTACGCCTCGCTTGCGCGCCGCGCGGACGAAATTTGGGTAAAAGATGTGAAAATGCCGCCCGATGGGGGAGAAAACACAAACTTACCTTGACAACACGGGGCAAAATCACTATAATTATTTCGCTAAAATGGTATTCGTGTGCGCGCCGCGCAATTTTGCGGGCGCGAAAGAAAGGAACGATCTCAATATGGCGAACATGAAAAAAGAGTACAAGATGAGCGCGGAGCGCAAGGAAGAGCTGCAAAAGGAGCTCACCTACCTCAAGACCGTGCGTGAAAAGGAAGTGGCGGACCTCATCAAAGAGGCGCGCGGCTTCGGCGACCTGAGCGAAAACAGCGAATATGATGAAGCGAAAAACGAGCAGGGCAAGCTGTACTCCCGTATCGCTGAGGTCGAGGAGATACTGCTGCACACCGTCATCGTCGACGAAAACGACGCGGGCACGAACGGCATCAGCATCGGCTGCCGTGTGACCGTGCAGGATGTGAAGTCCGGTCGCGAGCTGCCCGAGTATAAGGTTGTCGGCTCGCAGGAGGCCGACCCCATGCACCGCGCCATCTCCGAGGATTCCCCCTTCGGCAAGGCGCTCATGGGCGCAAAAGAGGGCGACGAGGTCATGGTGGAGGCCCCTGTCGGCGCCATCGTCTACCGCATCGTCAAGATCGAACGTTAAGCTGTATTATATAGAGTAGGAGTAAAGAAATATCATGGCTGAAGAAAATATCCAGACCAACGCTCCCGAGCAGGACCTCAGCGAGATCCTGAAGGTCCGTCGCGAAAAGCTCGCAGCGCTGCGCGCCGAGGGCCGCGATCCCTTCAAGGAGACGCGCTTCGACGTGACGCACCACGCTCAGGACATCAAGGACAACTTTGACGCGCTTGAGGGCAGCGAGGTCCGCGTCGCGGGCCGCCTGATGAGCAAACGCGGCATGGGCAAGGTCAGCTTTTGCGATCTGCAGGACAAGTCCGGCCGCATCCAGCTCTACGCCCGCAAGGACGAGATGGATGAGGAGGAGTACAACCGCTTCAAGAAGTACGACATCGGCGATATCGTCGGCGTCGAGGGCGAGGTGTTCCGCACCCAGCGCGGCGAGATGAGCGTGCGTGCCAAGAAGATCACGCTGCTCAGTAAGTCTCTGCGTCCCCTGCCGGAGAAGTACCACGGCCTGACCGATAAGGAAGCGCGCTACCGTCAGCGCTATGTGGACCTGATCATCAACCCCGAGTCCAAGCGCAACTTCGAAATTCGTTCGAAGTTTGTCGCGTATCTGCGCCGCTACCTCGACTCCATCGGCTTTATGGAGGTCGAGACGCCGGTTTTGAGCCCCATCGCGGGCGGCGCGAATGCGCGCCCCTTCATCACGCACCACAATACCCTCGATATCGACATGTACATGCGCATCGCCACCGAGCTGCACTTAAAGCGCCTGATCGTCGGCGGCATGGAGCGCGTGTACGAGGTCGGCCGCATCTTCCGCAACGAGGGTATGGACACCAAGCATAACCCCGAGTTTACCACCTGCGAGCTCTATCAGGCCTACACGAACCTCGACGGCATGATGGACATCCTCGAGGCCATCCTCTCCGGCGCCGCGAAGGAGATCCTCGGCACCTATCAGATCCGGTGGCTCGGCAAGGACATTGACCTGACCCCGTCGTGGAAGCGCGTCACGATGGCTGACGCCGTCAAGGAAGTGACCGGCGCGGACTTTATGGCGATCGAGGGCGACGCCGAGGCCGCCGTCGCGCTCGCCAAGAGCGTCGGCGTCGACATGGACGGCGTGGACAAGACCTGGGGCAACGCCCTGTACGAGACCTTCGACCAGAAGGTCGAGGAGACCCTCGTCCAGCCGACGTTCATCACCATGTACCCCGTCGAAGTGAGCCCGCTTGCCAAGCGCAGCCCGTCTGACCCGTACCTCACCGAGCGCTACGAGATGTTCATCTGCGGCTGCGAGATGGGCAACGCTTTCACTGAGCTCAACGACCCGATGGATCAGTACGAGCGCTTCAAGGCGCAGGTCGAAAAGCGCGCCAACGGCGACGACGAGGCCGAGATGATGGACGAGGATTACGTCATGGCCCTCGAATACGGTTTGCCCCCGACGGGCGGCCTGGGCTTCGGCATCGACCGCTGCGCGATGATGCTCTGCGGTACCGACTCCATCCGCGACGTCATCCTCTTCCCCACGATGAAGCCGCTGGACATGCCCAAGAAGGCCGACAAGGCGGAAGCCGCTCCCGCCGAAGTGAAGAAGGAGGAGGTCATCGACTTCTCCAAGGTCGAGATCGAGCCGCTGTTCGCTGACCAGGTCGACTTTGACACCTTCTCCAAGTCTGACTTCCGCGCCGTCAAGATCAAGGCGTGCGAGGCGGTGAAGAAGTCCAAGAAGCTGCTGCAGTTTGTGCTCGACGACGGCACGGGCGAGGATCGCATCATCCTCTCCGGCATCCACGAGTATTACGAGCCCGAGGAGCTCGTCGGCAAGACCGCTATCGCCATCGTCAACCTGCCCCCGCGCAAGATGATGGGCATCGACTCCTGCGGCATGCTCATCTCCGCCGTGCATCACGAAAACGGCGAAGAAAAGCTCCATTTGCTGATGGTGGATCCTCACATTCCGGCCGGCGCAAAGCTGTATTAAAAAATAACGAAAAAGAGTTCTCTCGGCAGAGGGAGCTCTTTTTTGTGCCAAAGGCACGGGGAAGCAGCGCCGTAGGCGCTGCACGGGATAAGGGGGGCCATTCTCTCACGTGAGAGAATGGCCCCCCCCTTTGACCCCCAAAAGAACACAAGGGGCTCTGCCCCTTG